>CAUZIZ010000109.1:0-19325 GCA_963579905.1 Acidobacteria bacterium UBA6911 | reverse complement strand
GGCGGCCTGGAGACCACCGCCACGACGAAGGTCAGCAGAGATGATTCGATTCGACATCCGATCGAACCCCTCGGCTTAGAGCCGAGGGTAGGCCGGAGTTTCCTGCCCACTCGTCCCCGAAACACTCAGGTTGACGGCTCCTTAAGAATAGTCTCTATTCCCAGTAAGGCCATCTCCTCACGCACATCATCCTCCACCTGTCGTATGAGCTTCGCATCGTAGTATCTGAAATGACCTATACTTTTCGTTCGCGAGAACCCGTGCTGAGCCACGATCCGCTCGATCTTCACTTCGTCCACAACCGTCTCGGGACAAACGAAACGAATCACACTCTTAACTTCCCGTTCGCCCTGAGACGTGAAGCGATCGTAGGGGAGAAGGTACGCGTTGTGATAGGTGTTATCGATGACCCACTTGCAGACGAATTCCTTCCAGAAGTCCAATTTCAACCAAAAGACCTCATGCCAGCGCGCTTCAGAGTCAGGATTCAAAAGCCGAGCGATGCTTGGCCATTTGGGTATCTTCCGTAAGATTCTCGTCTTTAAGAGCCCGTTGCGATCTGCTGGTATCCCCCATTTCAGCTCCCACAGGTACCAGGAAACAATGCCCTCAATCGGGTGACGATATTGGACCACATATCGTCTCTCGGGCACCCGCAGCAGCGACAGCTGGAAGTCATGATTCTTCTGCCAATTGGTTTTGAGATTGGAGCAAGGAGACCGGCGGCAATGTCCATACCATTCACAATAGCGGAATCGTTCTCCCCAGTAGTCCCTCAGGCACTTTGCGAGCAGATGGTGGCCACTGCGAGGGAACGTCACATTGTAGATATGGGTGCTGGCGCTCACAATTCCTGCGGAGACGACTCAGCATCAAATCCCCCTACGTGAGATAGCTGAGCATCGATGGAAAGGCCACATAAGCCCGAGTGTTTTGCCCTGGCGAAGCCAATCAACCTCATTTCGGTAACCTGCAACCTGTAACCTGTAACCTGTAACCTATAGCCTCCATGCGGGTACTTCTGGTCTCGCCCTACCACGGCCTCAGCCATCAGCCCTGGGCCGAAGGATATCAGGCTCACAGCAGTCATGAAATCGAACTCCTGACGCTTCCAGGCCGATACTGGAAGTAGAGAATGCATGGCGGAGCCGTCACGCTGGCTCAACGTCTTCTTCAGAGGGGAGAGTCCTTCCCTATGATCCTGGCGACCGACACACTCGCCCTGACCACCTTCCTGGCCCTGACGCGCCCCCAGCCAGTGCCAGGAGCGTCCCATCGCCACTGATGCAGGGGAGTCGGGTTCCCGTAAGAAATACCCCCCAGCTCTGCCCACGGCAACCGTCTGGAACTTCTCAGCCAGACTGGAGTCTTACATTTTTCCAGCTAGGGAGAAACTGTCGCGGACCCCGCTTTCACTTGCCTGTCGTGCACCCTTGGCGACCTGGAGATTTGCGGTTAGGGCCGGCGTCGCAAGTGTGCTACCGTAGCCGCGATACTCATCCCTAGGCGGAACCATGGGAACAGATCAGCCCGAAACCAACACCATCACGGCGGGAATGGATCGAAAGAATTCCCGCATCTTCGCCTCCTCCAATATGCTGATCTATTTCGCTTCCCCCGTGGTCTATGTCGGGATCGCGCAAGCCGCTCTTTGCGACAAGCTGGGAGCCAGTGCCACTGTCGCCAACCTTCCCGTCTCAGCCTACTTTTTCGGCTTCTTCGCTCCGGTCCTACTAGCCTGGCTTATCCCCTACCGATTGGAGAAAAGTGCGGTGGTCACGGCCAACCTGGTCACTTCGTCTTCCCTCGTACTTGTAGCTCTCTCTCTGTTCCTTCCATTTGAGGATGGCTTCCGGCTGGTGGCGGTCATAGGACAAGGCTTGATCCTCGGCTTCGCGGACTCGATCTCCATCGTCTACATGTACCAATGTCTGAATCGCGGAACCAACCTGCCTGCTCGAGCCAAGGCCTTGAAATGGAGCTTTTCATTGGGTCCACTCTTTGCTGTGGCCGGAAATCTACTCGCCCAGTTCATCCTATCCGGAGGTATTGCTTCCCTACCCCATCCGACCGATTTTGCCGTGCTCTATCTGATCGCCTCAGTCTGCACTGCTGGCGTAGCTGTTCTTTCAAGTCAGTATGAATTGATCTCTATCTCCTCGATAAAGGAACCGTTCCTCCAGTCCATGCGGGCAACAGTCCGTTCCTTTCTCCACTCCCGTACCCTGGCCCTCTTGTGGCTGGCCTATCTCCTGTTCTTCATTGCCCTCAACGCCATGACAAATCTGTCCCTCTACTCCAGGGAGGCGTTGGGCGAAGATCCCAAGGAATTTGCGGGCTACATGAACGCTTTGCGCTTTGGATTCAAAGCCATTACCGGATTTGGCCTCGGTCTGATCCTTGCGCGCTGGGGCATCCGTGCTCCTCTGGTCACGACCGTGCTCCTGGTAGCAACTGGCATCCTCTGGGCCTGGACCGTACCGGGTTACTTCTATCTATTGGCCTTCGGTCTGCTGGGAGGCGGCGAGCTGGGCGGAGCCTACTTTCCAAACTACGTCGTATCCATCTCATCCCCTGCAACCAGCGCCCGGAACCTGGCCTTTCTCACCCTGGTCACGCCCATCAGCAGTTTCGCACCCCTGATTTACGGTGCCCTAACCGACAGCTACGGTTTTTCTGCTAGTTTCATCCTTGGTGTCTCGATTGCTCTCCTGGCCCTCTGGCTCGTCTTCAGACTGCCGACCCAAGCCCGAGAACGAGTAGTGAGTAGTGAGTAGTGAGTAGTGAGTAGTGATCAGTACCGGAAACAGCTACAGCCAACAGAAGCCACAAACGAGTAGACGACCAGTATTCAAAACCAAGTCCGTCAGAGCCGCGAACGACTCGACCCGTTAGCAATAAGCTGCCAGATTCCGAGGAGAGAGCCGGACGAGAGAAAAACCACCCTGCCCCCGACACTGAAGGTTCCCCGGAATGATCGAACGCAGAGGCAACACTGGCGTGAGATTCTGCGGGCACGATTTCGGGTGCTGTGCACATTCTGAGAATGCTATAATCCGTTGCGCCGAGCTGGCCGGAAGGCACGAAGGCGTGCTCATACTCCGACTCTCGGCCACTGGTTGGTTGTCGTTTTTTTGGTGCTATTGGCTAGATCCTGAACTGGCTGACGTAGTCTCTTCGACCCATCGGGTCACGTACAATGTCGGCCAGAATACTTATTCCCGTCGACCCTGTCGGCCTCAGTCGAATCCTGAATGCAAGTGCGAGCGCGAAGAGGCTTTCTACGAGGTCGACTCCTTCTGCTACACCTCCTCCTCTCGGGGGGCGTGGAATCTCTGGAAAACGCTTTGGCCAGAGATCCCGTCTTTGCCTCACCCAACCTCTCAACGATCCAGAGCTCTGTCGCTCCAACTGGAGCACAATCACAATCCTCCCCCCTCGCTGCGGGCAGCACGAAAGAGGATGGTAAAGGCAAACCTCCTGAACCGAAGAGCAACCAGGAATCGTCCAAGTCGAGAAATCGGATAGACAAGACCCTGACTGCGAGAACACCGACGGTCCCTGCGATGGCCCCGGCGTCGCTCCAAAACCCTCGGATAAACGTTGGCGCTTTCTCCCCCACGGACTGCTCTATCGCTCCTACATAGCTGGCGAGAAGGAACCTCGTTTCAGCTCGGTCTGGTTCTATGAGACCGGAGTCGGATGGATCTGGGAGTCGGCTTTGGGAGGACGCTTTCCCATGGTGCGCTACGGAACCAGTGACGCGATCGATCCGGAAGGCTGGCAGCTGGAGCTGGAAGGCGGCGCCTTTACGCGGGTCGACATCGGAACTGGAACCGATGTGGACGCTGTCGACTTCAGAGTCGGTGTGACGATGACCTGGCGCAGCGGGAACACCGCCTTCGAAGGGGGTACCTACCATATCAGCTCGCACATAGGTGATGAGTTTCGGGACCGTAACCCGGACTTCGAACGAAGAGACTACGTGCGGGACGCTTTGGTGGCCGGGATCACTCAAAACCTCAACGATGCCATCTCCGTCTACGGTGAGATCGGATACGCCTATGGGATCCAGGGAGGGCGAACCACTTGAGTTCCAATTCGGAGCAGAGTATGCCCCCTCCAGCGCCTCCGGTTGCCGAGGGACCCCGTTCGCGGCCGTCAACGGTCATTTGCGTGAAGAATTTGACTTCGGCGAAAACATCAAATCTCTGACCGGTTGGCAGTGGCCAAGCTCCGAGTCGGGTCGGGTCATACGGACGGGAAGCCAGTACTTCAACGGCAAAGCTCTACAATACGAGTTCTTCGACAAGCATGAGGAACTCTTCGGAATCGGGGTTTGGTTCGACTTTTGAGCGTTGCCATGGGGCCTTTAGCACGACACGCACTGTGTATCCTTTTTTGCGCGGCGGGAGTCGGGGTGCTCTCCAACCCGCAGCGCCTCACCGAAACAACCGACGAAACCGATCAATCCCTGCTAACCCCTCCTGGCCTGGTCGTAGCCGCTCAGACACAACCTTCACCACGAGGAAGTATAAGGACGCTATGAGGCGATGTTTTCAGCGTCTGAGAAGGCACCGGTCGAGCGTATTTATGGGGGTGACTCCGGTGCGCCACCACAACTTGGGTACGAATGGTGGGCGGTCAAACCAACTGCCAGCAGGCGAGGTTAATACCCTGTCATCCTCCCACCTGGGCTTGTTTTCTCCCTGAGACACAGCCGGGTTCAAGGCAGCTGGGGCAGTAGAGTCTGGCGTACGCCCGTACGTCGGATTTTCGGAATGGAGCTCGAGGAGGCCGCTGAATTGGTGGAGGCTCCCTACGGATCTCTGCGCCGGCAGTTTGGCGGAGATCTGGGTTCGGAAGAGAAGGAGGGCTTTTCCTGGTACGAATCGACGGGGAATGGATTTTCCAGCTGGCAGCTGATTGACCGACTTCCCAAATGGACGGTGGTAGGGCTCAAACACTCCAGGAATCAACCGAAGAAACGCCTTCGATGGAACGGTGCAGTCTATGATCCCGCAGACCCGAACAGTACTTCTCCCCCGGGGTTTCGACGCGTCTTCAACGGTGACCACGGAGGGGGTCGTGGAGAGGGATTCTACTGGTACGAAAGGATCAGCGGACCGGAGCTGGTCAGAAAACCGGGATTGAAGACGATCCTGGAAAGGAGTGTTTTCACGACCCAAAAGGACCCGCCCTCATCAGACCTGGACCAGGACGGTCTTGTCGACAAACTTGAGAACCGGCTGGCATCGGCTTTCCGTCCTTACCTCATCTTCGACGATGCCGAGGGGTCGAGGCGACAATGACGACGCGTTTTTCGTACTGGAATCCAATAACGACGGAATCTCATGGCGCCTGACCATTCTCGGCCTTTCATCGCGAGAAGCCGATAAGGTCCAGGGATACCCCATCTTTCCTTCCCAACATCCGATTGGGCCCTTCAGGTCACGCCTGGAGCTCTATAATCTAATGCACCCCGTTGTCTACATGTCGGCCGGGAAACATCACCAACACCTTACCCGAGATCTGGATGGCCGGGACTCCCCCTACGGAGGAGTGCCCATCCTTGACGACTACGACGATGACGTCAATGCCCTGGGGGTCCGCTTCCTGGCTGATATTACGTCCCTAGACCCGCCCAGCTACAACAACGTGGGAGAGCATGGAAAACCGTTGTCCGACGATCTGAGTAGATTCTACCCAGACAGATCTGCCTGGGGTCCGGAACCCTTCTACGAGGTGGGGCCAATCCGTGCAAAATGGCTCAAGTGATCCCAACTAGGGGCCCCTCTTTATTGTCGAGTTTCTCTCACACTCCAGAACAGCAATAGTGCTGTTCGTGACTGGACTGCCAGTTTATAGGCGCGTCGCTCCCAGAGAGATCTGGGGAGGTCTGCGTGTCCGCTTCTAAGACCCGGGAGCTCTGGCACCGGAGCCTGACCTGAAGCTTTATTTGGTTGTTCCTGAGGAACAAGGGTGCAACCCATTGATGTGTGATCTTTAGATCAGGTAAGCCTGAAGCGAAAGCGAGGGTTTTGGCTGCGGCAGAGTACGTCGAAAAACGGACTTTGAACCGAAGACAAGCAAACGAGTCGGGAACATTTGTGCTGGTCCCCAACCCCTCGCTGCGCTTTAGGCTTCCATCAATTGGAAAATTTATTTCTCAAATGGGGCCAGTGCTTCTGGCACGAGGAAGCGCAGTAGCCTTCGCCAGATGACAGAGCCGTGACTGTCAGGGAGCGGGGCCCAAAAGGGACCATGGCCCCGCTTCGTTGAAGCACAGGATCCCACTCCCTCACGGTCATGGCTCTGTCAGCGCTGCTAGCGATGATCATGGCAGAGGAAATCCAAGTTTCTTTCTTGAATTGGGGCCAGCACTTCCTGGGGGTAAAACTGAACTGAAACTTCGCTATTCGGGAGATACAGGCAGGTGCCGCCAAATGACAGAGCTGGAAACGGAGCTACATCTCCTACCCATTTTCCGCGGCCTCGTAATCCCCTAGAATAGTCGTGAATTCGAGCAGGTTGCCGAAAGGATCCCGACAGAAGAAGCGTGGTCGGTTGGGGATGGGAATCGTTTCCTCCACCGGATAGCCGGCCTCCACCAGGCGCTCGCGAACGGCGCCGACGTCGGCCACTTCCAAGCACAGATGGCGGCGCGAAGGATCCTCAACAGGGTCTTCCCTAAAAAGATGCAACTCCTGATTACCCAACCGGAACCAGATCAGATCCAGTCCTTGAATCGATTTGGGCGGCTGTGCTTCTTCCAGTCCCAACACGCCCCCATAGAAAGCACGGGTTTCCTGCTCGCTGCCAGCTGGTCTGGGAAGACTGACGTGTTGCACTCTGAGACACAGCATGCGCGAAGCAATGTTACCATGCCAGTAATCGATCGATTGCGTACACCATGAAATATCTACTGCACCTTCCTATCGCTGGCCCTCAAGCCACACCGGAAATCCTGGGAGCTCTGGCTCGCAAAGGTGAGGAACTTGGCTTCGACGTGCTGGCCGCCAGCGACCGCCTCATCTTGCCTCGGACCGTCCGCTCTCGCTATCCCTACGGCGTCTCTGGAGGGTTCCCGGGTGGCGAAGCGAGCCAGCGCACACTGGAGATGCTCACAGTCCTAGCGTTTTTGGCAGGCCAGACGTCGCGGGTGAAGTTGCTGACCTCGGTCATCGTCCTGCCCTACCGAAATCCCCTCCTGTCGGCAAAGATGTTGGCCACGCTGGACGTTCTTTCAGGAGGGCGGCTGATTGTGGGCTGCGGCGTCGGCTGGATGCGCGAGGAGTTCCTGGCACTCCAGGTGCCGACTCGCTTTGAAGACCGAGGAGCCGTCTCCAACGAGTACATCGAGGGACTCAAGGAGTTGTGGACCAGCCCCAATCCCTCCTTCCAGGGAAAATTCCTCAGCTTTTCCGACCTCGAGTTCACCCCCAAGCCGGCGCAGACTCCCCATCCGCCTTTCTGGATTGGGGGCGAGAGTCCGGCAGCTCTGCGGAGGGTAGCTCGTCTGGCTGACGGTTGGATGCCGATCGCCGGAAATCCCCGCTATCCTCTCGAGAGCTTCCAACAACTAGAAAGCGCCATCCAGCGGCTTCGTGTGATGGTGGAAGAGCAAGGCAGGGATCCGAATCGAGTCCACATCCGCTTCGGAGGGGCCTGGAGCTTCAGCGAAACAAAAACTGATGGGGGCCGGCGTCAGGCTCTTACCGGGAGCGCGAATCAGGTGGCCGAGGACATTCACAGCTACCGGAAGCTAGGCGTCAGTCACCTGTACATGAGCCTACTGGGATCGAATCTCCAGGAGAGTCTGGAAAGAATGGAGCGCTTCATGACCGAGGTCGCCCCTTTGGTTTAGCCCTACCCGCTGCCTTCAACCAACGTCTCTGGACCTGCTCGCTAGCCCTGACGTCGCATTCGCACTACAATGCACTGCGAGAACGTCAGGAACTATCCCTATAGAAGCTGCAACTGGAGGTCCTATTGAAAAATGCCGGACTGGCCTGGATCGATTGGCTGATCATCTCCGTATATGCCTCCTCCACCATAGTCCTGGGCTGGTATTACAGCCGGAAGCAGAAGGACGCCAAGGATTACTTCGTCGGCAGTGGGAACATGAGCCCCTTTCTGGTGGGCGTCTCCTTGTTCGCAACTCACCTCAGTGCAATCTCCTACCTCTCGGTGCCAGGAGAGACCATCGGCAAAGGACCGATCTTCATCCTGCTGGTCCTCCCCGCCTACCCGGTGTCCTATCTGATCGTGAGCCGATTCATCCTTCCGCTCTACATGCGACACCGGGTGACCAGTGCTTACGAGTTGTTGGAGGAGAGGCTGGGCCTAGGCATTCGGATCCTGGGCGGGGTAATGTTCATCCTGGTGCGTCTGACCTGGATGTGCTTGCTGGTCTACGTGGCGGCCCGAGCCATGACAGTGATGCTGGGAGTCGACGAAAGCTGGATCCCCTGGATCGTTCTGGTCACCGGATTCGTTTCCATCATCTACGCTTCCCTCGGTGGACTTAGGGCCGTGGTGATCACGGACTTTCTGCAGACGGCTCTGCTGTTGGGAGGAGCGATTCTGGTCGTGGTCCTGATAACGATCGAGCTCGGAGATCTCAGCTGGGTTCCCACCACCTGGCAACCTTTTTGGGACGTTCAACCCGCCTTCAGTTTCGACCCACAGATTCGCGTCACCATGTTTGGGACCTTCTTTTCGGTGCTGGTGTGGACCATCTGCACCGCCGGAGGAGACCAACTCAGCGTTCAGCGATTCATGGCCACTCGTGATTTGGCAGCCGCTAAACGGTCCTACCTCACCCAGACGCTGGTAGGTTTCACGGTCTTGGGAACCCTGCTGTTCGTCGGCTTTGCCCTCCTGGGCTACTTCCAGGCGAGGCCCGACGAACTGCCACTGGGACTGAGCCTGGCAGAAAACGGTGACCAGATCTTTCCCAGGTTCATCTCCTTCCACTTGCCGGTAGGCATCTCGGGATTGGTGATCTCCGCCATGTTCGCGGCGGCCATGTCCAGCCTCGACTCGGGTGTAAACTCCATAACCGCCGTTGTCACCAATGACTTCCTGGACCGCTTCGGTCTGAAGCCCAAGACGGCCAAGGGACATGTCCGGCTAGCCCAATGCCTGGCCTTCGGCCTGGGTGCGGTCGTCGTCATTGTCAGCTCCTACATGGGCAACGTTCCCGGCAACATCACCGGCATGACGGCGAGAACCACGAACCTGTTGGCCACACCCGCTTTCAGCCTGTTCTTTTTTGCTCTTTTCATCAAGTTCGGAAAGCCGGCCGGCGCGGTTGTGGGAGCGATCTACGGCATCGTGGCCGGAGTCCTGATCGCCTTTTCAGGGAACTTTTACGACCACTTACAGACACTGCCGGCTCTCGCCCCTGCTGGCGTGGTTGACACTACACCGCTCAGCTTTCAGTGGATCAGCCCGGTGTCGTTGGCGGTCAATCTCGCCTCCGGAGCAATCCTGAGTAAGTTGATCCAAGCAGGAGATTCCCGGCGGAAGATCGTCCTCAAATCGTCCCTTGCCCTACTTCCACTTTTGGGCCTGATCGCCCTCATATTGGGTTGGCCCTGGATCGATAAACTCTTCCTGAACTGAGGTCGCCATTCTGGGTTCGAGGGAAGCAGGGCATTCCTGGATCCGGTGAAGTAGAATGCAAAGAAAAGGAGAATCGCATGCAAGATCGAATTGAAAATCTGGTCCAGGCCTACGAGAAAGGTGGGCTGACGAGACGACAGCTGGTGGTCGGCCTCACGGCACTGGTCGGTGGCACCGTGGCTGCCACCTCGAACAGCACCTTTGCTGCCACCGGCCTGAATCACGTCGCCCTTGCCGTCACCGATATAGGCCGATCCCGGGATTTCTACACGAAGCTCCTGGGAATGCGCGTCAGCCGCGAGAGTGCGGGCAGTTGCTTTCTCACCTTCGGAGACAACTTCGTCGCCCTCTTCGGACGAGACCAGGCCGGCATGGATCATTACTGCTACTCAGTCGAGGGCTACGATGCCCATAAGGCGGCTCAGAAACTCCGGGAGCAGAACCTCGAATCCCGAATCACAGGAGATCGAATCTACTTTGACGATCCCGACGGACTCACCGTCCAGCTGGCGGCGGAAGAACACCGTCCCTAGATGATCGATCCCGAAATAACATGACAATTGTTGCGTCCATTAATCGAGCTGAATGTATCTGAGGTGCTTGTCTGAACAGAAGAGAGGCTGGGTTCGTATCGGGAACTTAACCTGTTGTAAATACTGGGTTTGAGGTAGATCTCTTCGTTGGTATTCGTCGAAGATGGCAAGGCATCTTCTTCCTTCTCCCGCCTTGACCTCGCCGCGCAATCCCCATCTGCAATTGCCATTCTATTTCGGAATCGATCATCTAGTGGGGTTCCATCTGGACCGGTCCAAGCAATGCTAACGCACTGTCGAATTCCATCTCGGCTGGTTCGCGGTTGCCGTGCCCCATGCTATTGGCGACTTGGGCATTGCTCACGGGTTACAGCGAGAGTGGGTCCTCTTCCAACCTCGCTGCCCCGAGCACTGTTTCAGCGGCGCTGCCACCAAGGAAAATGGAAAATCTGACTCCCGGGCTTCATCCCCTGACGATCCGTGATCCCGAGGGCAAAGAGCTTCGCTTCACGATCTCTGTTCCTGAGGGCTATTCGGCGAAGAAACCGACGGCGCTGCTTCTGGCGCTGCATTATGGCGGTCGCGTGACTCCATTCTACGCCGGTGGGATGATCCAGATACTGGTAGTGCCCGCTTTGGCCGAGCTCCGTGCCATCATCGTCGCCCCTGACGCGATTGTCCGTGGTTGGCGAAACGAGCCAAATGAAAAGGCGGTCCTTCACATCCTGAAGCTCGTAGAGGAGCAATTCAACATCGATCACTACAAGACGCTGGTTACCGGCTTCAGTATGGGTGCAGCGGGCACCTGGCATTTCGCCGAGCACCACCACCAGCGCTTCTCAGCAGCGATCCCAATCTCGGAGCGGGTTCCCGATGACCTGGACTGCAGGCTCCCCACCTATGTGATCCACTCCCGAGATGACGGTCTCATTCCCTTCGATGCGGTCGAGCAATCCGTCGAGAAGCTGGTGTCACAGGGCTGCAATGTTCACCTCGAGGTGATTGAGGGAATCACGCACTTTCAGACCGAACGATTTGTCCAACCCCTCAAACAGACCGTTCCCTGGATCAAGAAGGTCTGGAAGCAACAAGCAGACTGACGAGGTCCTTTTACCTTGGGTTTCGTCGGCCGCAGATTGGTCGGATCCGACTCCTGAAGGAGGGTCAGAATGAAAAGACATTGGCCTCTACGTTTGTCGCTCATGGTTTTGGGCGCTCTGGCCGAACTGGGAGCGGTGCAGGCCCAGGGGCTCAGCTCGAGCAGTATCACGCGCCAGCCCCCGGTCCGCGAGATCAGCTCCAAACGACAGCTATTCTTGGACGATTGGCTGATCGATCGAATGGACAACGTCGCCCGCTGGGTCCACCCGGCCTCAAAGGAGCAGACCAACCCGATCCTGACTCCGGAGAGACCCTGGGAGGGAAAGCGGATCCTCTACTCCAACGTGATCTACGACGAGAAAGAGCGCCACTTCAAGCTCTGGTACAACGTGCGGCCCCAATCAGAGAACCTCTTGTGCTTCGCCACTTCCGCTGACGGCCTCAGATTCAAACGTCCCTCGCTGGGCCTGCGCGAGTTCGACGGCACTCGCGACAACAACCTCGTCCTCCTTCCCGCTGGAGCTAGCGAGGCAAGAGTCTTCCGCGACGATCACGACCCCCAACGCAAATACAAAATGGTCTTCATGAAGTCCCAGACCTATGGGATTAGCGTGGCCTGGTCGCCCGACGGACTCAGATGGACCTCCCATGAGTATCCCGTCATCGTTCCCACCGGAGACGGTCTCTCTACACCTTTTTGGGATGATCACAGAGAGCTCTACGTCAACTGGCGAAGGCTGCTTCGCTTCCTCGTGATTGAATAGTGTCAGGTCAGGGTTAGACTGACCACCGAGTTGGGCGGTAAGGGAGCCTTGCGGTCACGGAGACTGGGTTTGGCCCAAGCTCGGAATGGGATAGAAGACGAAAATTTCTGGCCGATCGTCTCTTCAGCGTCCCTCCGCAGCAGGGGGACCTCCCACGTTTCCAGGCCCAGCTCGGCGGCGATTCTAGAATCGGGAAGCCCCCGATAGTGAGCTAGAACAAAGACCCGCCGAGGCAGATCTGAGATCTCACCCAGCGCCTCCCTAATCTGCGAGAACAACTCATCCCGATTCAATCTGTTCCTCTCTTTCGACTTCATCATATCTTTATCCTGCTTTCGTCTCGTTCGATATCGCTCCCCTTTCATCTCATAAAACCACGGGGCCACACAATGTTTCGTAAGGGTATGTTTGGTTTGTTTAAAGTCTTGTAAAGACAAGGCCGGTCCGTGGATAGCCAGCGCAGTAGATCCGCTTTAGAATAGGAGCACTTAGCAGCACCAGCCTTAAAACTTGAAATCGAAATTTCTAGCGCCACAATGGAAGGGCAATACTTGACCTTCAAGGAGGAGAACGAAATGAGAACTCATGTGTTCCTGGGGGGGCTTTGCCTTCTGGCACTAACCATCCTCAACACTCAGGCGGCGGAAGCGCCCACCGCAGTGTTGGAGATCGGAAACCGCAAGCAGCTGTTCATTGACGACTACATGATCCAACACCTTGCCGATGCTCGGCAGGTTCTGAACACGGCTACCAAAGCGCCCAACAATCCCGTGATCAAGCCCGACCGTCCTTGGGAGGGCTCCCTCAGTCCTGTTGCCAAGGTGATGTACGACGAGGACAAGGGCCTGTTCAAGATGTGGTACTCCACTACACAGCAGTGGAAGGCCGAACGGGGCGGTCAGTTGACCGACTACCACTGGACGGATAAGGGCTCAGTCCGAGAACGGGTCGACAGCCTTACCAATACGTAGGAGACCACAACACGTACACGTATAGACTCTGCTTTGCTACCTCGCGAGATGGATTCCACTGGGAGAAGCCCAATCTGGGCAAGGTGGAGTTCAACGGTTCCAGAGCCAACAACATCCTACCCGAAGGCAGCCGGGCTCCCACCTTTCTGGACCCCAACGAGAAGGACCCGGAGAAGCGCTACAAGGCGATTGGCCACACACGCTCCAAGAATCCTCCGGGAATGCAACTGCACCTCTACTACTCCCCAGACGGTTTCGAGTGGACTGCTGAACCTGGCAATCCAGTCATGGACACCACACCTGAACCGGGACGTTGGGGACCCACCCACTACATGGGTTGGGATCCCATCCGCCAGGTCTACGCGGCTCACATCGAGAACTGCCTGCATCGAAAGTGCCCACTGGGAGTAAGAATGGTGGGAAGGGCCGAGAGTCCCGACTTGAAGAGCTGGAGTCTTCCCCAAAATATCATCGTACCGGACGAACGGGATCATATTGACAGCGAGTTCTACCTTTTTCCCGTCGCCACCTACGAGCGCACCTACATCGGGCTGCCCTGGATCTTCCGGACCACCAACACCCTCCACTACCCCACTCTTGCCTTCAGCCGCGATGGGGTTCACTACGATCGCAGATTCCGCGAACCGCTGATCCTACCCGGAGATGAAGGCAGCTTCGACACGGTAAGCCTCTACGTCCAGCCGCCACTCATGCACGACGGCAAGGTCTGGATCTACTACACCGGAGCCAACTGGCGAGGCCCGGAACAGCTCTTTCTCATGGGGGACTCGGCCCTCCGGGCACCTGGCCTGGCCACGCTTCCGGAGGACGGCTTCGTTTCCATCGACGCGGGGAAGCTGCGTCCAGGCGTCCTGCTCACGCAGAGTTTTAGTTTCGAGGGCTCCAATCTCTGGGTCAACCTGGAGCCGGCCCGGAACAACGACGGATCGGGTGTCGCCGAAATCAAGGTGGAAATCCTGGATCACCAGACGCAACCTCTAGCCGGTTTCTCGCTGGACGAGTCCGATCGGTTCACCAGGGCAGGTCGATTCAAGGCAAGCTGGCAGGGTGAGAGCGACCTGAGCTCCCTGGCGGGACGCCCGCTCCAGCTTCGTTTCTGGATCCGCAATGCCAAGCTCTACTCGTTCCAATTCGAATAGAGAGTTCGCGGCCACGCTTTCGGCTATAGTGGACTGTAACGCTTGATTCGCTAGTGGATGAGCGAGCCATTCGGGCGCGAGATCAAGGCGCACTGACAAGGCATAGCTTGGACTATGGCGAGGAAGCGCAACACGGAGATCGCGTTCGAGGGCCGCTCAGGCACTAGCGAATCAGGCGCTACAGTCCACTAGTACCTCAGAAGGATTCGTATGCCCATCAAGGGACTAACCGGGATCGCCCTTCTTATCCTCTTGGGCCTGGTGGTGCCAATCGGCGAGTTGGTAAAGCTTCTGGATCCCAAGAATACCGAGAGATGGTTGCAGGAGGCCGGGAGCCTGCCCCCCGTGTTATTCGTCCTGCTCATGGCCACGGTCGTCGTCCTAAGCCCGGTTCCCAGCCTCCCCTTGACACTGGCTGCTGGCGCCTTCCTCGGACCCTTTCAGGGAGGTCTCTACTCAATTATTGGAGGTGTGCTTAGGCGCCCGTCTGGCATTCCTGATGACCCGATTACTCGGGCGTCAATTCCTGGAGCGAGTCCTTACCGGCCACATCACATTTTGCATGGAATGCTCCGACAAGCTCTTGACCAAAGTGGTCCTGGTCTCGCGACTTCTGCCCTTCGTGTCCTTCGGCATCGTCAGCTATGGCGCGGGCCTAACCAGCATGTCCCTGCACCGCTTCGTCCTCGCCACTGCTATCAGGATGACGCCTCTGACTCTTGTCTACACCTATTTCGGGTCCATCCTCAGCGTCGACCCTATTTTGACAGTTCTAATGGGAGCGACCTTTGCAGCCCTTTTTTTCTTCGTCCCGCGTTAGCGCGTTGGATTGAGAAATACGATTTCCTGGGTCTTGGTCATCATTTCCGGCACCTGAAGAGAGGAGAGGGCACACCCAATCCGAATACTTGACGAAAGTTGGCTCATCGTCTTTCATTGAAGATAAAGGAGAGTAGCATCATGAAGCAGACTGGTCTTTCCCGACGTGATTGGCTCAGGGGTACTGCTGCACTTGGCCTCGCAGCCTCATCTTCCAACCCACTCGCAGCTTCGATCACCAGCAAGACAGGCGGACAGCCGGAAGTTCTTGACATTGGTTCGCGACGCGAACTGTTCATCGACAGCCACCTGATCGATCGAATGGGCGGTGGGACGTCCCTGCGCCTTCATCATCCGGTACCGCGAGAACTCGTCCTGGTTCACGATCAGCCCTGGGAGGGTAGCGGCAGCGGCTATCACAGCGTCTTTCAGGACGGCAGCCTCTACCGCATGTACTACAAGGCCTGGCATCTGGAGCCCACTCAGGGGAAACTCAACAACAAGAGCCACCCCCTCTACTGCTGCTACGCCGAAAGCGACGACGGTGTCCGCTGGCGGAAACCCGAGCTCGGCCTGCACGAGTTCCAGGGTTCTAAGAAGAACAACATCGCCATCGCCAGTGGCGCACGGGGACCGCTCAACGTCGACGCCGGCCACCCAGCGGTGTTCAAGGATGCGAACCCCAACGCCGCCTCTGACGCGCGCTACAAGGCGATCCTTCGGTCGTCGGACCCGAACGCGCTGCTGCCCTTCAAGTCTGCCGACGGAATCCACTGGTCACCCATGACCGACGAGCCGATGTTGGCCAAGTTGGGTGCCTTCGATTCCCAGAATCTTGCCTTCTGGGATCCGACGATCGGAAAGTACCGTGCCTACTGGCGAATCTTCAAGGAGGGAATAAGAGATATTCGGACGGCCACCTCTGACGACCTGGTACACTGGAGCACCCCCGTGGATCTCACTTACGAAGATTCTCCCGGGGAGCATCTGTACACAAACCAAGTAAAACCCTACCATCGGGCGCCTCATCTCCTAATTGGCTTCCCCACACGCTACATCGACCGCAGCTGGTCCGACTCGATGAAAGCTCTACCAGATCTGGCGCATCGGCAGCTGCGAGCTTCGTCGGTCGAGCGCTACGGTACGGCGGTCACCGAAGCACTGCTGATGGCCAGCCGGGACGGCCTCAAGTTCAAGCGCTGGAACGAGGCCTTCCTACGGCCGGGAGTCCAGCGACCCGACACCTGGAACTACGGGCATCAGTACATCGCCTGGCATCTGGTCGAAACCGGCTCCGATCTGGCTGGCGCCCCCAACGAGCTCTCCCTCTACGCGGTCGAGAGCTATTGGACCGGTAAGGGTAGCGCTCTGCGGCGCTACACCCTGCGTCTGGACGGCTTCGTCTCGCTGAATGCTCCCATGAGCGGTGGCGAGGTGATCACCCCGCCTCTGAAGTTTTCCGGCTCCCAGCTCAGCCTGAACTTCGCCACGTCAGCCGCTGGAAGCGTGCGGGTCGAGGTTCAAGACTCAACGGGCAAGGCAATAGACGGCTTTTCGTTGGCGGACTGCCCAGATCACTTCGGCGACACGATTGAGCGTGTGGTGGCCTGGAAGAATGGCGGAGATCTGAGCTCCTTGCGAGGCAAACCCATTAGACTGAGAATCCAGCTGCAAGACGCAGATCTCTACTCAATTCGGTTTCAGGGTTAGCACACGAAGAAACTTCATGTCGGTTGAGGTGGCGCTACCGTTTCTCAAGCCAAGGGCTCACAGGAAAGAACACGGCGACCTGGAGACCGAACCCACGTCGACGATCTCCAGGCACCAAGGTCTGGCACACGTCCAGCTCCAACCAAAATCGAGTTCCAGGTCAGTCCCGCCACCGCTACACTGCCCATTCGAGAGCGAAACTTCCCGAGCCGTGGAAGCCTGAAGCGCAAGCGAGGGGTTGGGGAACACCCCGAATCCCTCCGACTTGGCTGCTTGCCACGCCTCAGGCCCCTTCGTCCCCCCATTGCACTGCCCTCCAACCCCTCGCTCGCGCTCCAGGCTTCCTCACGTTTCGCATTATTGGGCGACCTGGAGGTGCGAGTTCCAACGAAGTTTCAGCTTAGGGATGGTAGTACGGTTCTCTCAAGAGTCGAGCTTTGGTCTCATCCCTCGACGCCCGCTCTCGGAGTGCCTCCGAGGCGTTACAGCCCGGCCAGCTGACCATATAGGACGGCCCGTATTGATAGAGCAGCCACCGCCTTTCCTCCGAAATGGAGGCCTTCATTGCGTGGGAGAGGCTCTCACTGAATACGACCGCGGAGCCCGCCAGCAGGGGTAGATCCCTCAGGACGGCCACCTCTTCCAGGTTGTCCTGGGGATAGGGATGAGGAAAATTGCTCTTGTGGCTTGCTGGAATCACACTGAAGCTCCCGTCACCGTTGCTCGTGTCGTCGAGGGCGATCAAGCACGATACCATCAGGCAGCGCATCTCGCCCTGGAGGAAACTGCGGTAACGAGTGTAGCGCCTCGGATCGGCCAGTCCTCCCTGCGTGATCTCACCTGTGATGCCCGACTCTCTAAAAATGGCTCGGGAGGCTACCAGGCGAATTTGACTCCCCAATATTAGCTCCTCCATTGCCTTTACAAGCCGATTCGATGCAACCAGATCTTCGAGAACACCGCCGCACTCCATCACGTTCAACAACTCGACTTCGGGACCGTTCTGCTGCCGCTTGACCCCGGGAGAAGGACTGGAGAAAGCCGCATCCAATCTCCCCCGGGCATCGCTCACCTCATCGGCTGTCAGCAGATTTTCGAGGATCATAAAACCCGTAACGTCGAAGGCGTAGCGCTCTTCTTCGGACAAATTGCGTTGTCCAGTACCGACCTGGAAGGGCCGGACATTCTTCTTCCTTCTAGCTCTTGTCTCCACGTCTCAACCTAGTCGGATGAAACAGCCCTGATCGGTCCCTGATTGAAGCCCCCAGCAACGCCGAACGGTGGCGGACCCTGGATCAGCTTCAGCTGCCGGGGAGTGGCCCTCTCCTCGAATCCTTCTGCCATATCCAGCTGATCGTCCCAGGCCGCTTGGAAAGCGGGTGCATAGGAGGCGAAGATTGTGCGTCGCAGCTTACCACTTCGATTCCGGACGGCGCCGTGAGTCAGATCCTCGGAGAAGATCACGGCATCTCCGGCCTTGCAGGGGCAGGTCTGTACCAGAGGATGGGTTTCATCCGGTTCCTCGAGATGATAGGGATTGGAATAGCTGCTCTTGTGGCTCCCCGGGATGACACAAAAGGCGCCGTTTTCCACTGAGACGTCCGTGAGCGCATATCCGATCTTCACACTCACACATTTGAATTGCCCGTTGGTCACGGCGAATTCGCTATAGGAGAGGAGCTCTGAATACCCGTGGTGAAAGACCGTTGACCGGCCCGATTGGCGCACCAGAAGATGCAGTGCATCCAAGCGGGTGAGCTCGCCGATCATGGCTTCGACAGAGGGAACCGTTGCGCGCCAATCGATCAGCTTTTCGAAGACCCCTCCGCACTTCAGAAGAGGACATGAATAATCAACCGGCCGCCGGTTGCCTTCCTCCCGATAATAGCCTCGAGGTACTCCCAGCGAGGCTACTTCCTCGTCGCTGAGTGCTTCGAGCCTGTCGATTTCGCCGTTGAGAGCCCTGATTATGTCCCGGGGCAAAACCTGCCGCAGGATAAGATAGCCATTGAGATCGAACAAATAGGCTTCTTCCGGTGTCATGTCTTCAACTCCTTGACTTGGTGCTGCGTAGGAACTATGACCGCTCTTATAATCCATTCAAGAACTTCGGGGCAAATCAAGATGTTGAAACTGGCGGTAATTGGCTGGTTAAACACCTACCTACCGTCTCCGCGAGCCGGCTTCCCCGACCAGGCGAGACCGTTAGTTCAGGAGAGCTTCAGGTCTCTTACGGTTGCAGAGGTTCTTGAATCCACGGTAAACCGCGAGTAGGTTATCTAAATCGTTACTCTGCTCCAGACAATCCCCAGAGTGGCAACCTCTATCGGCAATGGCGCCCCACCGGTCACTGATTGACTTTCGGAGGTGAACAATCCAATGAACGATATAGCCGCCTATCTTGACAACATGAAGCTGCTTTCGACGATTAGAGGCCTACTCGCAGGGTCCTCGATTACTATCGTTTTTGGGGGTATTCAGTTGCCCAAGTAACCCCAAGGTGTCGTGTCTTGGGGTATGGAAGACTACCCGAAGACACTCGGTGAATTCGAGGTGCGGTTCTCGTCCGAAGGTGCTTGCCGTGAGTATCTTCTGCAGTTGCGTTGGCCGCAAGGAGTTTCTTGCCCGCGTTGCGAG
>CAUZIZ010000108.1:0-19490 GCA_963579905.1 Acidobacteria bacterium UBA6911 | reverse complement strand
CCGAAGCCTCCGACTGGGCCATTTCGATCATGGCGCGAATCCGCGCCGCCGCTTCAGAATTCAGAGCATGAAGAGCGACCTTCTCGCGGCGCTCGGCGTGAACCAGGGAGGCCTGGGCGTAGATCGCTCCAACGGTGTCCTTTGCCCTCCGGACAACCTCCCCCGTCTCGTCGCGGGCCCAGCGGCCACCATCCCAGACGAGCCAGCCTCAGGGCCCCACATACCTCAAATCTCGCCCGTGCTCGCGGACCATCCGCCGAGCGTTGCCCACGTCGCTCAGGTTCTCGATTTCGAGCTGGAGCGCTGCCGGTGCCTCGTGCCGGGCCTGGGCAGCTGCCATAGCTCCGCCCGCTCGGCCAGCCGGCTGAGCTCTTCGCCGGCGGCGGCGGGGCCCTCAAAGCCCTCGACCATGTCGCTCACATCGCCCGTTTCAGGCAGGCCTGGCAGCTCGAACACCTTAACGGAAACGGCGACGTCCCGCAGGCCCTGGGCAACCGCCTGGGCGTGAGCTCGGCCTGGAGCGTCGTTGTCGGGCAAGATCACAACGGACTTCCCAATAAAGTGCTCCGCGTAGCTGTTTCGCCATTTTCCAGCACCACCTACGAACGTTGTCGCCGTCAGGCCCATTTTCTCGATGGTCCCGACATCCTTCTCTCCCTCGACCAGAAAAACATCCTGATCCTCGATCAGCTGAGGCAGGCGGTAGGGGATCTTGTCGACGCCCTTCTTCAGGCGCCAGCCGCCCTGGCACCACAGTGGAAATTCCTTTTTCGGTTCCTGACCCTTGAAATATTCGACGCGGCAGACCGTGTAAACCGTGCTCTCTGTCCTATCTTCGTAGTGGTAAAACGCTTTGATGGGGCGCTCGTACCAGGCGGTCGGCAGCCCGCTCTGCGGCTCCCTGTCTCCGTTCGGTGGCGGCGGCCAGCCCAGGGTCTCGGCGACCTCGTAGATGTTCCCAGATAGCCCGCAGACATGGCAGAAGAGTAGGCCCTCGATGAGGTTTACAGAGCAGGAAGCGTCCTTGTCGAAGTTGCTGTGTCGGGCACCTTGCGGGCAGTGGGCCATGCGCTGCGAGCCGTTCCCGGGGGCCAGGGTGAGATATTGAAGCAGGTAAGTTTCCAGGCTCACGACGGCCACGCCGTTTCCCCATCGTCGGGGCGCAGGGCCTTCACCAGCTCAGACCGTCGCTGGCGCTCTGTGAGCCGGAGAAGCTCCTCCTGTCTGGAAACCAATTCCTCGTGCCTGGAAACTAATTCCAACATCTCTTCCGTTCTGCGGTCTGCACCCTTCGCAATTTCAATAATTATCTTGAAAAACCTTCTAGCCTCTACTTGAGTCATTTATTCTCTCCAGGGCTTCTTCCAATCTGACTCCGGTCAACTGTTCAAGGTAATCCACGAGCTCCTGGCGCCGAAACAATAACCGGCTGCCCCACCTCCTGTACGGGACCTGGAATCGCGCAATTCTGGCCCTCAGAGTTCTGGCTGATTCCCAAATATTCGGCGGCTGCCGAAACATCCAGCAGCTCGCCTGCAGTGTTTTTCATTAGTCGCCGTCGCCAGTTTTGAGGAGGGTCTCGATCCGATCCTTCCAGTGTCCCTCCTCGAGCTGATCCTGCAACCAGGCCTTATCGTTCTCAGTTAACGGTGCTCCTAAGCGTAGCCCACGCTCTAATTGTTCCAGTCTCTTCCTTCTCTCTAGCTCGGTCGCCGCACTCTTTAAGTTATCGAAGAGCTGCTCGCCAGTTTCGACCCCTTCCGTGGTGAACCGGAACTCGTCTAAAAGTCTATATCTTGGGCCCCAAATCTCAATTTCGGCAGCTTCCTGGGCCAAGATCTTGATGAGCCGGTTCTGGAGAACCATCCAGGACGGCACGTTGAGACCATTTACCAAACTCTGTACCCGATCCCAGAACCCAGGGTCAAAACCAGCCCGAAGTTCAAGGGCCTCGCGCACGAGATCGCTCAATCCCATGCCTCGCTCCTTGGCAAGTTTTTCCAGGTTGTCCTTTGTTGCCTTATCCACCCGAAACGAAAGTTGCACTGTCGCCATCTTCCAATCTCCTCCGACTAAGACATCCTCTGTATGACATTACACTCATATTTTACTTTCTCAGTCAAAGCCTAGGTGCTGCCGATGCCGAGCGGGCCTTTTCGGAAAAACGAGTGAGCTCCCGGCTGGATCAGTTGGAGATTACCAGAAGGCAAAGATTGTCAATCGAGGAGATTTGATGGAGCCTCGGTCTCGGGACGAATGAGCCTGGGCGATTTGACTCCAGAAACGCGAAGGAAGGGTGAAGCCTGGTAGATCTGGCCTCAGTCATAGGCACTACGATCTCATCTCATTTAGGACGGGTCCGTTCAGTGGTTATTCCAAAGTCAAGACAACACTGTTTAGGGGCAGGTGGCAAAAGCAGAGGTATCAGCAATGGGTAATGATGCTTGCCCAAGCGGATTGGAATATGTCTTCTCTGTTCCAGTTCGAGTGTCAGTCACGGTGAGGCTGTAGCGTTGATTGGTGTTAGCTGCTGCGAAGACCCAAAAATTCTCATAAGAGGTCGTGCAGGCATTCATGACATGAACCAACATCTGGTCATTGGCAAAGTGAAGAATTCCAAATTCCTGGCCAAATACCTTTGCTCCAGGCCACGCTGATCCTTTCGTTGCGGAATCTCCAATGAACCAATCGATTTGGACCTTAAAGCGTCCTTCGTTCAAGCAAAGGGTGGTTTCATCCTCGATGCAGGTGCTTCCCCGAACCGTATGAGCCGAAGTAGCAAGTTGCAATGAGGAGCTATCTTGTCCAAGGAAGAGCATATCGACTAATTGGCGAAATTGAGGAGGATCGACTGCTGTCGCCTGCTTTGGACAAACTTGC
Source organism: Acidobacteria bacterium UBA6911 (assembly GCA_963579905.1). Taxonomy (GTDB): domain Bacteria; phylum Acidobacteriota; class UBA6911; order RPQK01; family JAJDTT01; genus CAUZIZ01. The sequence continues at coordinate 16,610 of CAUZIZ010000108.1, read as the reverse complement.
CAACGTCCTGAGAGATTGGGCTGCTCCGGATGCCATTCGTCAAGTACTTGGGCTAGGTGTTGTCCATTGTAGGAGACGCTCTGGGTTGGACCCACTTGCACTCCAGCTTCATCGAAAAGTGTGAGATCAAGGATTAGATCGTGTGTATAGTCAGGCGGGTTTCCCACGACAGCCAGAGAAGGAATTGTGGAAACCGAAAGGGGAGAGACAGCGCAAGATCCTAGAGGGATAGATAGAGGTAAGGGATAGCTGAAGATCTCAGAAGTTTCACCAGCTGTTTGGACTTGATAAGCGGCCTGGAACTGGATTGTTCCACATCCGTTTTGTGGAAAAAATGTTGCAGCAAAAACAGAGATCCCGCCCGTTCCTGCAGGAGCTGTAAGAGTGTATCGTTGTTTCTCACCAGCGGAGATGGTATCTGTAATCCCAAAGCCTTGATCCATTCCGTTGGTTAAAATCGGAATATCTGGCTGGAGGGTAGCACCCCGATGTAGCCGCAGAGCCAGCAAGCAATCTCGGGCTAGGGGATTAGTGACATCAAGCGTGGTTGTATAAGTAAGACCTCCTGAACTACCCACAGCAACCTGGGGGGCAGTAACGCCTGAGGTCGACTGTGCGTTGATGTTCGCAAGATGGATCCAAAACAGCATTAAGAAAAGGTTCAATGCTCGTAGATAGACTCGCATAGAAAAGGTCTCCGTACCGGTATAGGTTTGGGCAAGCAGCAGCTAATGGTTTCACACTTCCTACTCGGCTGGCTTTGAGTAGTCATCACCCTGATTAGATCATTTTACGTCCGAGAGAGTTCAATAGGAAAGAAAAGGACGGCTGGCAGGTGCGATGCGCATTGTGAGCGTCATTCTCCTTTCATCCCCGTGCACAAGCAGACTGTAGTGAATAGCGTAGTGAAATAGACGGGAAAACCAGGGGATTCCTGGGGAATTTCGGGGAACTCAGAGACTAGTGTAAGTTATTGAAATCTAAGGGAATACCTTTTCCCAATGGGTTAGGAAGATGGATCACAACTGGTTAAAAGGCAGATGCTCTACCTATTGAGCTAACGGCCCATAGACTTATCTTTCAATCACTTGGAGGAATCGTGCTGGTCTCTCCTTTTCTCGAGGAGTGCAAATCCCGCCGTCGGCCTTCCGGCCAATCAGCTCGACAGACTGGCGCTTATGTTCTTCGCTCAGATGCGCATACCGGAGCACCATAGCCAAAGTCTTCCAGCCTCCAAGCTCCTGAACAGCCCGCAGCGGCGCCCCATTCATCACCAGACGCGAAGCGAAGGTGTGTCTGTGCACGTGCGCGGCGTGACATCGGTCAGTTTAGCATGTCGGCACGCTGTCTCGAAAGCCGTCCGGATGGACCGATATGGGCCGCCACCTGGCTTCTCAAAGACAAACTCGCCTCTTCGGTGACTCCTTTCGTGTATGAGGCGGGCCACCATCTCCTTTCCTGTTCCACTCTCACCATGGATGAAGACGGGCGTATCCGATCGGCTACCGCACCAACCAGCCTAAAGATTTCCAGGACGGGAAGGCTCATTCCTATGAATGACGTGGATCCCATCTCGGATCCTGTTTCCAGCTGGGATACCAGTTCCTGTGATCCCTCAACCTGACGAATCTCGATCTGGGCGGCTTCCAGGATGGCCCTCAGCATGGTGTACTCCAGGGGCTTGGTCAAAAAATCCTGGGCTCCTTCTTTGATGGCGCCCACTGCAATGTCCACGCTCGCGTGAGCAGTGATGAGGATGACGGGCCGATGAGCATTCTCGGCTTTAAGTTGTGCCAGGAGCTCGAGTCCCGAGACCTCTGGCATGATCACATCCGAGATCACGATGTCAGGAAGGTACCTGGGTATAAGCTTCCTCGCGACCATCGCAGAATCAGCCGTCTCGACTCGAAATCCCCAATCCTCTAGTCGCATCCGGAGAACCTCCAACATGGAAGCCTCATCATCTACTACCAAAATCCTTGTGGGTCGGGAGTTCCCGGGTCTTGAGTTTTTCACCATTCAGCCCAGGGTGTTGTCCAAACGACCTCACTCAGGCAGCAAAGTTCGCAGGACAGACAAAAACACACCGCAGCTCCATTCCGCCCGATGGATCGCCTCTTCGAGGTCGAGCGATGTTTTGGAGAGAAGCTCCGGCGGTAGGACCTGCAGTCGATTCGATCCGGTCCTTTCCCAGTCGAGAATGCCTTGGGTACTCCCGCGTCTATCCAGGAGGCGGAAACCAGCTCCTTGGTCATGGCTCAGCAGCCTCGCTCAGTCGCCCAGTTTGCCTCCCCGCAACTGAGGTCAGAGGTCCAGATCCTGAGTCCCTAGGGTAAATCTGCGGACCCCCAACTTGCAAGGCCGAGGCCCAGGAAGACACTTCGGAGTTCGCATGTTCGGTGCTCTGCGGTTTCTGATTTGGACTCTTGCCTCGCCTCAGAGAAAGTAACCGGCGGAACTGACGAGGGTCGAGGCACATATATTGACGCGCTCGCTTACTACTCCCAACGATCTGAGTCCCCGGTAGATTGGCCAGCAGATAAGGATAGGTTAACCTATACCGACTTGGGCTAGCGCAAAAGTTCTTGGAGTGCCCGCTTGGCAACGTTGATTATTCCGGAGGTGGCGTCGGTTTTCTTTATTCGGGGAGAACGAGACAGGACTTGAGACCTGATCGGTGGCGCGAATGTTCCCTTCTTGAGATTACCTCAACACCGTGACCTTATGACTGGTTTGCTGGCTTTACTAAGGAAGCTGAAGAAGCTGATCTGGGCCCCCTTCGAAATTGCGTACCGGGCCGCTCGGTTTCCCATACGCACAGCGAGGGCCGTACTCGCCATTGATCGCACATTGCTAACCCGACACAATCATCTGACGGCGCAATATGGGTCCAAGCTGCTGCCGCTGATCGCTCTCTCAGATCTGGTGGGGTATGGCCCCTTTGGTCTGTCGCACTATTCGTTTGCTCCCTGGAGCGCACATCCACTGGAGCACGTCCTGCTTCAGGGACTAGGCTCACGATTCCAGGGGTGCCATTTCCTGGAAATCGGCTCTTTGCGGGGCGAAGTGCTGGCGAGTGTCAGTCCATTTGCGTCATCGGTGACATCGATAACACTCTCAAAGAAGCAGATGAAGGAGCTCGGGTTTCAACAGAGCCTGGTCGACACCCATCTGATGTTCGAGAAGGACATCTCGAATCTCGAAGTAATCCATGCGAATTCTCTCGAGCTCGATTTTAGCCAGCTGGAGCGGAGATTCAACCTGATCTTCATCGATGGCGACCACACGTACGGTGCAATCCTGAGCGATACGCGTAACGCTCTTTCAGTGTGTGCGCAGCAATCTGCCCTTGTCTGGCACGATTACGCGCCAGGCGGGGAGACCATCAACGAGACGGTGCTTGCTGGAATACTTGAAGGAGTACCACAGGCTATGTGGAATCGCCTCTTCCATGTCAGCGGCACGTCGTGCGCCGTACTGCTGCCGCCGGCCTGGACGACCCGCAGTCACAGCGACGTATTCCATCCAGAGCAGGTATACGAGATCAGCCTACGAAGCAGGAACAGTCCAACAGCAGGGGATACGGGCTGAATGCCTGTCGTCCTGCACACCACTCAGTCAAGTCGAAGAACCAGTTCGCGTGGGGTGCATGGGCGGTACACCCTCCCTGCCAAGTCTGAGCGTATAAGCAGCGAAGAGCCAGTAGACTACCATGATTTTTGGATACTCGAGCCAGTTTTCATAGGCGAAGAGGAGGCAAAACCCTCCAGTCGCAATCGCTGTTGTGAGCGCAACTGACGCGCCTAACCGGTGCACTCTGATGAGACGCACGGCCCTCCTGAAGACCGAGAGAAAAATGGCCGAGAAGCAGACGAAACCGACCACTCCGAATTCAGCCAGGATCGCGTTCCAGGTTGAAAAAGGCGTGTAGAAGGTCCCTGTGGCTCCGACGACATTGATGAGATGATCTAGATACTCCGGTGAGTAGAGGTCAGCGACGTAATGTTTGAGCACCGGAGGAGTCCCTACCAGGGCCGCCGGCACCCGATTCCCTGCCTCCTTCGCCAGGTCCTGTGAGTCTGAACGTGCGACCGAAGCACGGCTACCGAAGTTCCCCGCTCCGAACCCGAACAGAATCCGCTGCGGGTTTTCTTGGAATGCCTGGAATGTCCTGAGGTAACCTGCAACCTTGGGAGCGTCGGGGTTTAGCATCTTTGCCGCCAGTTGGATTACCGGATAGCAGAGCAGGACGCACACGGTCAGTATGAGCAGACGGTTCCGCCTCATCAAGAAGAGGGCCAACAGCCCGAGAGCGAGTGGAAATGCCAGCATTGCCTGTTTGGTCGCGGTGAGGGTCAGAGCACCCAGATAAAGCAGAACGAGTGCCATTCCACGCCGATTCTTTCGAGAGACAGTAGTCGCAAGAAGGTATAGGAGCGCGATCGCGATGATAATCCCTGAGACGTGAGCATTCCCGAGTAGAACATGCGCCCAGTCGCCTGGCTGAGGGAAGCCTTCGAGGAACCACAGAATATAGATGAGCACGGCTTCGATCCCCGCGAATGCAACGACGCTTCCAATGAGCCCTTCAAAATCCTCTTTGCTGAATAGCCTGTATGAAAGGATCAGGGACAGAGAGGAGAAAGCGGTGACGGAATAGAAGACCACACCCAGACTGGCTGAATAGTCGAGTCTGAGCAAACCTCCCAGTACCAGTACCCCAAAGAAGATCACCAGCAGGTCGAGAACCGAACATCGCCTGATCAGCTGCAAAGCGGTCCCGACCAGGACGAAAGAGGAAAGTGCGACCGCAACCACGAACGCATACTTTTCGGGAACCATGAAGAGCAGGATCAACGTCAGGGACAGCAAGGTTGGCCTAAGTGCCAGGCCTCGCCCAAGACGGGACACCCTTGGCTCCAGAAATGGGGGAGACAGCGTCAGTTTCTCAGACATCGAAAGCCTTCAAAGAAGCTTTGGGGCCAGGCCAAGCCACGCATCTGAGACTAGACGCCGGTCTCCCCGGTTGGCTTCATCTTACTGTATAACCGGCGACACAGAACCTCTCTGACCGCGCTCTTCCGGTCGCTGAGCTCTCCCTCCTGGGCCGGGACCGCAGAGAGAGCCGCCAGAATCCCCATCAGGAAAAAAGGCAACGGTGCCGGCTTTGTCAGCCACAGAGGTGCATCCAGGATACCGTGGACGACCATGACGACCAAACCACACGAGTAACCCACAGCCAGAGCACATCCCAGATCGTTTCGAGCAACCTTGAACTTGCGCCATGCGTTTCGTCCGAGAACAAGGGTGCAGGCCAGCAGGGAGAGAAATGCCATCAAGCCTGGAATTCCGAAATCTACCGCTGCCTGAAGGAAGAGGCTGTGCGCGTGTTGAACCTGCAGGCTGGGTGGGTGGACCAGAAACGGGTAAAGCAGGGGGCCGACTTCGGAGAAAGTTCCTGCTCCGATGCCAGTCCAAGGAAAGTCCCAGATCATTGAGATTGCCCTTTCCCAGACTTCCCGTCTGCCTTCCAAGGTGCTGACGGAACCGGTAGCTGAATCGAGGAATGAGGCGTATGGGATCAGGAAGAAGACGACGAGAGTGCCCAGTCCCACGATCATCAGGACCGCTTTCGCTCTCTCGTAGTAGAAACCAAGAACCAGACTGATTGCTACCAAAACGGCCAGGTAACCAGCCCTGGATTCGGTAAGCAACAATCCCAAGCCGAGGAGCCCGAGCAGCATCCAGCAGCCTAACTGTACTCCTCTCCTAAACAGAAGTTTGCGGCCCCATAGACCGAAGGCCAGAACGATGGGAAGCACCATGCCGATTACATTGGCTAGCAGATTGGCATCGAGAATCTCGGGCAGTCGAAAGGGAAGGATGCGCGCCCAGGCCGTCGGCAGGAACTTCCCTTTGGCAGCGTATTCAGTAGTAAAGGGCCCCAGCACGGCTAGCAGCACGGTTGCGCCCGTTAGAAGCAAGGTCAAGAGCATCAGGTCGTGGAGGTCTCGGCGAACTGAAACGATCCCAATGTAAACGGATATGGCCAGGGCATGGATCATCAGCTTTTCCGTGGTGATCTCGGGGAAGTCTGTTGCGTAGAGGCTGGGAAGCGAGCACAGGACCAGCAGCAGAACTGGTCCCCGGCCGGGCCATGACCGTCTCAAGAAGAGTCCACGCATTAGGGCAGGTACCAGCAGCAGGGTGGCGGCGGCGTACCGGATTCCGAGAGGGAATCTGTATGAAAAGATCAGAAATGGAGCCAAAAAGATGCACCAGGGAAAGAGAGACTCGGTGGACTCCGAGATGACCGACCAGAAGCGAGTCGAAGGAGCTTGCCTCGTCACCGGTGTAGCGTTGGAAGTTTCACTGGTCTCCAATTCCGTTTGGCTTTGATCCTGTATCGGCAATTCTACTATGCCTCGGGTCTGGGCCTGAGTAGTGGCTAGCGAGCGATCTTACGCGCGATTCTGCTCTCGCCAGACGGCGTACATCAAGAGGTTCCAGATCGTTGCACTGTGATCCTGTTTGCCCTGATTGTGATCTTTCAAAAGGTCCTGAATAGCCTGCTGATCCAGTACGTTATCTTGAGCGACTCCGGCTGAGAGATAGTCTCCGACCAGGTCGCGCAACTCGTTTTTGAACCATTCCCGCAGAGGAACGCTGAACCCTTTCTTCGGCTTCTTCAGGATCCCCTGGGGCAGCGAGGGGCCGACCGTCCGCCGTAGCAGGTATTTGCCCTGCCAACGCCGGAACTTGAGATTCGCCGGCAGGCGAGTGCTGAATTCCACCAGTTTGTGGTCAAGGAATGGAGACCGCACCTCCAATGAGTTGGCCATGCTCATGCGATCCACCTTGACCAGCATATCGTTCAGTAGACGGAAGCGCATGTCGGCGTAGCCGACTCTGTTCACCAGCGGCGCCTCGGATCGAAGAACCGATAGGATATCGGAAGGATACTGTTTCGCAATACTGGGACGGAAGGCGGCGAAAAAATCCTGGGATAGGATTCTCTGGAGAGAGCTCTCTTCCACCGCGGCCATCTTTTCAAAGTACAAGTCCTCCAGACACAAAGTGCTCTGGCGTAGGACCTGGGCCAATCTGAGGGCAGAGTAGTGATGTTTTCCAGGTAGGAAACTCGCGCCAAACTGCAACGCTGAGGGTCCAAGGTGTGCTCCCAAAAAGAGCGGAATGAAGCGATAGGCTTCAGCGAACTGAAATCCCTTATAGGAATCGTAGCCGGCGAATAGTTCATCGCCGCCGTCCCCACTCAGAATCACAGTGACGTGTTGCCGGGCCAGACGGGAGAGGAAGTAGGTCGGCAGGGCGGAGGAATCTCCAAAGGGCTCGTCAAAGTGACGAGCCAGGGTCGTCAGCAAATCAGGTAGTTGACGAAGCATATCCGCCTCGGAGAGGTTCAAGAGATGGTGCTGGGTCCCAAAATGGTCGGCCACCTGCTGGGCCTCCTCCGACTCGTCCCATTCCTGTCGGTCGAAACCTATGGAAAAAGTCTTCAAGGGCTCCAGTCCTGCTCTGTGGGCATAGTTGACAACGCTGCTTGAGTCCAGGCCGCCGCTCAGAAAAACTCCAAGAGGCACGTCACTGAGGAGGCGAAGTCTCACTGAATCGAGCATGAGCTCGTCCAACCGTTCGGTCCAGGTTTGGAGGGAGTCAGTCGACTCTTCACCGATCGACCAGGGGAGCTTCCAGTACTGTGGAAGCTCGACATGGCCCGAAGTGTAGGTAAGAAGATGGCCGGCTGGGAGTTTTCGAATCTGTCTGTAAATCGTCAGGGGCTCGCAGACGAAACCAAACTTGAAGTAGAAGATGAGCGCCTCTTCGTCAACCTCCGCCAGGCTAGGATCTGCGGCCAGGATGGCCTTGATCTCGGACGCGAAAAGTAAACGGTCATCCCGAAAAGAATAGAACAAGGGCTTCTTTCCCAGGCGGTCGCGTCCTAAGACCAGCCGAGACCGCGGGCCGTCCCAGATCGCAGTACCAAACATCCCGCGCAGGTCTTGAAAACACGCTTCTCCCTTCTCTTCGTAGAGGTGAACAATTGCCTCAGTATCCGAAAGGGTTCGGAAGACATGACCCCGTTTGCGCAGAGACGAGGCGAGTTCGCGGTAGTTGTAGATTTCACCATTGGAAACCACCCACAGTGCCTCATTCTCACTAGCGATCGGCTGCTGGCCACATGCGAGGTCAATGATGCTGAGTCGGCGTATACCCAGTCCGACTCCTGTGTCGGTGAAGAATCCCTCCTCGTCCGGGCCCCGATGAACCAAACTGGCTGTCATTGTTTCCAAGAAGCCACGGATCTCGTCTCGAGTCATATCAGGGGCAATGATTCCAGCGATTCCACACATCGTATCTAGCCTTCTTCGCAGATCGACTGCAACACGCAGAGATACTGTTCGGCGACTACCGCCGGATCGAATCGCCTTACCGCCTCCTGGTTCGATTCCTTCATCCGACTGCGCAGTTCCTTATCGGACAAAATCTTCTCGAGTGCCACTGACAGATCCAAAGGACTCTTCGGCTCTACCAGAAGTGCGTTGATGCCGCTCTCGAGATGGTCGGCCATTCCGCGAATGTTGGTGGTTACAATGGGGAGTCCCGCGTACATCGCCTCTGCAATAGTGTAGGGGAAGCCTTCAGTCCAGCTAGGAAGAGTGAACACCGACGCGGAAGCATAGCAGTTCCAAAGATCTTCACCCTCCAGGTAACCCGGAAAACTTACCCGTTCTTGAAGACCACGCTTTCGAACTTCGGCCTTCAGAGAATCCTGCGCTGGTCCGTCACCTACCAGGACCAGCTTGAATTTGATGCGCTCTGAAATGATCTCAACCGCCTCAATGAGCTCAAATAATCCCTTCTTCCGGACCAATCGACCGACATACAGGAGACTAGGAATATCGTCTTTGTTCGTGCGGCTCAAAACCGGGGGGCTGAATTCCGGAATTGCAAAGGGGTTGGACACGAGGTGGAAACGCCCTTTGGGGTAAAAGACTTTCCACTGCTGTCGCTCCTGGGATGACAAGACCAGATTCCCGTCGCTCAGGCTGAGGAGCACCCTGTTGAAGAGCTTGAAGACATTTTTTCCCGGGTCCAGAAGTTGATCTACATCACATCCGTGAAACTGCAGAACAAGGTGGGGACAGAGGCGGCGGACCGCACAAAGAAGAGGAATATCACGACTAAGCGTGGCCCAATCGTGGGCCGTCCGAATGATGACGACGTCAAATTCCTGGAGTTTTAGGAGCCTTCTGGCCTGGAAGATGACTCGAAGCCGTCCCGAGACTTTCGTCCAATAAGACTCACGGACTTGGAGCTTGCCCCAAGGCAGGAGGGTCCAAGTACAACCAAGCAACTGTAAAGCGTCCAGTAGCGCGGGGGTGTGTCGCGGAATTGGCCCCCGTGTACCCGGTGGAGGGGCCAGCATCAGAATTCTCATGTGTTGGTTAGACCCGAGCTGAATCGGGCTCCCTGATTTCTTGGGTTTGCCCGAATCAAAAAGAAAGGACTCCAATCAAGGCCAAGCCGCTGCTGCGCGAGCGTCGCCTTCGAGCCTCACGGCAGCGGAAGAGTAGCGAGCTCTGCCCGGGCCAAGTCGGCCCAGCCACCAGATTCGACTTCAATAACCCTTTCATAGGCTCTCCTGGCCGCATCGTACTGAAGTCTTACTTCGTAGACCTCCTGAGCGAGCCTATACCAGGACGTAGCCTCGTAGGACGAATTGGGAGCGACTTGGATGGCTTGTCGCAAGAAGTGTTCTGCCTCCTCGTACTTCTCTTGTCGCGCCAGTGCAACACCCAGCAAGGAATAGGCAGCTGGGGTATGCCATGTTGTGTAGACGCCGTACTGATCCAGTCTGATTGCTTCCCGGCAATGCCTCTCAGCCCTTCCGAGTTTCCGATCACTGACCAGGGCGTGCTCACAGAGACGCATATGGGCAATGGACTTGAAGGCATTATCACGAGGACTGGAAGCGGATGCCTCCACCGCGCCTCTGAAGATCTCAACGTAGGGGATACCTAGCTGGCTTCCAATCTCCGGCGAATTGAAGCAGAACTCTCCCACCCGCACATAGGGCTCCGGCCAGGGCAGCCGTAACTCCTGAAATAATTGGAGGGCGCGGGAGGCAAGTCCGTGTTCGCCTCGACGGGCCCAGCGCTCGATAAAGCGTTCCAACGACAGAGCCATTTGCTGCTGCTCGGAAGGGCTACCGGTCTCAAGAATCCGCTTAAGTAATCCCTGACTCTGCACTCGTATGGCAGGCTCTTTGGAGGCCAGGCCAGCCAATGCCACAAAGCGGGAATTTGTCGTTTCGGAAGACCAGGCAAGAAACCTTTCCAGTTCTGGCTCTTCACCACAGATCAGTAGTTTCTTGATCTCAACGTGCCGTAGGTTGGCTACTAGAGGGTACTCAAAGCCAGACATCGCCGCCCAGATTAGAGCACTCGCCAGAATCGCGGCCGGGATTAGCCTTCGGCAATTTGTGTTCGCCGAGCTTCGATTCCTGAGCCGAGAAAGTGCGGACTTAATGAATTCCATCCTTTCGTTTCCGGGGTCTCCGAAACGAGATCATTAAACGCCTTTTCGAATAGAGCCGGCGTCCTCTTTCGGCTTCGCTTTCCCACGAAGAAAAGGTTCTAAAATCCTCCGCCGCTTAGTATATATCAAGACGTTTTCAACTTGCCTGGAAGCCTGACCAAATCATGAGAAATCTGGGTCAGAGCTCACCTGTATTTGGGGCCGCCGCCAAGATATTGCGGAACTCCGTTGAACTCAGCCGCGAGTACTTATGGTCTGCTCTCGCCTTGTTGGGCAGAAACGACCTTCGTGGAGGTTCTGTTAGACCGGCCGCATGTGAACCCACAAGTGCCAGCCAAGGATGCGTTCAAGCGGCAACCAGCGAACGGGAAGTGGCGGTGCGTGCATAAAACGTTTGTAGGCACGAACAACCTTGAAATCCGGGAAGTCCTTTTTGACTATTCGCAAATCACAAACTTTCGAATAGGGGTTCAGCGGCCCATCCGTGTTCTTATGAATAAAACTATCCATGCGCAGATAATGCCGTACCCCCATAGCACGGGCATTGGCAAGATGCTGGTCAAAAATGCCACCAGGATGGCGATTCGCGAGGTGAAGCGCGAGCAAGCCAAGTCTCCGTAAAGTGCCAATTGCGATCAGATAATTCAACGACCACCGCGCATAGAGCATCACGATCAACTCTCCGTTTGGCTTCAAGACACGGTGAATTTGCCGTTGAGCCGCCAGAATATCGGGCACGTGGTGCAAGACACCATGGCTAAATACGGTGTCGAAACTGCCCTCTTCATAGGGAATCTGAAGGACGCTTCCTTGTTTGATCGCTCGATGAGGTAGCTGGCGCAAGGAGAGACGTGTCCGCACCCTGGCAACCGATTCGGGGGTAAGGTCAAGCCCTGACCAGATAGCACCACGCCTGATAATCTGCTCTGAATCAGCCCCCTGTCCCAATCCGATTTCAAGCACCTTCTTTCCCCTGAAGTCGATATCATCTAGACATCGCAGGATATGTCCTTCTGTGCTATATCGGAAGCTGTCGTAGGCTCTGAAGAATGCCTCGTAGTCCCCTCTGCGCTGTTGGAGGCCCCCAACCTGAAAATCCCCACACGGATACCGCTCCCAAAAATCCTTAATTTCTGATTCGTTCATAACCAGGCTGCGGATGTGTTGGCGCTCAACGGCGAAGCATCAGATGCGCGTCTCTCTTCCCGGCTCTGAACGCAACCTCCATTGTGCGAATTCAGTCGCTGAGAAGCGGAGGAGTTCCAAGTGTACCCGAAGAGGCTGCCTTCTATCCGTCGTTCAATTCGATGCTATCGAGCGGAGTTGAATGGAGGAATGAACTATGATTTACTGTCCTCGATTTCGCCGAAAACCCGACAGATGTTCTCCAGCGTGTCCTGCTCCCAGACCCACCGTTGCCCATCGAGACAGAAGGCAGGATTTCCGGCCGTGCTCAGACCCATCAGTTCAAGTTTCGAATTCAAGGCAGGATTCTTCGCATCGCAAAAGATCACATAGCGAGCCTTCGGACTGTGTACTGCTAGAAAGATCGGCCCCGTAACGACTCCCATGTTGAGCCACGCGCGCTCGTACAGCGCGGATCGCAGATGCACATTCCAAGCCGCTGGCTCAAATACGAAATGTCGATCAAGATCAGCTGGAAGCCCCGAGAAACTGGATTCTGTATCGGGGATGATGATGGGCAGATAAACTGCAGGATCCAGTCCATCGATGAAGCTGATCCAGTTTGCGACATTGCTGTTTTGATCGGGCGCGAAGTCATACTGGCGCAAGGTAATGGTCACTGTGCGCCTCCCTCCAGCCTGTCGAGCAAGTAGATCGCCGATGTAGCCTAGAGCCCCTTCCGGAGTCTTGACGATATGGAAGCACTCTGAGGACTGAATCTCCTGCGGGTGTGAAGGCTGTTCTAGAAGAGTCGGGCTTTGAACCGAGTAATCTGGTGGGAACACGAATCGTGAAGGGACCTTCCAAAGAGACTCGGCATCGGCGCGACTCTGGCAAACCGTTATCTTCTGCACGCCAGGCATCAGGAGCAGGCATGGAATGATGACATTATGGAGGCGCCAAGTACGTTTATTGCTGTTGATTATCTGATCGTAGGCGCGATACTGGCCGGTATATTCGATACCTTTTTCCCATTCGGGAACGATGAGAACGTGAATGGAAGCCAGATTACGGCTTCGCCGGACCACCTCAGCGTGGCATAGGTTCCAGACAATATCAAAGGTAAGGGGACAGACTGCAAGATCCCAGAAATAGCGCAGTTCGGCATCGGGTACGGGAACATCCGAACTCATCTTGAGGTGCCTGTTTTTCGAAAGCTCCTGGCGGGTGCGGCGCAACCCTCTGATCCAGCGTCCCAGCGACGTACCCGGAGAGCGCCACTCCCGCACCAGTCGGCTCCTTAGCCAACGCCAGCCCCGGCCTGGATGTCTCGGCAAGGTTCTCAACACCAGTAGTACTCGAGTAAGGCTTGTGCCTTCAAATGGAAATATAGCTGATACTCTACCTGGACGATCTCTCATATTGACCGATCAGATGAAGGAATTTTTCATCTGGCGACATCTCGTCGTCTCGATCATCAAGCAACTCTGAAAAGAACTTCTCGATCGTTCCTATGCCGACCCGTCGTTCGGTTTCACGGCACTGATTACCGGCAAGAATCTGTCGTGAGATCTGGTTTCGCTTGGAGGCGAACCGAGGAGGCCAGAATCGGATCCAACCTTGCTGGATGCCCACAATCCTTCTGACGGCGGCGAGGACCTCGGCCTTGCCTCTTGGCCACCAGAATCGGCTGGGCAAGCGAGCCGCAGGCCTTGAGAAGGCATTCTCTTCCGGTACAAAGACGGTAATGTGGTCGTCGTTATGCACCAGGCGGAAACCTGCACGGTAGAATTGCTTCGTAATCAGCGATCTCTGAACCCACTGCTCACATCCCCAGCCTTCGAAGACGAAGGCCTTGAGCCCTTCGCCACGAAGCATCTCGCGAGCGGCTCTCAGGGTGAATACAAGGCTGTCCGGGTGCATTTCTGCGAGCGCGTGGTTGCAGGTGACTACGTCTACTTTCGGCACGACTCTGTCCAGCAGTCGGTAGAACTCCCACCAGGGAATGTGGACCGCTCCCCCGGGGAGAAGGGAGCCATCCCAGTCGTTGTTCTCAGCCAGTTCCTTGACCTTGCCCTCGGAGAGTCCGTGCCAGAGATGGTTCTGGAGTAAGTAGAAAGCCTGTGTCACATCCGTTGCGCCATAGGCCCACTGGTTGTCCAGGAGCAGACAACCAAGGTAGCCCGATCCGGGTCCAATCTCAAAGATACGTGCGGGGTGATCGCCAAACAGGTCCGTGAGGTGACGATAGACGTTAAGGGCGCGCAGAAGACTGCTCCTGGTGGTAAGCGTGCGCTGGAAGTTCTCCTCGCTGAACCGCAGGACGAAGCTCGCCACCCGTTTGAACAATTCGAATTCGCGATCGGTCAAGCCACCCAGAAGATGCTCCAAGTCATGCTCAAAGCGGGACTCATGCATGACGTCGAGGTACTTCCAGAGTTCACTTTCACTGCGCACCCGCGTCGGATATCCGAGAGTCCCGAATGCCACCGACTGTACCATCATCAGCACCCTGTTCGGCAGCTCTGAGACGCTCTTCTGCTCCAGCTCATCGTAGGCACTCGGACTAAGCATGGGAAGGATTCTCCTCTACGGTTGCGTCCGAGTGTGCTGCGAGGCACTTGACCACATCGCGCAAGGTCCAGGGTATGCACAAAAGCAGCCACACCAGATTGAAGGCCACGAGAAGCCAGTAAAGGCCGAAGTTCGGCAAAACCAAGAAAATAGCAAGCGCGAACAGGGGTCCCCTTACCAGCACAAGCGAGGTCTGAACGTTCCTGTGTGCTAGCAGAAACTGACTGGCGCCGTTCAGAGCGGACATGATGAAGCTATAGAATAACAACAAGATCGAGAGTGGTAGATTCAGGAATCGGTCAGCGTAGAGATCAAAGTGCTGCAAGATAATGACTGCGCTCAAGAAAAGTAAAGCCCCCAGCAAGAAGAAAGCACTGCTTATAATACCGTACCTGATGGCCAACTTGAAGGACTCCCGATGTTGCCCGTTGGCTACCAACATATTCAAGTTAGGGGTCTTGGCCATCAACACGGCATGAGCCAGGCTCATTAGTCCGACTACTACAGCCTGCGTCAAGCCCAGCTGCCCAGCTACCACGGGGCCCTCGACCTGAAAGACAACTGGTACCAGAAGGTATATTGAAAAGTAGTTGCTGACGATCGTGAGCGCCATTTTGCCCTGATAACCCAGAAGTTGTCGCATCCAATCCACCCTGGTCTTCAGGTGATAGCGGAGCATCTGCAGCCAGAAGCGCGAGTTCAACTTCAGTACCAGGCAGATCAGGATCGTCGTCCCCAACGCAGTCCCTATGGGTAGGGCCCAGATCCCAGCCCCCAGGACCAAAGCTAGCCAGGTGAAAAGCGACGTTGCTAAATTTCCGAGGAGCAGGGTCCGCTGGGTACCAGCTACCTGGTCTAGTCCGCGGTAGATGGCCAGGAGAAGATTGGCAAGCAGGTAAAGCCCGGTCGCGATCGAATAGAAGATCCATGCCAGGAGGACGACCGGAGTTTGGCCCTCGAAGTAGAAGAATCCAACAGCTGCGAGCAATAGAGCAGCCAGCGTGGTGACGAGAACATAGAATCTGACCGCATAGCGCACCAGGCTCACCAGCCGACCAAGATGATGAGGATCTCCGGTGAGCTGGCCTTCGCTCAGGGTGAGACCAGTGTACTCATAGCTGACGTGCTGCGAAATGATCTGGGTAAGCCCCAATTCGGCGAAAAGAGACAGGGCCGCCAGATGAGTGAAGGTGTACCAGAGACCCTGCTCCTCGGGGCTGAGGAAGTAGACGATAAAGGAGATCTGAAAAAGACCCCTCAAAAGTGACCAGGAGCTGGTGGTACCCGTCCACAGGACCGCCGAATCGATGCCGAACCACATCCGCAGCGATACCTTCCCAGGATGTGTAGAACCGTCGGAAACCGACTGGGCCGGCGAGGCTGGTCGGCTTTTCACCGGAATCGAGGGGGTCGAATGCCGATCTCTTCGTGACATTGAGAGGAAGCGAACCCAGGCAGCGCTAGGTGATGTTTATTCCGAGGAGCTCGGAATAATAGTCGGCTTGACTCCATTCGACAACATGACATGTCTTCGCCAACTGGTAGAATAGGTTGGCATTGTCCAGGTCGGATCCGGACAGCTGTTTACTACCTCCGAGGTAGTTTGTGAGGGTCTGCCCATAGACATAGATTGTCGAGAATCGCAGCTTCTTCAGGTACTCGTCCTGGATCGATCGTGGGGTCTCGGTCAAGGCCATGGTTGAGACCAGAAAAGTGGGAGACGATGCCACCGAGAGCAGCTCGATCGCGTGGGGTGGCAGCAGACAAATCGGTGAATCTTCACTTCCATGCAGATAGTTGGTTCCGTCCCAGAGAGCGACCTCATCGCCACCGAAGAATTCGGTCAGATAGAACATCTGAACAACCAACGAAACCGGAACGTCGACAATGTAGTACCGTTCAGCCAGCCGGTACTGCCGGGCAAGTCGCGCTAGATTCCCGAACCCACCTCCGATTTCTACGAAGTTCACCGCTCTACCGTAGTAATCCCTTGAGAAACCATGGAGAACGGCCAGATGGTAAAGGTGCCGCATGGCGGTTCTGGTGATGTAGCACCCCTGGACGCAGGTTATGTCCTGCGGCTCGCCGCACAGGGTCTCACGATAGGTCGAAAGGAAAAAGGAGAGTCTTTCCTGCCCGTATCGTTCGGCGATGCGCTGCAGGTAGATTTCGCCTCCACCATGGCAGATGTGATCGGCGACCCTGATATCTTCTTGAAATCGAGGAAGACTCCCATCGCGCACTGCCGATGCCATACGCTCGTGCGGCATGTCCCACACGCTATTTCTGTCGCTCTGGCTGCCATGTCCCTCGCGATTACCGCCCTCGAGGGCGGCCAGCAAACGGACACT
>CAUZIZ010000107.1:0-19550 GCA_963579905.1 Acidobacteria bacterium UBA6911 | reverse complement strand
GTCCGCGTCCTTCATGACGAACCTCAGACGAACGGACTTGCCGGCAAGCTTACTGACGTCTGCTCCACCTTTCCAGCCAACCACCCGCTCTAGATGGTCCCCGAAGATCTCGGGACAATCGGCCAACGCGTAACCCGGGATGGGTCGACCGGCGGCATTCTGGATTTCCACCTGCACGCTCCCCGCAACGGAGGTCGAGAAATTCATCTCCAGCTCTTTTCCATGGAACGACAGCGGCCGGGTGGTGAACTCGCCTCCTTTACCTGGAGCGTTGATCGAGACAAAGCCGTCTACCCGTAAGGTGAAGCGGCGTAGATTCGAATAGGCACCTCTCCAATAGTGCTCGGTCGCATAGATCGAGATCTCGTCCGGGGCACCCGGCAAATCCGATTTGGTCTCGACCAGGCCATGGTTCTGGTAGTTGTCCCCATAGACCCAGTTGTCGGTGTAGCGAAGACCTGGGCGAAGGAAGGCCTCCATCCTGCGTTGGAACACCCTGCCGTCACGGCTGCTCATGAAAAGCCCGTCCGTCAGCGCCGTACCGTATCGGGGATTGCCTTTCGTCTTCCCGAATGCTCCGCTGTAGGATCTCAAAGACGCACGCTCCTCACGGTCTGCCAACTGGGGAAGAGCCCTCATCGAGTTCGACCAACCGCGATCCAGGTAGCGGGCCGGAAAGCCCAGGTAGATGTGTGGCGCACGATAGTAGGGAATGATGTTGTTGGTATAGAGCTCCTCGTCCGGTACACCCGGATACTCCAACCATTCCCCCTTCGTCCAATGGATGAAATCGTCAGAGGCGGCGGTCTTGATGTCCCGAAAGCTACCGGGCCCAGAACCGGAGGAACCATCCGGCCTCCTGAAATCCCGATAGTAGGCCCTGTAGAGACCTTGTTCCGTGTCCCAGAAGGCCAGATTATGACTGTCGAAGGCGCCATCGGTCAGGACAGGCTTATCGCCAATCGGGGACCAGTGGATGCCGTCGGCGGACTTGGCAGCCATCAAACCGCCGTTGCCGTTGTAGAAGGCTTTGTAGCGCGAATCGGCGGGACATCGGGGGTTGGTGTCTTTGAAGGAACCCCAGTTGTCCAACTTCGGACTGGCCCAGACGATATTGTTCTTCTTGGAGCCATTGAACTCGAATAGCCCCAGCTCCGGCCTCACCCAGGTCTTCCCATCCTCGCTCTCAGCATAGCCAATGAAGACCTCATGGACAGGGATGCTCGAAGGCTCATGGGCCCAGGCATCGTAGTACATCCGGTAGATGTTGCCGTCCTGGAAAATTGAGTAGTAATTGCACCCATTGCCCTCCCAGAGCTTGTCAAGGTGCATCACGATCTCTTTGGGCATGGGAGAGTGCATTTCCAGCCGCACTCCCGACATGGCCTCAATCAAGTGGGTGTCGATAAACAGTTCACGTTTCGATCCGATGTCAAGAGGGCCGTTCTGCCTGCCCGTAGCCCCACCCATCAGGAGGAAGGTGAGGACGAGGGAACAGAACCCCAAAACTGCACGCGACCCAGTCTGACGGGTTGGAACCATTACTCTCTCCCCTGCTGTCTCGATACCATCGAGCTTGATTGAAAACGTTTTCGAATTTCCGAGGCTGGGAAACTAAACCTGTACCCGAAGCCGATGGGTGCGGATCCGGCCCTGACCTTCTTCTATCGCCCAGTGCGTCGCCAGGATATCACCGTTGTCCAGACGCAGCAGGGAAGCCTGACCGAATCTGAGATTCTGTCCCATGGTGGCATAAGCAGCCACCTTCATCCGAGGAGCATTGCCCCATATCTTGGCTTCCTCGACCAGGCGCCACCGGTCATCGGAAAAATCAACGATGCGGACATACAGCCCAATGTCCTCCCCTTCGCGGTGGCAGTGAATTGTCAGAAGGATGTCGTCGGTCCAGTGCATCAGGTTAGAGGCCTGTCCCCAGATACCGGTGTCGATCGGATCCGACCAGGTCGAGCCGCCATCGTGCGACACTGTCAGGTGATTGGTCGTGTTGGTTCCCTTGACGTGATCCATCATCCAATTCAATGAGACGATGCGATCGTCCTGCATCTCGCACAGTCTTGGCTCCGAAGGAGCGTAGCGCCGGGCAGGGTCCCTGAAGAAATTGGTTCGGTCATCCCAGGTTTCGCCTCCGTCCTCACTTCGCCAGAGAGCTCCGACGAAGCCGCTGGGATTGCTGCCGTCCCACCTGGGAAAGAGGGAGCCGGCTCCCAGGATGATACCGCTGCGCAGTTGAATGGTAGGACCCGACTGCTCGATCAATTCCGGATGCGTTCGGGGAAGTCCCCTGGGGTATGACCAGGTGCGCCCTTCGTCCTCGGAAAACGAAACCAGATTGTCACCATCACGTATGCCATCGACGCCAGGTTCGAGGTTAGCGATGGTCTGATCCGGATCGGTGCGGTGGAAACGATAGCCCAAGGCGATCAGCCTGCCGTTACTCAGCAACGTCGGCTTCAAGTAATCGGAGTTGTAGCGGTGCTCAGCGTCTTTCTGGTGCAGAGGCCCTTCCAGATTCCAGGTCCGCCCCTGATCAGGCGAGCGGGTCACCACGGTCGTCACGTCTGCCGCCTCGAACGCCTCACCCAGAGTGAACAAAGCCAGCAGCTCACTCGAAGGCAATTTCACCAGACCCGGAAAGTAACCGTTTCGGGCCCGATTCTGGGGTTGGGGGTTTTCGTAGACCACATGATGGTCAACAATCTCAATAGCGGCCATGTCTGACTCCTGGTTGGTGTCTCCCTGAGGCAGAGCCAGGAAGTCTCGGAGAAGACAAAAAAAAGCAGGTGCACCCCCCCGTCAGGGTGCACCTGCTTTGTGTCGTCAGGTTATGCAGGAGCGGTTTAGAAGTAGAACTTCAATCCGATCTGCATCTGTCTACCCTTACCGGAGCGTCCAATCGAGCCAAAGCTCCCGGCTGTGTAGCTCCAAGTGCTGTTAGCCGGCAGGAAGTTGGTGTGGTTCGTCATGTTGAAAGCCTCAAGACGCAACTCAACCCGATTGTCCTCCCCCATTGTGAAATTCTTCAATAGAGAGAGATCAATATTGAAGACTCCGGGACCTTCTGCGATTCCCCTTCCGGCGTCGCCATACATGAAGGGCGCAGGATCCGCAAAGGCCTTGGTATTAATCCACGATTCAGGAGTTCTCTGACCTGCGTTGACATTTCCAACCAGATCGGGCCGCTGGGTCACGCTGCTTCCCACATCCAGTCGATCTGAATCGAAGACCGTGTACCACTGACCCTTCTGCAGAGTCGTCAAGCTGTACATCTGCCACCCGCCGAAAATCCTCCCGGCCGTGGAATTCGAACCAAGACCCCAAGGAAGATCGTAACCGAACAGGAAAGCCGCACGACCCGGAATGTTGGCCTCTCCGCGACCTCGATTCAGACGCGTGTTATGGCGAAGGTTTCGCGAAATACCGCGAGGGTCGCCCACGATGCTGAGACGGCCTCCAGTGGTGTCTAGACTCTTGGCCCAGGTGTATGCGAGTAGTGCCGTAACGCCATCGGCACCCGGCCTCTTCTCGATCTTGAAGTTAAGCGCATTGTAAGTCTGGTCTCCGTTCCCGTAGATCACTCGATAGGTGTTCATTGTCGGGTACGGCCTCCGCTCAATACGCGGCGCGGAGCCCGGTACGGCATCGTTCATCTCGAAGATCTGCATCTCGTGGACCGAGCGCGTGCCTTCGTAGCCGATTTCAACCGTCGTATTCTGGCCAATTCGTTGCTGAACCGACAGACCCCAATTGGGAACATACCAGTGAGGAAGCTTTTCCTCGTATCCGCCTCCATTAGGTAGCGCCGTGCCTGCGACCTGCGTGGAAGGATCAAAGGGATTGCTTACCAACAGCGTGGGAAAACTCGCGTCCGCTGTGAAGTTTTGGTTCCCAGCATTCTCGCGGTGATTCCCGAGAGCTGCGCCGCTGTACATCATGCCTCCCGGAGGTTCGTTACCATAAATGCCCGCACCTACTCGAAGCACCGTAGCATCGGCGAGTCGATAGGAAAGGCCGAGGCGCGGCTGAAAGCCATTCCTGGTCCAGCTGAAGAGGTCCTCATCCGCGGCAAACCGGCCCGTCTCAGGGTATTGAATAGAACCGAGGGGAGTCATCAGGGCGGGGGAATAGCACTGCGGAATCGGATTGGCGGCGTTAGCCTCTACACAACCCGGCTCCAGGTTGGTCGAGAAACCCCGATGGTCCTGCCAGCCCTTCCGCAGTTCGTAGCGCATACCTAGCTGGAGCGTAAGCTTGGGAGACACTTTCCAGCTGTCCTGGAAATAGAAGTAGTGAGAAGGGAAATTGTGGTTCAACCGTGCTTCACTGCCTGCCCGCGAACTCGACAGATAACCGAGCATAAAATTCGCATAGGAATAGGTATTGCTCGATGCCGCTCCGTCGGGAATCGTGTAACGATCCGGTGCGAAGCTAAAGTTGGCACGATTCTCCAGGCCGAAGAAGACGTAATGATAGCGATAGTGGTAGCCGGCCTTCATGAAGTGAGATCCTTTGGTCCAACTGACGTGGTCCTTGACCTCCCATTGTCCCTCGGGGACAGGCCCACGATTGCCACGAGAGCCGACCCTCAGGAAACCGCCGATGCTAGTCACTGGAACACCGTCATAATCAATTCCCCTGATGGGCCAGTTGGGAATGCCGAGCGTCGGACCATAGCCGACGTGGTCGGGTGGTTCACCAGGTACGTAGGGTCTACGGAAGAAATGGAAGCCAAACTCATTGATGACGTTGGATCCAAAGTTTCGCGTGTTCGTGATGTTCTGGGCCCAGTTGACGAGCTTGTTCTTGACCGTGAACTCCTCGATTGCATTGACAAACGTAATGGGTCGGTCACTCCACAGAAAGCGGCCGGACCAGTGGCTGTCCTCACCCGTTTTGAAATCCATCTTAAGGACGACCTCGTCTCGGGTCTTATCTGCGGTAGAACGATCAGCGTTGTAGTTGAACCCACGGCTGGGATCGGCATTGGCAGACGGAAAGAAAGCGGCCAACTTCTGGGATACAGGGTCGAACCGACCCGCCGGAATGGTGTTGTTGGGAAAGGGTTGACCGGTGAGCGGATCCATGATCGTTTGCGAGAATCTTCCGGCTCGTTCGTCTGCAGTCGGCACGGTTCCGGTGAGCGTAGCCAGTTCGCTGATCCGCTCCGCCTGCCATGCGACAAACCACCACGCTTTATCGGTTCCATCGAACAGACCAGGGATCTTGATGGGTGCACCCGCCACTGCGCCAAACTGGTGCCGCTTGAAAGCGGTCTTTTCCGCTTGGAAAAAGCTGCGCGCATCCAGTCCATCACGACGATGCAACCAGAACAAGGTTCCGTGCAAGTCGTTGGTCCCGCTCTTGGTGACGGCACTGAACTGCCCACCCGGCTTGATGCCGTACTCGGCGCCATAGAGACCACTCTTGATCTCGAACTCGGCAACCGCGTCCGGGTTGATGAAGAACTGGAGCGAACCGTTGGTCTCACTGATCTGGGTTCCATCCAACATGCCGTTGTTGTCGGACTGGCGCAGACCCTTGACGTTGAACTGCACGCCGCCACCCAGCGTCAGGCCCGATCGCGTCGGCTGAATGCCGGGGGTCAATGAGCCTAGTGCACCAAAGATATCTCTTTGGTTCAGAGGCAGAGCCGTGATCTTCTTGTTATCGATCACCTGTCCCAGCTCCGGCGTTTCCGTCTTCAAAATAGGTGCCGTCGACTCGACCTGTACTATCTCAGATACCTCGCCCACGCTCAGCGCCGCGTCGATGCGATAGGTCTGTCCTAGATCAAACTTCAGACCCGTTCGCACTTCGGTCTTGAACCCAGGCATGGTGACCTTCAGCTCATAGTTTCCGGAGACCAGCGCCCGAAAGGCGTAGTCACCGGTATCGGAACTCAACGCGGTAAAGACGTCGTTCGTCGCTGCGCGTGTCATGAATACCTCAGCGCCGGGTATTACCGCACCACTAGCGTCGGTGATGGTCCCCACGACGACCGCCTTGTCCCCCTGAGCTAGCGTGACTCCAAAACTGAGCCCCACCAGAAGCAGGAAAACAAACATTCGTTGCATCTTCATTTTGGCTCCCTCAATTTGTTTATTTCTTGGATTCAACCCGTCTGGAGTTCAACCCGAAAGACACCCCTGTGTCTTCTAAGGCGCATTTTCAACTAACCAATGTCGCTTGTCAACTAATTGACAAACAAAAAATGGAAACTTTGACAGGAAAACCGGTCTCTGAATCGTAATTGTTAGAAATCTGACAAACCAATCTGGCAATTCAAGGACAACTGTTGCAATTCCTAGTGAATCCGGAACACTCAGGACGCACGGGCCGCTGGAGGCATCGCTAAGCTGAAACTTCAAGAATTCGTCGCACGTCTCCTGTCCTCCGAAGGTGCCGCCAACGGGTGAACTGCCAGCGTCACAAAGCTACGTTCGACAGAGCCGCGAACGACTTGAGCCGTTAGCAAAATGAGCCCAGGTTCCGAGGAGAGAGCCGGACAACTCTTCCCCACGCAGTGACGCACAAATCCCCAGTAGCCGGAAGTTTCTTTCTCGAATGGAGCAGCACCGCTGCGGGGCCACTAAGCTGAAACTTCAACCACGAGGAAGCGAAGCAGCCTTCGCCAGTTGACAGAGCCGTGACTGTCAGGGAGCGGGGCCCGACAGGGACCATACCCCCAGGCGCTTCGTTGAAGCACAGGATCCCACTCCCTCACGGTCATGGCTCTGTCAGGGTTGCTAGCGATGATCATGGCAGAGGCAATCCAAGTTTCTTTCCCGAATGGGGCCAGGGCTTCCTGGGGACGTGACTGACCTGAAATCTAGACGTAGCGAGCGACCTCATACCGCCGAGGAACGATGACCTTCGGTGGATGTGTCCCGTTCAAGGAGGCCGCTTCAGGCCTGGCGCGAAGCGTATTAGACCGGTCCTTCAGGGCCGGGTCGGCGAGCAAGCAGATGCCGGAGCCTGCTTTAGTTAGCGGGCTTCTCGAATACAGGCTTCAGCCAGGCTCCGGGTCGAAGATGGCTAAAGCCGCGGTTCGAGAAGGACCTTGAAAGGCCCTCCGGAGGGATGGCGTCGCAGCTGACCCCGGCCTGAAGGCCGGGTCTAATACGCTTCGCGCCAGACCGCTGAAGCGGTCTCTTTGGAAACTACACCACGCCGAGGCACGAAACTTGATCAGTTTGTTAACTTTTTCTCGACCAAGGAACTCTAGCTTAGGCCTCCAAGCCGAAGTCCTCTTCTGTCGAGCCTACGGTTCGACGCACGGCGGCCGGGAGAGCACTCTATTGAGCTCCTGAAGATCCCAGTCGCTCGGACTGACGTCTCTCTGCCAGCGCCTTCTCCTTCCACCCCTTGACCTCGTAGGCCTGACTCAGGAAAAGGTGTGCCTCCGCAAAACCAGGATTCTGACCGATGGCACCCTGAAACGCTTCGATTGCCTCATCCGTTTTCCCCTGAAGCTGGTAGACACGTCCCAAAGCCACCCGTGCCTGCGTATCCTCCGGATCCAGCTCGAGTGTGCGACTCAAGCCATCGAAAGCCGCCTCCAATTGCCCCAAGTTGGCATAGCAGAGAGCCAGGTTGAAGGTCGCAAGCACATTCTGCGGGTCAAGCTCGAGGACCCTTTTAAAGGAATCTGAGGCATTCTGATAATCGGCTGCCTCGACCAAATTCAATCCCAGGTAGAGGTGAGCATCAACTAATCCGTCATCCTGTCGCAGAACTTCCGTCAACTTCCGAGTCGATTCCTGGAAACGTCCCTGCTCAGAATCTTGAAACGCCTCCATCAGAAGACCGTAGAGGCCTACCTTGTCCTTGGGGTCGGGCAGCCCCTCGAGAGCAGGGCGCCCTGCTCCTGTGGCGGAGAAGCCGACGTAGCCCAGGCTCCGCAGGCGCTCCATCCTTTCGGGATCTATTGCTTCTGGCTGGGGCGCCTGGCCCGGCGCATCCTGGGAGTTGAATCTTTGGTACTCCTGATCCAGCCTTTCTTCCAGTGAGGCCGCCATCGGTCCGTTCTCTTGAACGATATTCCGCTTTTCTCCGGGATCGGCCTCCAGATCGAAGAGCTCGGGATGAGGGGCGTCTATATATTTGTACTTCGCCGTCCGGAGCGAGAAGAGGGGGCTCCACTGAAAGTGGTAGTAAGGGTAATAGGTCTCGCTGTGGGCCACCAGCTCGGGCTGATTCCACTTTCCTGCAATCAAGCTCAGCAGTCCCCTGCCCTGCATCTGGCTCTTCGCTTTGAGGGGCACAAGCTGCAGGATGGTGGGTGCGATGTCGATACCCCGCACCTGCTGTGGGATGAGCTTTCCCTTCCACCGGGAACCTGGGACCTTGACAATCAAGGGAACTCGCAGGGTCGAGTCGTAGAGGAAGAGGCCATGGCTGGCCTCACCATGCTCGCCCAGGCTCTCCCCGTGATCACTGGTAAAGATAATCAGGCTATCTTCGTATAGTCGGTTCTCCCTCAGCGACCCCACCAGGCGTCCCACCAGCTCATCGACAAACGCCACTTCGCCGTCATAGGGACTTGCCTGATACTGCGTCTTGTAAGGCTCAGGCGGAGCGTACGCGGTATGAGGGTCGAAGAGGTGGATCCAGGCAAAGAATCGACGCTGACCCCGAGCCTGGATCCAGGTCAGAGCCTCCTGTATCACTTCGTCGCCCCGCCGCTCCGACTCGCCCCTACCTTTCAGATCCCAGTACAGATCGAAGCCCTGCGAAAGGCCCGTGTTTCCGTTGAGTACTGAAGAACCAATGAAGGCGGCGGTGTCATAGCCAGCGGTCTGGAAGATCTCCGCCAGCGTCTCCTGCTCCGGTTTCAAACGAAACCCGGCCTGATCCCGGACTCCGGTGGCGTAGGGATAGGCCCCCGTAAGAATCGAGCAGTGTGAGGGCAGCGTCAGTGGCACCTGGACGATCGCCTGCTGAAAGAGGACACCGTCGGACGCCATCCCGTCAATGTGAGGGGTCTCGATGTTCTCGTACCCGTAGCACTGGAGCCTATCGGCCCTGAGTGTATCCACTGTGATGAGAAGGACTCGCTTAGGTCGTGGCAGACTCGCTGACTGCGTCGGCGCTGGCTTGGAATCAGGCTCGGCCGAGAATGGATCGGAACAGCCAGAGATCAGCCACACCATCGCTAGAGCAAACAGCAATGAAGGAAGCATCTTCTTCATGGGATCGCTTCGGCAGATCGAAGAGTCCTGAGGAGAACCAAGGGAGGGAACTTGAGAGCCGCTTTGGATCATTCAGGAGGAAACTTTCGGTTGAGGATGGGGGAGATTGTGCTGTTGTCCAGCTCTCTCCTCGGCAGTTGGCCTCATGTTGCTAACGGCTCAAGTCGTTCGCGGCTCTGATGGACTTGTCTTCAGATTGTTGACACCCGGTTCAGGTTCCTCTGCGGCGTTCAGACGAATCGCAAGTTCCAATCCCAACCGGTTGCGGTAGCCTCGCTAGATCCTGGGAGGCTTGAAAAAAGCTTCAATTGGAGACGACTGATGCCGATTTTTGTCGAATCTCGAAGATGTCCTTGAGCACCAGCTTCTTGTCGGAGACGAGATCTGCAACCTCGACCTGAAAGGAGTACTTGCCTGACGGGAGCCCTTCCAGAGGGACGGCGAAAAACGCATCGAGCACCGAGTTATTATCTACTCTCTGAGGCTTCATCACTTTCTCGAAGTTGGGTACCGGCTGCCCGTCGGAAAGGACTTTGTAGGAAAGCCTCACGTCCGCCGCCTGCGTCGACATGTCCATCGTTAGATTGTGCACCTCCAGAAAAACTCCCAGCTGCTCGGAAGGTGAAAAGGTCTTGTGGATATCCGGAAAGACTTTCAACTCATCCGTGACCACAAAAGGATCGACAACGGTCTCACCTTCCCGAACCCGTCGGGCCCTGTCTGCCAGCATCACCATGCCTCGCAAGTCAGAGGTCTGTCCGGGAACAATAACCAGGCTGTTGAGTGTTCCCACCCTCTTGCTTTTGCCCTCGCGGACGACGATCTGAAGCTTGTATCGACCTGTCTTCAGGGGAACTTTTCTCTGGTACAGCCGAGATGTTTGGAGCTGAAGGGTCGGATCCTTTCTGATTTCGGCCTCTACGTCGTCATCGAACTCGAAAGCGACCTGTCCTGTGAGGTTCGTCAAACGCCCATAAATGTTGGTTTCGGCTCTCCAAACGCCTTCACCAAATGGGGCGAAGTTGTCATTGTTGATCTCAATTTCAGCGCTCAGCAGGACCAGGCTCATGTCTTCATGAACCGGCGTGACATGCGACACCAGATGAACATCCAACTCATTGTAAGTGACACGCGTCTCCACCAACGTTCGCAAATCGTTGAAGCGAATCTTGGGAGGCTTCATCAGCTGGGAATACCGACTCAAGCGCTCCAGAGGCTGATCTTGAATACGCGAACTCCTCATATGGGGATTGGCAGGATTGCCCAGATGGCGAGCGCGGTTAAGGTCGGCACGGCTATAGAGTCCCAACCTTTCGTATGTGGTCTCTCCCAGGCCCATCTCGAAGCCGACCTCTTTTTCGAACGAGTCGCGGGCGATGCGGAACTCATTGCTGTGGAGACGATCCACGAACTCGATCTCGACATCCTGACCGACACCTTCGATGTACCGATACCACCAACGCTCGAAGGGAAATGTCTGCACGTTTCCCCCTCCCTCGTAGATCTCACGAGTATAGGTTCCCCCGCTGGGGTTGCTGGTGATCTGGTCAGGAGGACCGAACTTGATGTACATCTTACCCCGGTCACTCTGCCATCCTGGAAAACCGGCGGCGTACTGTTCGTTGGAGTACTTGATGCGACGATAGTGCTCTTCTTTGAACTCGTTGTAGGAAATCCCGGGGGTCTCATCGCGTCTTCCCCAGAACTGCTCGATGAACTGTTCCTTTTCCTCCGCGGTGGTAAGACGATCGAAAACCGCCTTCTCCTCGTTCGTGATGATGTAGACCACGTCTTCCTTCAGCCACTTCTTGAAGTAGTCTATGTCCTCGTTTTTCTGTGATTGAGCATGGCTGTAAAAAGGCAGGGCACCGAACACGAAAACCCCCAGCGAAAAAGCTAGCAATCGGGTCACGGCTGGCATCATCTTCCTAAACCCCCTGATTTCCATCGGTTGAACTACCTACCCTCAATATTCTCGCTACCTTAAATATATAGGATACCCGCACTTCGGGATAGAGTTCACATCAGAGGCTGTTTAATATGAGACGCTGTGCTGATCAGGACTTCCCCACAGCAGAGGTCCCCGTACTCAAGGCGCCTCTGGATCTCGCTCTAAATACCGAGCATCCGGCGGGTTTCGTCTGTCGTTGCCACAGCCCGGCCCAGGTCTTCCGCTAGACGCACGATCCGCTTAACCAACTGGACGTTGCTCTGAGCGAGTACGCCGCGCTGGTAGTGGATGCAGTCTTCCAGACCGGTGCGTACGTGTCCTCCCAGGAGCAATGCCATCATGTTCACGTGGATCTCCTCAAGACCCAGGGCGCAGGTCTGAAAGATACAGTCTTCCGGTAGATTCCGCACCATGTAAAGGAAGCTGTCCATGCTGGTGTTGATGCCACTTTCCTGGCCGAATACCAGCTGAACGAAATAGGGCTTGTCCAACGCGTCTCGTTTGATCAGATAATCCAAAATGTCCAGATGACCGGGATGGTAGAGGAACACCTGCGGCTTGGCCCCTTTTTCTCTCAACCGATGCGCGTCTCGTTCGGTGTGGTCAAAGGTGGACAGGTAGACCTTACTCGGCGAGTCGCCACCGCCGGTGTAACTGGCTCCGCCGCGGAAGGTCATGGGGCCGGGGTTGAGGGCCATGATATCGGGACCGGCCTCAATCGGCGCAGACTTGTAGAAGTGCGCGCTTCCAGCCAATCCACTCCCTTCAGTCGACAGATCCGCCACCCCCTGGGAGTTGTCGATCAAGATGCCCGGCGCCCGGGATCGCATCAGATCATTGATCTCACGGTAGCGATCGGCCTCGTGCGATGCCTCGCTCGGGTCCTGCGACTGACGAGCGTGAATGTGAATGATGCTCGCTCCCGCCTCCAGTACGGCTGCAGCCTCGGCCGCCTGCTCTTCTGCCGTCACCGGCACCGCAGGATTCTCGTCCTTCTGATGGCCCCCGGTTACTACCGCACTGATAATCACTGGCGGCATCCCTTCTGCAATGCGCCGGACGTACCCTCGTTGGTTAGCGTAATCCCAGGTGATACTCACTTCGCCTCCTTTTCGGCCACAGCCGGCGGCGGATAACCCCACCAGCAAATCGTTCTTGCCTTACTCAGGTACGATCACGCCCTTGATGAAACCCTCTGCCTGAAGCTCGCCACCGGCCGTATGAACAGCCTCTTCAGCCTGCTCCAACGAAAAGTGATGGGTCACCATCCTCTCGATTGGAAAACGGCGTGACTCGACAATCTTGATGGCGGCTCGAACAGCGGGCGTGTCGTGACTGTTGACCCCCTGGACACGGATCTCCTTGATCGGGATCCTGCTCGGGATAATAGAGGCCTCCTGCGCGCCGGTGTTCGATCCGATGACCAGCGTCCCCATGGGTCTCACCAGCTCCAGGGACAGGGGCAGCGAGGCAGTGGCGCCGGTCACGTCGACAACGACATCGGCCAACATTCCATCCGTAAGCTCCCGAACTCTCTCCACCGCATCTTCCTGATCGAGGTTGATCGTGTGAGTGGCTCCGAATAGCTTGGCAAGCTCGAACCGATGCTTGTCCTGGCTGATACCAACGGCAATCACCTGCCCGGCACCCGCCAGGTGGGCGGCCAGGATTACAGCCAGACCCTGTCCCCCGGGCCCGACGACGACCACATTGTCGCCGATCGTCATGCCTCCCTTGGTGCGAACCCAGCGGAGGCCATTGCCGATATTGGCACAGGTCATGGCGGCGGCCTCCGCCGGTACGTCCGCTGAGATACGGTGCACGCGCGAATTGGGCGCCAGATACATGTATTGACCGTAGGCACCCCAAAGGTGGGGCGGCACCGTGGATGAAGTGGGTCCACCATAGCCCTGGTGCTCATGGCAAAATCGGTACTCACCCACCAGACACCAACGGCAGTGGCCACATCCAAACAGGTGCTCGACGATGACCCGATCTCCTTCGCAAACGCCCCATCGTTTGGCTGCGCCCGCCCCTACTCGATCAATGTGGCCCACCATCTCGTGTCCCATGATAAGCGGGAAACGGCTGGGATCTGTCCAATCGAAGATACGCGGATCGCTACCGCAGACCCCACACATCTCCACCTTGAGAAGAGCATCATCTCCACCGATGGAAGGAAGATCAAAGGACTGCAGTTCCATGGACCGTCTGGCTACGGCTACGGCGGAATAGACTTTCATCTAAAAATGAGGCTCCTTGGCTACCTAAATGGGTTGACCGTCAATAACATAAACCAAGACCAACA
The DNA here is from genome assembly GCA_963579905.1 of Acidobacteria bacterium UBA6911. Lineage (GTDB taxonomy): Bacteria > Acidobacteriota > UBA6911 > RPQK01 > JAJDTT01 > CAUZIZ01. Next base: position 6,082 of record CAUZIZ010000107.1, on the reverse strand, counting down.
GAGATGGGAACGACTTGAGTCGCTAGCGAGATGAGCCCCAGTTCCGAGGAGAGAGCTGGACAACAGAACAATATAGAGTCTCCTTCCAGGCCTCACAGAAAATCTGGGCGAAGGCCACCAAAACGAGTGAAGTCACGGTCTGCAGTAACCAGATCCATGGCTCCAAACTCTTGGCAGAGAGCAGCGATCTGAGCATCGAAGATAAGGTTCCCTCGCGCGTCTCCCTCGATTGCCATAGAGCGAAGGTGGTACCAGAACTGATCACCGGGAGAAAGCACACGGATAGTCGGACTCTCCAGCAATTCATCTATGCACGCCAGAGCCACCTCGAGTGACGTTGGCGGAGTAAAGACCCTCGGATGGGTGACCACCCTCAGAAACTCTGCCATGCAGAATACGGGAAGACACCAGGGCAGGTCGCTCTCGGCCGTTTGTAGAATCCGGCTCATCGCTCTGGAGTGCAGTGGATGCTCGCTGCGATGAGCCGCAATGAGCACATTACTGTCAAGAGCGATCACCCTCCAACGCCCATGAAGTCGTAGAGTGCACGCCGATCCGTCACGTCTACTGCGGGTGGTGTGGACCCGTATACCACAGGCAGCTGAAGGCGAAAGCGTTTCCTCTTCTTGGGCCGAGCCAACATCCGAGCGCGGAGCGCCTCCTCAACGAACGACTTCAATGTCAGTCCCCCACTGGCGGCCTGGCGTTTGGCTTCCATCAACAATCTGTCATCGAGATCGAGAGTCGTCTTCATATGGTTAACAATATCAATCAACCATAAATATGGTCAAATCAGAAACCCTTCTTCTTATCACAAATGTTCAGCAGGGTCTCGCCGGCCAGGTGACGGCGCAAGTTCTCCTTGAAGATCTGGCGACGACGCTCCCACATCTCTGGCGAATCGGCAGACACATGGGGTGACATTATGACGTTGGGCAGGTCCCACAGGGGACTGTCGTCAGCCAGAGGTTCGGGGTCTACGGCATCCAGAGCTGCGCCAGAAACGTGCCCAGAGCTGAGGGCCTCCGCCAGGGCATCCTCCAATACGATTCCGCCGCGCGAGACCACGATCACATAGGCTCCCCGCTTGAGCCTTGCTAGTCGCTCTCGATCCAGGAGTCCTCTAGTAGAATCGATCAGGGGGGCGGTCACTACGAACCAGTCGGAGAGGGCCAGCACCTCGTCAAGCCGCTCCGGTCCCCAGACTTCCTGCACCCCTTCGGGAGGATCCATCTGAAGCACATCGATCCCGTAGACCTTCATGTCGAAGCCGCTGGCGCGCCTGGCCACGGCCCGACCAATATCGCCCATGGCCAGGACCCCCATAGTGGTCCCCGCCAACTCACGCATGGCGCCCTGGTATTTCAGGGTGTCCCATCGGTGCGCCCTCCGATCCTCCACCAGGTCCGGCACCCGGTGGGCAAAGGCAAGCACCATTGCCAGGGCGTGGTCCGCCATGGCAATGACATGGGTCTCGCGGGCATTGGTCATCACCACGTCGCTCTCGACCAACCCAGGAGCCCCTTTCAGGACGACGTCGAATCCAATGCCGATGAAGTGAAACCAGCGCAGCTGCTTCGCCGCCCGGAAAACCTCCCCGCTCATCAACCCGAACTGGACTTCGGCGTCGGGGACTTCCCTGAGCTGGGCCTCAACGGTGTAAGCGGGACGGAAATCGACTTCGGGAAAGCTGTTTCTCAGGTCCTGGACATAGGCATCACCCAGGTCGTACGCTAGGACAACTTTCATGATCGTTGGTCTCTCCAATCAAGAGCTGGACTATCCCTCCAGGATCCGCCCGATTACGGGCTCGAAGACTTCGGCCATCCGCATGAAGCCCAGATCCGAGGGATGGGACCCGTCCACGGTGTCGTCTCGGTCTTGTCCCAGCAGCTTCTCTCCCTCCAGGTAGTGAAGATCAGCGATTCCTGAGGCAAGCAAGCTCTGGTAGGCCTTCCTCAGCTCGGCTCGGCTGCCCCGATGCCGCTCCTGTAAGGCAGGGAGGAAGGGTGTGTTGGCATAGGTTCGATCCTCAACCAGCAGGATGGGTGTCTTGGGACGCGCGGCGCGGAGCTGCCGGACCAATGGCTCGGCCCGTTCGGCGACGGTCGGGCCCAACATGTTGGGCAGGCAGTCGATGACGTACAAACAGGGGTCCAGCTCCGTCAGAAGGGCCCCCACCTCCTTCTCCATCCGCCCATTTCCACCGAAACCCAGATTGATGACGGGCCGGTCCAGATGCCGCCCCAGAATTGCTGGATGAGGCATGCCCGGACGTGATGCCCCCACGCCGTGAACGATCGAGGTCCCATAGATCAAGATGGGTTTCTCGCTGCGGGGGGGAATGGGACGGAAAAGGGCTCCGCCCTTGACTCCTATTTTCAGGTACTCGACCCCGTTGAGGGGCGGAAGGTAGACCATGTATCGACGACGTCCGGGAGCCAGATCCTTCACGATAGGCTGCTTGATCCGCTTCTCCTGGGGGCGCGTGACCGACAGCCAGCGCCACTCCCCCTGAGGGTCCTGGGCGTAGAGGTCGACTCCACTGACGCAGGTGGCAGGAGTATTGGGCTTTTCCAGCCGCTCGTTGAGCAATTCGTAATCGACCCAGATTTCGATCGCGTCGGTCTCGAAACGGGTGAGCATTCCGGCCGAGTGCCGGCTCAACCTCCACACCGGTTCTCGTACCACTGCCTTGGCCCGGCTGGGGAGTCGATCAAAATAGCGCTCGGTGTCGGTCCAGCCCTTACCCTCCACACCCCAGTCGCTGACGTCGTAGAAATCCAGTCCCTCGTCCGCCGTCGGCCGAACCTCAGGCGCAGAGGAGCTGGACTTGGCAAGACCCTCCAGAGACGCAGCACCTGCCGCCGCCAGTCCCAGGAAGCCTCTCCGATCCAATCTTTCCTTCTTCATCATTCCGCATTCCTCATTCCTCCTCGTCGGGCGCCATTGTCTGCCTCATAGATACCGGTGAATGACTTTCCCAAGGGGCAGTTCCACATCCTGTTTGACGTAGAAGGCGCTCACCTTCCCCAGAGGCTCGAAGATATGGAGAGGATCGGAAGGGGACTTCTCGAACTCGACCGCTCCTGCGCCTCCCACGATCAAATGGGTCGTAAAACGCTTGTACTGAATCAGCGTCAGCTCGTGAACCTCAGGAGGGGTTCCCTTTTCCGGAGAAGGGATCCGTTTCAGGTTGAACAGGTTCCCTAGAGGCGGCAACTCCTCGGCCTCTGCCTCCTTAAGAAGATTCATGCTGAAGCTCATAATCCGGATGTTGGCCCTCTCCACCACACCTCGCATGATCTCTCCCGATTCCTGCAGCTGGATCCGCGCCAACTTCTTGGGAAAGCCCCAGATCTCACGCCCTGCCGCTACCGCGGCGTCATTGTCCATATAGCAGTGACAGCAAAAAGCACCTTCTATATCCTTGAACCTGGACCGGATGAAGAGCGCCGATGCGTGATAGCCACCCAGTCCAGTGACATGCGGATAGTCACAAACAGTCGAGATGACCTGGTTTTCTGGCGTCAGCTCCAACGGTGCTGGAAGCACTCTTCCCAAAACGGACTGCTCAGCCCTCCAGACACCAATCAGGCAGCGCGCTCCCAGGTACTGATAGGGAGGCTCCGGATAGAAGAGACAGTGGTTGGGCGTACTGTAGGCTGGCTCGGCCGGCGACATGACTGGCACTCCTCCTCAATTTCTTTGGCCCGTCACGAGAAGGTCGTGCTAACCCTCCCGTTGTGTTAAGAAAAGCACATCGGATACTGATGCACAAGCGGGGAGAGACTTGAAATCGAACCGAGCCAATCAATGATGAAAGAAAATAGAACTAGCTGCTTGCTCGCCCCGTTTCTATTCCTCACGGTGGCTCTTGCAGCAGGCTGCGCAAGGCCCATCCCAGAAGACTCGAGACCCAATATTGTCTTGATGGTAGCCGACGATCTTGGATTCTCCGATCTAGGAAGTTATGGCGGCGAGATCCATACGCCCAATCTGGACCGCCTTGCGACTGAAGGTCTCCGGTTCAGCCAGTTCTACAACAACGCCATCTGCGACAAAAGCCGGGCTTCTCTGCTCAGCGGGCTCTATTCGCAGCAAGTTGGTGGACCCAGGATGAAAAACAGTGTCACCCTCGCGGAGGTGCTCCGCTCCTCCGGTTACCGCACCCTTATGACGGGAAAATGGCACCTAGATAAGACACCGCTCGAGAGAGGCTTCGACCGCTACTTCGGACTGCTTGACGGAACTTGCAACTGCTTCAACCCCGGCGAGCAACGACCCGACGAGCCAGCTCCCGGCGTCAAGTCCACGGGTTCGCTGGCGCGCTTCGCGATCGACGACAGGGTGATCCATCCCTTTACACCCGAAGACCGGAACTTCTATACCACCGACACCTTCACCGATTATGCCCTGGACTACCTAGATGAATACGGCCGTGAAGAGCGCCCCTTCTTTCTTTACATCGCCCACAACGTCCCCCACTACCCGCTGCACGCCTGGCCCCAAGACATCACCAGGTATCGAGGACGTTACAAGGCCGGTTGGGACGAACTGAGGGGACAACGTCTCCGGCGGATGGTACAGATGGGATTGATCCGTCCCGAATCGGGACCTTCCACTCGCAGCCCTCACGCCCCTGCCTGGGACCAGATCGAGGACCAGGACGCCTGGGACCTGAAGATGGCAGTCTACGCCGCCATGGTAGACCGGATGGACCAGAATATCGGCCGGGTGCTGGAGAAAATCCAACAGCTGGGCAAAGAACGGAACACCCTGGTGCTGTTTTTGTCCGACAACGGCCCCAGCGACGAGTACCGAACCAGTACTCCAGAGATTCCACCGGGACCCGTCGAGTCCTACCGGACCGTCGATCTACCCTGGGCGAACCTCAGTAACACTCCGTTTCGCCAGTTCAAACGCTGGAATCACGAAGGAGGAATCTCGACTCCGCTGATCGCCTACTGGCCTGATGGGATCAAGAACCGGGGCAGCATCAACCACGAAATCAGCCACCTGATCGATATCATGGCCACGGTCATCGAGATCGCCGACACCGAGTACCCCTCGACCTACGACGGCCACAAGGTCACACCCCTTGAGGGCAGGAGCCTGGCGCCAACATTTCAGGGTGACAAGCGACCGGGCCATGACGCCCTGTTCTGGAATCAACAGGGTCTCTGGCGGGCCGTGAGAATGGGAAACTGGAAGCTGGTATCACCCGATTATTCCATCCAATACAACCCCTGGCGGGCTGACAGAATCGGTCGTGACCTCGAAGATCCACCCACAGATCCCTATTCCCTATGGGAGCTATACGATCTGGAGGCCGACCGAACCGAGCAAACCAATCTCGCCGAAAAATACCCGGATCGTGTCCGCGAGATGATCGAGATGTATGAGGCGTGGGAGAAAAGGGTCCGGGTGGAGTGAGAGTTGATTCGTCCTGAATAATCCAGCGCGGCTTGGGGCGGCACTAACCAGACACTGAAGTGAAATTGGAATGCAGTTTAATGCAGTTATAAGTTCCTGGGAGCACGTCCTTACGCCGAAGGTGTTATTGCGTGTAGCCCAGGGTTGGCGAAGCGAGCTACCCTGGGCTACACGCAATAACACCTTCGGCGTAGGGGAGGTCCCCTCAAAGTTGTCTCCCCGGATAATCCGGTGCCAGCTGTGGGCCTCTCTTGGCCTGATTACAAGTTTCTTTCAGCTGTGCCAACCCACACACGTCTGAGATTCTGGTCTTTGCCGGCTGGAACTGAGATCTGCTTGTATCTCCTGAATTTTCCTAGCCCGGATTGCTCATCACTTGTCGTAGCGAGGCGCCGCAAGGGCCGTCCTGGCAAGGCTTGCGACCGAGGCTGCCGCAGTCGTATTTTGACAGTACGTCAAGGCGGCCGACCGAGCTCAACACAGCCAGGACGGATGATTGCGGCGGCACAGTAGACCAGCGATGAGAAACGCTTACCAGGGCCTTACATCGATCGCGACTTCGTCCAGCGTCGGGGTGCTGCCGCCGTTGGGAGTCGTCAAGACTGCGCGGTACTGAAACCACCCTTCCCCGGGCGAGATTTCCAGC
>CAUZIZ010000106.1:0-19630 GCA_963579905.1 Acidobacteria bacterium UBA6911 | reverse complement strand
CTGGGGCGGGATGTTTCGCCCGGGCCACAAGCGATCCCAGCAAGCAGGGGAGAGAGCGCCAGAGTCCGTCCGGTCATCCACTGAAATTCCCGTCGAGTCAGAGTCTTCATGATTCCTCCTATTCAAATTGAAACGAGTACAGCTTGGCGTTCTGGATCGAGATCTTCAGCTGGATGGGGATGCCGTCCAGCTTGCTCAGATCGCTCTTGCCACCCCAGCTAACCCGATGCCGGCCCGTCTTCGTCAGGGGATCGGCGTCCTCCAGTTTCAGACCCTCCAGCGGCTTGTGGTCGGGGCCGATGACTTCTACCTTGATTCTGGGGGAAGCGGCACGGAGCTCGGGGGAAACCCCATGCCCCTCCATGTTGAGATACAGTTCTTCGCCCCCGAATGAAAACAGCCGGGTGACCAGGATGCCGGGGCGGAGCTTGCCTCCATCGATCGACACGAAGTTGTCCACCGGTAGCGTAGCCAGACCGATCGCCCGACGTGCCTTTTCTCCTTTTTCGTACAATTGCTCGGGGCTTCTCCAGTTGGCTCCGATGTAGTAGATCCAGACCCTGCCCTCAGAGACGATCGGCGCGGCGAAGATGTAGATGCTGGTGTCGTCGAAATCGCCGAAGTATTCCCCGTTGTTGAAGAAGGGCTCCCGATACTCCCTATGGTAGAAGATGCCGTCGCGGCTGTAGATGAGCTCCGGATAGTGCCGCATGTTGGTGGTCCGATAGATCGATATCAGGCCCAGGTACAGATCCGCGTGGGTGAAGGCCGCCATGGCGTAGAACTCGGTGTCGGGATAGTCCTTCTCGTCGGGCACGATCAGGGTCTGAGGCTCGTTCCAATGGATGCCATCCGGGGTCTCGGCCCGTCCGATCACCCGCTTGCCCAGGGGACAGCGCCGGTGAAGACAGCTCTCCATGTGGACCGCATAGATCTTCCGGATGGGGTCCCATCCCATGAAGACGGTCGGTCTCCAACGGCCGGTCCGGGGGCTGGTGTCGATGACGGGATTCCCTTCGTAGGGCGTCCAGTCGAACCCATTGGGGGAGTAGTACAGGTCCATCGTCATCGGGGCGCAGACGTCGTCCGTCCAGACCAGGCCCTTGAAGCGCCTGGCTGGATTGGTCTCGTGAGGGTCCCAGTAGGACGGCGGCGGGCTGTCGTCGGGGAGCATGTTGTTGTCGCGCGATCCCTGAAACTCGATCCGTCCCAGATTGGGCTTCTCCCAGCGCACTCCGTCGCGGGAGAAGGCATAGGCTCGCTTCCTGCTGCCCTCGACCGTTTCCGTGACCGGACCGTCCGGGGTGAGACGGGCGAAGAACTGGCCAGTGTAGTACCACATCTTGAAGAGCTTGGCGTCGCCGTCGTAGAGCACAGCTCCCGTCTGGATCAGGTTTCCCTCCCAGGGATGGTCCTGCCTGAGGACCGGGCTCTCGGGGTGCTTCTGCGCCTGGTTCAGGACCTGGCGGGCGTCCGTCAGGCTCTGAATAATGTAGGAATCCACGAAGAGTTACCGGTTCTTCCCGATTTCCAGGTACGCTGGCGAGCCGCCCCAGGCGGCCTCGGGCGTCGTCGCTGTCAGGGTCAGAAAAAACAGCCAAATCGAGTAGCAAGCATTCTTTCTCCGATCAGCATTTCTCACTGTGGAAAGTTGGTCTGGACACATCATTCTCGTTCTCCTGTCCTCGGATTCTCGTCGAATCGGCTCATCGGTGCAAGCCCGTTCCCTCCGATCAGATATGGATTCGGTCTCCAGGCCAGTGGGCTCAGTCGATCACCATCGTGCCTCGGCATTGGCGAAGAATGGGTCCGCCACTCCAAAGATTTTTCCGGTGCTCTATTCCGAGTGGATCCAGGAGCGGATCGTGGAAGAGGCTGCTCACAAAGAGCCAAAAGATGACGATGAGTGTCGTTCCGAGTATTAACCAATGGAGCGACTGATTTAGGGACCTCGAGACAGAATGTATTCCAGCGTGGAACTGGCCTAGGAAGCTGGTGAAGTCGATCAACAGCGCCAGTCCTGCCCCGATCACGAGGAGGATGCCGAAGCCGGGCAGCACGTAGAAACCACGGTTGACCGCCTAGAAGCGGACATTCAGATTCTCGATCTCCAGGTTGGTTCTGGGTGTTGTTGCGGGTCCCAGTCCCGTAAGCTCTGCAAACTCGGTCTAGGGTGGATGAGCGGCTAGAAAGCACCGGTCGGTTCTACGTCCGCTTCATGGACGACATCCTCGTGCTGGCCGCCTCCCGCTGGAAGCGGCGTCGGGCCGTTCGAGTCCTGAACCAGGTCCGATCCTCTCTAAAGCTGGAGAAGCATCCCGAGAAGACCTTCATTGGTCGGATCAAAAGGGGTTTTGATTTCTTGGGCTATCACTTCAGCCAGGCCGGGCTGACCGTGGCTAGGGCGACGCTGGAGAACTTCGCAGTACGTGCTCTCCAGCTTTATGAGCAAGAGCCATCCCGGCTTGGCGAGTACGTGAAGCGGTGGTCGGGGTGGGTGCGGGCCGGGTTGACGACGACCTCCGCGGGTTGCGGTTCAGGGACTGGACTCGGCGTCGGGTGTCCCCTCATCACTCTCGGGGTTACCCTCAGTATCGGGGTCGCTGTATTCGTCGATGGAGAAGTCCGGCAGTTCCACCGGTAGAGCGTCCCCCCCCCCGACGACACAGACGCCGCCCTGGCAGTTGAACCTACACCGGTTGCTGGCTACGCTATAGCCCGCCATCCCCGGCCAACGGGCCACTATCGCCGCTTGGAAGATCCCGGCGCTGGTTTGGCGGACAATGCCGCACATGGGGGGTGGGTTGGGTCCGTAGTCCAGAGACGGTTTTTCAGATCGGTTTCGTCAAGATGGGGTAAAAACTGCTCACTGATCACCACGAATGGTTGGTTCCCTCGCCAACTGCAGCCGACTTGGGGGAGACTCGATAGATGCGCGCGGCGTTTCCGCCCAGGACCAGATGGCGGTCCTCATCCGACATGAACTCGGTGTGGTGCCGGATGGTGTCGATGCACTGTTTATAGGTACAGGCGCGCTGTGCCCAGGGCATGTCTGCTCCCCAGAGCATCACCTTTGCGCCAAACCGTTCATAGATCCTCCTGATCATGTCGCGGTGCCGAGGGTAGGGATACTCCGAGTCCTTTCCCCATACAGCCTCGTTCTCCCAAGCTAGAACGTATCCGAACTCAAGGTGGAAGTTGCCCATTCTGAAGAGGTTGAAGAACTCGGTGGGATTATCTATGTGGTTGGGATTGCTGGGAGGCAGAACGTTGCTCCCCTGATGTGCATTGACAACCTGCAGTTCAGGGAAACGGCGACAGACGTTTTCGATTTCTCCGATCTCCCTGAGGTAGTCCGTTTTGGCGTTGAAGCCGGTTTCGAGAAAAACCGGAATCTTGAGGCGTATACAGGTTTTCCAGAGCCGATCGGTGCGCGGATCATCCCTGGGCTGCCCCTTTGGGAGATGGGAGCAGAGGCCCCTGAATCCTGTTTCCTGGACGGCTTTGGTAAGGGTTTCCAGTTCGGACTCGAGATGCTTCTCGTTTTTGGCCAGGTCATAGTCAATGTCGGTGGTTCCGATGAAGCGATCGGGCCAACGACGGATGCAATCAGCATAGTAGACTTCGCGTCCCCAGGCTGGGGCCATATATCCGGTCTGGATGACTCCCATATCCACACCCACGATGTCCATATGGGCCAGCATCTGTTCGGGGTCATGAATCGGATCGGTCATACATTGGGGACCCCGGCGTATCCAGCATTCCTCTCCATGTTTTCTCCATCTCCAAATACTGTACTTGTCCTGGGTGAAGCCGATCTCCTCATCCGGTTCAGGAACATACTTCGGGTCGGTGTGACTGCTAATAAACCGTCCCCAGAGAGTCCGCACCGCGGCCTGCATCTTGCGGTTATGGGTAGTGGGATCGTCGTAACCCAGGGCGCCTCTCTGGTCGGGAAAGACGTGAACATGATGGTCGATGACGGGGCTGTGCCTGGTTGACTTCGGCGTCGTGGCGCGGCTCTTCCAATGCCCGTACTTCCCGTCGTTGCCAGCGCCGCCGTTCCCACTAGAAAGCTGCGTCGATCCAGATTCTGCTTCATATCTATTTCTCCCAGACGGCGCCGCCAGGATAGGATAGCTGCAAGGAAAGGCCAGGGTCCAGGAATCGTTAGCGATTCGTCTCGCAGGGCTTCAGCGTTTGCTGAAGCCGGAGATGGGAATGAGGAGGAAAATGCTGGAGCGATCTCCGAGATATTCACCGGGTTTGCTACTGGCACTGGTCATACTTCAGGCCTGCTCTGCTTCCGAGGGTGAGCGACAGACGAGGACACCGGCTCCTTTGGAAATTAAGTTCCACCGGCTGAAGGTGGAGCCCCAAGTTCATTCCTCCTATCCGACCTACCGCCGCTACCATGATGCCCTGGCCCCTCAGGTAGTCGTCATCACGGTTGATGGCATGGAACGGATCGGCTGGGAGGATCGGCCCGCCAAGGCTTCCTGGATAGTGAGACTTCCGGAGCAGATCTATGTCAATGGGAAAAAGCTCCACTACCAGGTGGGGATGGAGTGGAAATTGGAGGGGACGCGATGGGTCCTATGCCGACAGTCCCGTGAAGGATCTGAACGGCCTTTGGAAGCTTGATCCGACGAAGGGTTGGTATCTTGATCCTGCTGCAGAGCAGAAGCCTGTGCTCGGTCGACAGGCCGCCAGCATCTACGCAGATGCCATGGGAGCCCACTACAGTGTCGATGTCACCAATGGCTCGGAGGAGACCTGGAGCGACGTGTACACCTGGATCTGCCTGGATCACTACCACACGCCGATTACGGGATATCGGCCCTACCTCAAGGTCGGATCTTCATGGACGGAGTATCAGAAGATTCCCGATGTCGGCCCCGGTACTTTTCTGCCAGTTGAGGGAAGGGAAGAGGCGTATTCTCGGATTCATCCTGGATCGATGGCGGCCCCTGGGGTTAGTTTCCCTGGTGTGGTTTTCTGGAATATCACCGATAAAGGGCACCTCCTCACCGCCCACCTATCGAATGATTCTCTGGCGGTGCTGGCCAACCAGAACGCCCCCTGCACCGACCTGCTCCTCTGGTTCGGGGATCTGGAGCCAGGTCAGCACTTGACCCGCACGGGCCACATCCTGATTGCCGAGACTGATCTGAAATCCTTTCAACAGCAGGAAACCGCCCTCATGCAGCGTTTGGATGGAGTGAAGCCAAAATAGATAGGGAGGGGCTTGTTGGATGCCGGGTCGAGAACTTAACCCGCGTTTCTCATCGCTGGTCTACTGTGTCGCCGCAATCATCCGGTCCTGGCTGCGTTACGCTCCTTCGGCCTCCTCGACGTACTGCACGAGTACGACTGCGGGGGCCTCGGTCGCAAGTCTTAACAGGACGGCCCTTGCGGCGCCGCGCTACGACAAGCGATGAGAAATGCCGGTTAACAGATTGCCATGCCGTATGCTGATCGATGCACAAGCCTCCAATCTGGCAGCGCCAGCTGAAGCCAGGTGACTCAGGAATAAGACCTTTTTCCAACGAGGTTCATCGCCGAGTGCGCCTTCCGGGAGGCCGCTTCAGCGGTCTCGTGGAAGGGGCAAGCTCCTGAGGTTGCGGAAGCTTTCTGGAAAGGGAAGGAATTCAGGAATGTGCAACGGCTTCCGCACCTATTTCAATAGAACCCTTCCTCAGGAACAGGCTGTGACATTCACCTTTGGGCGCATGATTGCTTGGGTTGCGCGGAATGACTGCTCTTGGCCGTTTGCGGTAGTTCATTCGGCATTTCCGCGCACTACTGTCCGGTTAAAAGTCAAATAATATCAATGGGTTAGCCATTCGACCTATTTCATTTTGAAAGCGCCAGTGTCTAAGTGCTTGAAAAATCTGGCTTTCCCTAACAAGCGCAGCTCTCAGCCTACTGGGGTCTTTGGCGGGGCTGGGGGCCCCAGGCATCTGCTCAAGGAGGTCAATCCCAACGGGATTGCGGATTTCAGCCCAGGGTTTCCGAACCCTGGGTAACGGACATCCCCTGTGATTTCAACCCTGTAGGGATTGTGGAAGGCTTGTTTCCACACGCGGGTAAGAGGCAGGCGGGAACTCCGCCTGTCTCTTACCCGCGTGGATCTGAAGGGGACCAGGATGACCCAGGGTGCGGAAACCCTGGGCTGAAATACAGAATCCCTTCAGGATTCACCTACTCCTGAGTGCTCGAACCAGGTCAAGGTGAAGCCGAACACGTACGCTGCTTTTAGCAGCCTCCTTGGAAGGGCCTATCACAGAAGTGGCAGCTAAACCTGCTCCGTTAGCGTCGCAGATTCTGATGTGGACTTTTGCGACACCCTCTTCAGTGCCGGGTGGGCGAGCAAGCAAATGCCGGAGCCTGCTTTAGCGGGCTTCTCGAATACAGGCTTCAGCCAGGCTCCGGATCGAAGATGGCTAAAGCCGCGGTTCGAGAAGGACCTTGAAAGACCCTCCGGAGGGATGGCTTCGCAGCCGACCCCGGCCTGAAGACCGGGTCTAATACGCGTTCGCGCCAGACCGCTGAAGCGGTTTCTTTGGAAACCACATCACGCGAGGCACGAAACTTGATCAGTTTGTTAACTTTTTCTCGACCAAGGAACTCTAGCCCGAATTTCTCATCGCCAGTCTACTACGACGGGCGATGAGAATGAGAAACCCGGGCTAGGGATGCTTAGAAACGGCGTCTCGATCCAGGCGATTCCACTTTTTAGCAACTTCTTGTAGAATAGATGTTATCCATGAGCAGGTTTCTACCCTGTAGTTTTGTCGTTGTCGTCATTTTAGCTCTAGGGGGTCGAATCTTCGGCAAGGAAGTAGATCTGGCTCCACGGTTCCGTGTGGACGTCGATATGGTCGTGGTGCGTGTCACCGTGACGGATCCGCTCAACCGTTATGTCGTCGGCCTCGAGCAGGACCATTTCCAGCTCTTCGAGAGCAAGGTCGAGCAATCGATTAAACATTTTTCCCGTGACAACTCCCCCATCAGCGCGGGGTTTATTCTCGACATCAGCGGGTCGATGAGTGACAACATCATGAGCGCGCGCAACTCCGTAGTGCGCTTCTTGAAGGACGGCAATCCTCGGGATGAATATCTCTTAGTTTCCTTCAACGATCGCACCTCTGTGGTTCAGGACTTCACCTCGCAGGCCGAGAACCTGCAGAGCGAAATGTCGATCACCAATCCCAAGGGAAGAACCGCGTTGTACGACGCCATCTATCTTGGCCTCGAGAAGATGAGTAAGGCTCATAACGAAAAGAAGGCTCTCATCGTCATTACCGATGGTGAGGACAACAGCAGCCGATATACATTCAGTGAGGTCAAACAGTTCGTGAAAGAGTCCGATGTCCAGATCTACGTCATAGGTGAGCGTGGAGAACTGGGTTATGGCCGCGGCGTCATTACCGAGATCATCCGCTTGACCGGAGGTCGGGCCTTCTTTCCGAACAGTTTCAAGCAACTGGACTATTTTGTCGACTTGATTCACACCGAGTTGCGCAATCAATACGTGTTGGGATACCTCCCCACGAACCGCGACTACAAAGGTAAATGGCGCAAGATTCAGGTGAAACTGGACCCACCCGAGGGCCTGCCCAAACTGATCATTCGCACCAAGAAAGGTTATTTCGCGCCTCGAAAATAACTGGACCTTCCACTTCTCCGCTATGTTGTCTTCCACCTTCGGGAGGCAGGGTCTCCTGTCTTCTGTTTGCTTCGCTCTAGTTTTGGTATCAGCCGGAGACGTCCGAGCTCAAGATCCCCGTCCTGGGGTAGCTGGAGAGACAACTCAGGCCGCCACTGGCGGGCCCGAGCAGAAGAAACCACCCCCTGAGCTGAGGGGGCAGAGTCAGGGCGCACCGCTATTCCGAAAGGACGTCGATCAAGTCGTTCTCTACGCTGCAGTCTACGACGAGAATGGTGAGTTGGTTGCCGGTCTCCAACAGAAGGACTTCACCGTCTTCGAGGATAAGGTCAAGGAAGGCATCACCTACTTCGGGCGCTATGATGTGCCATCAACCAGCGGCATCGTAATGGACACCAGCGGGAGCATGCGCAACAAGATTGACCTCGTGGGCAAGGCGGCTAAGCTCTTCGTGAGCAGAAATCACCCGGAAAATGAGTTGTTTTTGATCACGTTCGATCACAAAGTGGCCCTAGAAGAGGACTACACCCGGGATTCCGAGGACATTCATGACGCCCTGGACAACATCACGGTGAGCGGTGGGACAGCGCTCTACGACGCCGTCTATCTGGCCATTGACAAGGCACAAAACGGGAGCGAACCAAAGAAGGTGATCGTCATCTTCACCGACGGAGAAGATCGAGATAGCTACTATACCCATGAGGAGCTGCTGGAAAAAATACGTCAGTCGGACGTGCAGGTGTTCATGATCGCTATCCTTGATCCGGATCTCAGCGATGAAGGGGGCTTCTTCGGCGTTTTCAAGTCCAAGAGGCACAAGGTCAAGAAAAAAATTGAAGAGATCGCAGAGAATACGGGTGGCAAGGTTTACTTCCCGGAGAAGATCCAGGAACTAGAGGATGTCTTCCAGCAGATCGCTCTAGAGCTGCGGAATCAGTATCGGCTGGCCTACATCACCCACAATCCACTCAAGAACGGGAGTTGGAGGACCATCACGGTTGAGGTCCGAGATGCGAAGCAAAAAAAGCTGTCCGTGCGGGCCAAGAAAGGCTATTTCCCAGCAGGTCCAGAGTCTCCAGCCGAAGACGACGCAACCCAGAATTGACTTGGGTTCTTTTCCTGCCTATCCTGATCGTCATGACCGCGCCTCCTAAGTCGGAAACAATCTGGCGCAACGGCTCCTTTGTTGAATGGGAAGAGGCTACCATTCACGTCATGTCTCATGCCCTGCACTATGGGACTTCCTGGTTTGAGGGCATTCGCTGCTACAACACACAGAGAGGGCCCGAAGTCTTCCGACTCTCAGAACACGTTCGCCGACTCTTCGACTCTTGCAAGATCTACCGCACCAAGATCCCTTATTCCCAAGAGGAGTTTCAGGATGCGATCCTGGAAACCATCCGGGTCAACGGACTGCAGCACTGTTACATTCGCCCCCTGGTTTTCCGCGGTTTTGGGGAACTGGGTGTCAATCCTCTCAAGAACGAGATCGAGACACTCATCATTGTCTGGGAGTGGGGAAAATACCTGGGAGAAGAAGCCCTCGAAAGCGGGGTCGATGTATGCGTCTCCAGTTGGGTTCGGGCCGCTCCCAATACCTTCCCCTCATTGGCAAAGGTGGGAGGAAACTACATCAGTGGAGCCCTGATCAAGATGGAGGCCACGCTGAGTGGGTTCGCCGAGGGTATCGCCCTGGACTCTCAAGGACTGGTCAGTGAAGGCTCGGGAGAAAACGTTTTCCTGGTTCAGAACGAAAGACTGCTTACGCCGAGTCTGGGCAGTGCCGTTCTTCCCGGCATTACACGAAGCACCATCATGACTCTGGCCCGGGAACGAGGCTATGAGGTGGTGGAGCAGCAGATTCCTCGTGAAAGCCTGTACATAGCCGATGAGCTTTTTCTTACGGGGACAGCTGCAGAAGTCACACCCGTGCGATCGGTCGACGGAATTACGGTGGGCAAGGGCAAGCGTGGGCCAATCACAACCCAGCTCCAGCAGGACTTCTTCGACTACGTCGAGGGGAAGGTGGATGACCGCTATTTCTGGTTGACGAAGGTTTACCGGAAAGAGTAAGTAAAGACCTAGTACGTTGCAACACAGATTTTTACGGGTTTGCCGGTGGGGCTTGTGAGGCAAGATCAAGGCAGGAGGAGGAAGGTGATGCTTGGCCATCTTCGACGACGACCAACGCAGATATCGTCCACAACCCCCATCGTCAAACCCGTCATAATCTGTGTTACAGCGTACGAGTGACTCCGCCCCTTCCCGCTGCGTCCCCAACAAACTCAGATCGCAAACAGACCGGGTGATGGCGTCGATCTGTTACGATGGCACTGCGATGGCTTGACCTGGCCGTGCGGTGCCGGATTCGGGCGTGCCAAGAAACTTTACTGGGATGAAAACCTCCGCCGACGTTCGCGAAACCTTTCTCGACTACTTCCAAAACCGCGGCCACCGTGTGGTGAAGAGCAGTCCATTGGTCCCCGGTGATGATCCTACCCTGTTGTTCACCAACGCAGGGATGAACCAATTCAAGGATACTTTCCTCGGACTGGAAAAGCGGGATTATAATCGCGCCACTACCTGCCAGAAGTGCATGCGGGTGAGTGGCAAGCACAACGACCTCGACACGGTGGGCCGCACCCCCCTACACCATACCTTCTTCGAGATGTTGGGGAATTTCTCCTTCGGCGATTATTTCAAGAAGGGGGCCACTGAGTTTGCGTGGGAGTTGTGCACCGAAGTCTACGGACTCCCGCCCCAACAACTCTATGCCACTGTCTTCGAGGAAGACGACGAAGCTTACTCTCTATGGAAGGACCACATCGGACTGCCGCACGAGCGTGTCCTGAAACTGGGCGAAAAGGAAAACTTTTGGGCCATGGGAGATACCGGTCCGTGCGGGCCGTGCGCCGAGCTTCACTTCGATCTGGGCACCAGCCCCCTGGGTCACCAGGACTGTGCCATGGGGTGCGAGTGTGGTCGCTACGTCGAGATCTGGAACCTCGTCTTCATGCAGTTCAGCCGCGACGGCAGTGGAACGGTGTCGCCACTTCCCTCTCCTTCCATAGATACCGGGATGGGTCTGGAGAGAATCACCATGGTCCTCCAGGGACACACAAGCAATTATGATACCGACCTCTTTCGGCCCATTATAGAGGAGGCTACCCGTCTGACCGGAACCCCCTACGGTCAGAACGATGAGACTGATGTGAGTCTGAGAATTCTTGCGGATCACAGTCGGTCCTGTACCTTCCTGATCAGCGATGGGGTGATCCCTGGTAACGAAGGACGTGGCTACGTCCTTCGAAAAATCCTTCGAAGGGCGATTCGCCATGGCAAAGCGCTGGGGAAAGAGGAGCCGTTCCTGTTCACTCTGGCAACGCTGGTGGGGCACCTCATGAAAGCCCCCTATCCCGAGATTGAAACTCAGAGCGAGTATGTTGCCAAGCTCGTGAAGAATGAGGAAGAGAAGTTCCACACCACACTCAGCCACGGTATGAGCCTTTTCGAAGAGATCAGCGATCAAGCGGCCCGGAAGAACCAGAATCAGCTTCCCGGAAAAGAGCTCTTTAAGCTTTACGATACCTTTGGATTCCCCTTGGACCTGGCCCGAGAGATCGCCCAGGAGCGAGGACTGGGGGTCGATGAAAAGGGCTTCTTCGTCGAAATGACGAAGCAGAAGGAGCGAGCTCGTGCAAGTTGGAAGGGAGAAGAGAAGACCTTTCAGCCTATCTACCAGGAGTTGGCCAGCCAGGGCTTGGAAACAGAATTTACCGGATACACCGACATCGAGCGCGTTCCCGGACGCGTGCTTGCCCTTTTGCAGGGTGGTCGTTCCGTTGACGTGCTCCAGGAAGGCCAGACCGGAGAAGTGCTCCTCGACCAAAGCCCTTTCTATGCCGAGGCCGGCGGGCAAGTGGGCGATAAGGGCATTGTGGAGAATGAAGCCAGCTATGCTCTAGTGGAGGATACCTATAGCCCGACCAAGACTCTGCGGCTTTCGAAAGTGAAGATGCAGCGAGGAAGCTTGCAAAAGGGAGATTCGGTGCATTCCTCGGTGTTGACAGAAGGGCGTCTGAGCACCGCCCGCAACCATACGGCGACACATCTGATGCACGCCTCCCTGCGGCAGGTTCTGGGAGAGCATGTGAAACAGGCGGGCTCGCTAGTGGCTCCTAACCGTCTTCGCTTTGACTTCACCCACTATCGACAGCTCAGCCCGGGCGAGATTGACCGGATTGAGAGGCAGGTCAACTCAAAGATCCGAGAAAACATCGAGGTTCAAACCGAGACCCTAGACTTGGAGGAGGCTATCAAGCGGGGCGCCATGGCTCTTTTTGGGGAAAAATACTCTCCCCGCGTTCGCGTCGTCACGGTTCCCGGCTTCAGCGAGGAGCTGTGTGGCGGCACTCATGTGAGCAGAACTGGAAACATCGCCCTGTTCAAGGTGGTCTCAGAAGGCAGCACCGCGGCGGGAGTGCGCCGCATAGAGGCCATCACCGGAGAACTGGCGATGGAGAGATTCTCCGAAGAAGAACGCCTGTTGGGGGAGCTATCCGATCGCCTTCGGGTTGCACCGGCGGACCTCCCGGAAGCCGTCGACAGGACGATTCGAGAACTGCGGGAAGCCCAGAAGCAAACCGAAGCCCTCCGGCTGAAAGTGGCGCAACAGGAAAGCATGGAAGCCCTCGAAGGCTCGCGAGAGATCCAGGGTATTCGAGTGCTCTCACAGAAAGTCCAGAACCTGGACAGAACCGCCCTCAGACAGCTGGCCGACCAACTGAAGAACAAGTTGAAGTCGGGAGTCGTGGTTCTGGGGATGCCATCCAACGGAAAAGTGAGCCTGATTGCTATGGTCAGTAGCGACTTGACGGAAAGGATCCGGGCAGACGATCTGATCCGCAGACTGGCTCCTCTGGTCAACGGCGGAGGCGGAGGCAAGCCCGACCTGGCTGAGGCAGGGGGCAAAGATCCATCACGTCTAGACGAGGCCCTCAAGGAAACCTATCGCTTTGTCGAAGAGATACTTGGAGCAGTGAGCAGTGAGCAGTCAGGAGTCAGGAGTCAGGAGTCAGGAGTCAAGATTTTAGGATAGAATGTTCATTCACCTTCGTTCTTTTCAGTCGAAGTGACATCCTACATACGTTGTAACACAGATTATGACGGGTTTTCCGGTGGGGCTTGTGAGGCGAGATTAAGGTAGGAGGAGAAAGGCGATGCTTGGCCATCTTTGACGACGACCAACGCAGAGATCGTCCACAACCCCCATCGTCAAACCCGTCATAATCTGTGTTACAGCGTACTAGCTGCTTTGGAGATCAACGCATCCGGACCATAAAGGCGATTCAAGTGGTGCTGACAAGACGAGGTCTGAGCGGGAGAATCTTACCAGTGCTTGCCTTTTTCTGGGTCTCCTCCCTGGCAGGGAGCCCAATCCACTCCTACTTGAATGAGGACGGGGTCAAGATTTTAACAAATCTGTCCGTTCTCGCCCCAACCAAACCCATTTTCAAGGAGCCGGCAAATGGAAGTGGTCAAGCCGACTTTCTCCCACTGATCCAAAACGCCGCGGGTCGCTACGACATTGATCCCGATTTGGTCAGAGCGATCATCAAGGTCGAGAGCGACTTTCAACCGTTGGCAGTGTCCTCCAAGAACTGCAAGGGACTGATGCAGCTACACCCAGATACGGCTCGCCGCTTCGGTGTAAAGAACAGTTTCGATCCAGCCCAGAACATCGAGGGCGGCATCCGCTATTTGAAGTTTCTGATGGGCTTTTTCGATCGGAAACTAGACCTGGTGCTAGCCAGCTACAACGCCGGAGAGAATGCCGTCAAACGTCATGGAGGAATCCCGCCCTATTCTGAGACCAAGGGATATGTGCGCAAGGTCCAAGCGCTCTACTCTTCCTATCGCCAATGGGCAGCCAAGATCGCCCAACCCTCCTTCCGAATCCAGCGCGTCGTCCAATCGAATGGCCGAGTGCTCCTGACGAATACGCCGCTTGCTGAGCAGTGAGTTAGTGAGCAGTCTCGGTGATGAGCCGGCAGTCTGCCCGGCTGCCATCCAGCTAGCTGCTCACTCTCGACTGTAGTGGCCCAGATCCGATCGTACAAACAGTGTCAGAGTAGATCCCACCTGATCGGCCGCTTTCACCCAAATCGGACAGGGGCACTGTGGATGAGGCCTCACTGGGCCACCTGGCGAAAGACGCGGAGGAAGTTCTTGCCCAGAAGCTTTCGGATCTCCTCTTCACCGTAGGCCCGACGGAGGAGGGCTTCGGTCACCTGGGGGAACCGAGAGGCGTCTTCGAAGCCCTGTAACTCTCCTCCGCCATCGAAATCGGTACCGATCGCCACGTGATCGATACCCGCCACCTTTACCGCGTGGTCCAGATGCTCGAGCATCCGCTCAAGCGCCACCGGCAGAGCCGGGGCCGGAGTCTCCTGCGCTGACCGGCTCCTCTCCAGGGCTCTCTGCCGAGCCTCTCGGACCCAATCGAAGGGACGGTCCTTGTACGCGGTGGCAAGGGACAGGTGGCTCTGGAGTATCTGGTCGAAGCTGTCCCCCTCCATGCGGCTTTTCAGAACCTCCGCGTCCAGCATGCCCTGATCGGCAACGATCCCCACGACCCCCCCGTTGCGGGCCAGGGACCGGAGCTGATCATCTGTGAGGTTGCGTTGGACCCGCGAGAGGCTTCGGCAGCCACCGTGGGAGGCCAGGACCGGCTGTCGGCTGACGGCAAGGGTATCCCGGAAGGTCTCCTGCGAGGAGTGGGAGACATCTACGATCACCCCCAGGCGGTTGCACTCCTGCACGACGGCGCGGCCAAAATCAGTCAGGCCGGCGGCGGCGGGCAACTCCCGGTCCGAGCTGGCCCAGCCCAGCGAGTCCCCATGGCAGAGGGCCAGGACCCGCAGTCCCAGGCGGTGGTAGGACCTGAACACGGCTAGGTCCGAGTCGAACCAGCCGCTGTTGGTCCCGATGATGACGGCGAACTTGCCTTCGGCCTTGGCCCGGCGGATGTCGGCAGTGCTCAGGGCAACCAGCATCTGGGAGGAATGCTGCCGGACGGTCTCGTAGAGGGCGTCCAGCTCCCAGAGAATTCTCTTGACAATGTCGGGTCCCCTGAAGAAAGCGTCTATGACGTTCACCCCTCGAGGAGGTGGGTCTACCAGCCCCAGCCGGGGGTCCCCGACGAAAAGCTCTTCGGCG
Source organism: Acidobacteria bacterium UBA6911 (assembly GCA_963579905.1). Taxonomy (GTDB): domain Bacteria; phylum Acidobacteriota; class UBA6911; order RPQK01; family JAJDTT01; genus CAUZIZ01. Next base: position 4,740 of record CAUZIZ010000106.1, on the reverse strand, counting down.
CCAACGCCGAAGTTGGCTCCGGTGACGCCGCCCCGCAGGGCCTTGGGCAGATCGTACTTGCCTCCCGGGGTGCCCGTCCCGAAATCGGGCCGGCGGTAGAACTGAGTCGCCGCATAGGTGTCTATGATGATTGCGTCCCGGTGCAACCGCAGGGCCTTCTGGGAAACTCCGGAATCGGGTTGGACGCCGCTCGCCAGCGGAGAGAGGAGGCAGAGGACTACAAGAGCTCGCATAATGACAACTCCTCCGCGGCCGGGGAACGCTGAAGCAACTTCCCAGCAGTACTCGGTATCTTGAGCAACCTTGTTACTGAACATAGCTCAAACTCAGAGCAGACTCAATTCCGTCACAGCCACTTCTCGCCAGACTACCTAGTGCTCACTGCTCACTTTTCACTGCTCACGACCAACACCCTCCCAGAACGGTAACTTTGACAGCCCGATCGTGTATAAATACAATGTTTTGAAAAGATACGAAGAACGGACACCCCGGGGCCGAAGGAGGGTGAACGTGCTTACTAGCCTACGTATCGCTACCGTAGGATTACTGTGTCTTTTTCTATTTCTACAGCCGCTCGAGTCTCGAAATCGGGGTGCTGCCCGACGAGCCTACGAAAAGGCAGATGAGTACTACAAACGCCTCACTCGTACCGCTGAATCCAAGAGAACCCGTTCCCAATACCAGCGAGCCATCTTTCTGCATCGGCTCGTTATCGACCACGATCCCACCTATTCAGCCTGCGATGACGCACTCTACGCGATTGCCAGACTCTACGACGAGATGGCCACCCGCTTTGGGAACACCGCCTACCGAAGCAAAGCCATCTACTACTACGAATTCGTGGCTCGGGAGTACCCCTCCACCAAGCACCGTTCGACTGCCCTGAGACGTGTACGGCTGCTGAAAGTTCCGCCCCGTCCGAAACCCCGGAAAAGCACCCCCAAGGAAGTCGCTAAGGATATCGCTCAGGTTTCTGAAATCCGCTATCGCGCCAATCAAGAGTACACTCGCGTGGTCATCCAGCTGGACCGGGAGATCGAGTTCAGAAAGGACGTTCTAAACAACCCTGATCGTATCTATTTCGACCTTCAGAGAGCCCAATTGGCGGCCGATCTCAAGGGCAAGACCTACAAGATCGACGACGTCTTCATCACTCGCATCCGGGTGGCGGAGAATCGGTCGGATGTGGTGCGGGTGGTGTTGGATTTCAATCGCATTCACGAACATCTCGTCTTCGCTCTCTACAATCCCTTTCGCATCGTAATCGACATCAGTGGCGACCGGTTGCAGGCTTCCCAGCAGCAGCCAGAGCCGGCCATCTCTGATGCCGTGCTGCCCTTGACCAAGCCTCCCCCGAGCAGCAACCCAAGTGAAGCGGCCGCTCCCCCTACCCCGGTGGTGTCAGCGCCGAACCTGCACGGGGACAGAAGCCTCACCAGGGTCCTGGGATTGAAGGTGGGTCATGTGGTGCTCGATCCCGGTCATGGCGGCAGCGACACCGGCACCATCGGTCCCGGAGGGATGACCGAGAAGGTACTGGTTCTTGACCTGGCCCTGCGCCTGAAAAGCCTGCTTGAAGAGCGCCTCGGGACCAAGGTGACCTTGACACGCGAACGGGATCGCTTTGTGGCTCTGGAGGACCGAACTGCCATCGCCAACCAACAGAAGGCCGACCTTTTCATCTCGATCCATGGCAATGCCAGCCGGGTACGCCGGGCCACGGGAGCGGAGACTTTTTTTCTGAACTTTACTTCCAGCGCGTCCGACAGGGAGGTGGCCAGCCGCGAGAACGCATCCTCTCAAAGAACCATTCAGGATCTCGAGAACCTACTGCACCAGATTACCTTGGGAGACTACAATGCAGAGTCCAAGGATCTGGCCCACGTGGTCCAGAAGAACCTCTTTTCCGGCATCCGGAAACATCGATCTGGATTTCGAAACCGGGGCGTGAAGACAGCGCCTTTCATCGTGTTGATCGGCGCAAAGATGCCGAGCATTCTCACCGAGGTAGGCTTCCTGAGTAATCCCTCCGAGGAGAAATTCCTGAAGAGCAAGAAAGGCCGGAACCAGGTCGTCGAATCGCTCTATACGGGTATCGAACAGTACTTCCGAGCCCTGGGCTCAGTCCCCCTCAACGAACGGGCAGCACAGAGCCGAGGCTTCTAGCCCTCGCTCAAGAACCGGGACCGCCCAGGCGCGATAGTTCCGACGAAACCCCGAATCTCAAACACCAAAGGTACGAACCGGGCATGTTAGAATCGGTCCCGGCAATTGGACATGAATTTGGGAGACGTCTCGCGGTACCGATTCTGCAACCTACCGGCTCTGGGCAGGTGCCCTCACTATCAAAGCCGTGCGTGTTTCGCTAGTGTCGCTTTCCTTGTCCTGCTTCTCTTCTTGACTCAGGCTATGCTGGCCGACGTCACGATCAAGCAATACTTCCCTTCCCTGGATCACTATCGGTTCGACAACTTGGAAGAAGTCACCCTCATCGAGGGTCAAGCGCGAATAGGATCCCTGGAGGTCCCACTTCTCGAGGAATACGGTCTGCTTTCGTATTCGAGCTGGCATCTCCGGGAGACAGCAACAGAGGGCGCCCCTGTTGTCGAGCTCCAGGTCCATGAGATGTTGGATCCGTCCGGTGCCTTCGGTGTCTTCTCTCTCCTAAACCGTGCCGATCCCTCCGGGGAGCGCCTTGAGTTGCCGGTAGAGAACTTCTACCGTGGTGCCCAACTGAGCTTCTGGAGAGGTCCCTACGCTCTCCAGTTAAGGCAGAGAGGGGGCGGACCTGCCGACCCCCAACTCCTGAGAAGAATCGCCTCGGATTTGGTTGAAGCCATTCCCCTCCTCAACGTTCACCCGGTTACCGTTCTCTACTTGCCTCAGCATGATTTGATCCAGAAATCGATTAGCTTCTATCTAGGACAGAGCTCCCTGAGTCTCAATCCTGACTTCCCCACCCACCTCATCCCCTTAGTCGGATTCGAAGACGAAGTCGAAGTCACCTACGCCCGCTATGGACCGGAAGACAGCGCTCTCTTTCTCCTGGGATATCCTACCCCGGCCCTGGCTGAGGATTACTTTGAGAAATTGCACACACTGCTGCAATCCCATATATCCTCGACCGGCATCTATATGAAACGAAGTGGCCTTCTTGTAAGCCTGCTGATCGGGCCCCAGGAACAAGCCAGGAAAATCCTCAGCAACGTGACCTACACACCCAGCATCAAGTGGATCTACGAAAAACGAAATAGACCCACCCTTCGAGACGACGCCATAACCTTTATGGGCATGGTGCGGCGGGTGGGTCTCGGTGGGGTATGCTTCATCTTCATGAGCCTTGGAGGCGGCGCCCTTATGGGATTCTTTCGACATCACCTGTTAGAGCGCTACCTACCCTGGAATGGGAAAGGCGGAATAATCCGTCTCAACCTTAACGAGAGATGAGAAGGAACAGGGCAACGACTCGTCTGAGAGTCGGAACGCCTCAACGTCCGAATGTCTGAACGTCGCAGAGGAACCTGAACCGGGTGTCAACAATCTGAAGACAAGTCCGGCAGAGCCGCGAACGACTTGAGCCGTTAGCAAGCTGAAGCCAGGTTCCGAGGAGAGAGCTGGACTGACGTTTTGACCGGAATGATCTGCTGTAGCCGGTGACCCAGCTCATCAGGTGGTGGATTTGACACGATGACGATCGAAACAATGAAATCGAGCCAGCGCATGATCTACCAGGCCGCCCTGGACGCGGTCGATCCGGAGGAGGCGGTCAGACGTTCGCTCACATGCCAGAAAGATTCCCTTCAACTGGCGGGACAGACCTACGCCTTGTCCGACTTTCGGAAGGTCTTCGTAGTGGGAACCGGAAAGGCAGGCGTGCCCATGGCTCGAGCCGTGGAGGACATCCTGGGAGACCAGCTCCAACAGGGGTTGATCGTCGTCAAACACGGTCATGGCGGAGCCCTCAACAAGACCCAGGTTCTGGAAGCCGGACACCCCGAACCCGACGAGGATGGACATCGGGCGAGCGAGGCACTACTGAGCTTTCTCCACCAGCACATTAGCGAGCAGGATCTCCTCCTGGTGCTTCTCTCTGGCGGAGGCTCTGCCTTGCTTCCGGCTCCCGTCGCTGAGATCTCCTTCGAGGCCAAGCAGGGCACCAACGCCATGCTTTTGAGGAGTAGTGCCACCATCCACGAGATCAATGCCATCCGCAAGCATCTCAGTCGAATCAAGGGAGGGAGACTGATCGAGCACGCCAGCGGCGCTCAGATTGTCTCCTTGATGCTTTCGGATGTGGTAGGCGACGCACTAACCAGCATTGCCTCCGGACCCACTGTGCCCGATCCCACACGTTTTGAAGACTGTCTGCGGATTCTGGCCAAGTACAACATCGAGGAATCAACTCCGCCGGAAGTCCTATCCTATCTGCGCAGTGGCGCCGCTTCCGACATTCCAGGGATAAGGGAGACTCCCAAACCTGGAGATTCCCGCTTCGCAAGGGTCCAGAACGTAATCGTCGCCAGCAATATAGTGGCTTTGAAGGCGGCAGCAGAGAAGGCGCGGAGTCTTGGATTTACTCCTCTGATACTCTCCTCTTCGATCGCCGGCAACAACGGGGACGTGGCCCTAGTCCATACCGCTCTTGCCCGGGAAGTGCTCCAGTCCGGACTCCCGGTCCAGCGACCTTGCTGCATCATTTCTGGGGGGGAAACCACCGTCAGGGTTACAGGGGATGGTAAA
>CAUZIZ010000105.1:0-19659 GCA_963579905.1 Acidobacteria bacterium UBA6911 | reverse complement strand
ATGTCTGTATTCCCGACGGGCAGGAGTGCCCATCCTACCCCCATTAACGCCAGGTGTGTTGATCCTGGACGCAAACTGGTACCGTTCGCCGCGTTGTTCGAGAAGTAGAGACGTGCGACGTTCCGACGGTCTTGCACCCACCTCAAAACAGGGCCGGTAGGTACACCGGATGGAACGAGGACTCAACTCGGCATTGGGGACTCCGCAAGAGACCTTGGCCCCTGAGAAGGGCAGCAATGAAAGCGTGCCGGTTCTGGGTATTAGAGGAGGAGAGTCTCCTCAAGGACGGTGAGCTATCGGAGACTGTCTCCTTTCTACTGCTGTAAGCATCTCACGTTAACCTGAGACTTCAGTTTAGGAGGCGGGCAGCGAAAGCAGGCTCGCCACAATCAGTGATTTTAACCTTCACTTTACCCTCCAGTGCAAGCTCAAGGAGTGCCACCCGGATTCTGGTCTGGCGTCCCCAGGAGACGAGTTGGAGAAAGTCTGCTTCAGTAAAGTCCTCTTTCAGGGCAGATCTAAGCTGCCGAATCTCCACTTCAGTCAGGAAGTCTTCAGCGTCTTCAGTCCCAGACATGCTTTTCTCCCACACATTCTGCGTTCCAGGCCTTCTCACTGTCGCAGCTCTTTTACCCTTGGTCTGGTTGCCCCAAAGAGCATCTCATCCGTCCGTGATGCCGCTGACTTGCGCCTCTCCAGCCGGTGTCAGTAGATGTCAAGCGTGATCTAGATTGAGCTGTGCCCCTGTTTCTTGGTTGTCTCCTTCAGGCGATCTTGGCCACCGCCCGAAGGAGGAATTCGTCTTCCTATTCCACAAGAGCAACCGAAGGATTTGTGGCTTTTTTGCGGTGAGTTCCTCCAGAAGTTGATCTGTGAGTAAGTGCTCCGGGCCTTCAACCACCAACTGGGACCCTTCGGCTGAGACGCAAATCTCCGGCTCGTCGAGTTCATTAGCAGACGCGCTAATCGTCCTCAAAGTCGAACAACCTTCCGCTTCCCGGAAATATCGTTGCGATCGTTGTTATCGTTGGCACCCTCATCAGCACTGACGTTTCCGCGCAACGATATCGACGACAATGTCTGAGAAGTGTTGCCAATATCGAAGCCTGTAACCGACGTGTTTTCAGTGACTCCAACGGTACCTACGATATCTACGGTATTCTCGTGAATCTTCCTAATGCCGATGAGTTTCTGGCTTCCCCGGTAGTGGCCCGTCTCGACATCGAGGCCCTGGGCCAACAGATTCGGCTGTAGCTCGTTCAGACGACGGACCAGGGAGTTTGCCGCCTGGGGGCAGTTCTTAGCCTTGGTATTGATGGACTGATCTTCGGCGAAGCCGTTCAACTCATTGATCAACTGCGTAGCAGTTCCCTCCCATTCTTCTTTCGACTCCATCAAGGCTGAAATCGCGACTGCTACTGGGCTACTTGCGATTACCTCTTCGTTGCGTACCCGCATGTTGTCCTGATAGGCAAGGAGGAAATCTTCTGGAGCGAATCCCAATGCCTGAGCCACAGCGCAGCCCCAGGTAACAAAATCAGCCATACGAGGGAGTCTCTCCAGCCGAACCTCGTCCTTCAGGGACATCGCGCTGGAAAGTGCGTCAAGAGCTGCCCCAAGAATGTATGGGCGTGCCTCTTCAAACCCCTTCCACAACGAAGCTTCGGATTTCCGTGATTTTTCCGGGATAGGTTCCAGGCGAAAAAGGATACTTCGATCGAGTAGATCGGGCTTCTGAGCTACGATGTTTATTCCGTTCAAACCGATGCATCGCCGAAATTGGTAAACAATGTCTTCATCGTCGGTGTAGAGTTGCCTCTTTGAAAAGCCTTCTCCTGTGACCGCTCGACAGCAGGTATCACTGGCCCACTCAGGTATTCGGGTGATGTTGTCGTACGGGGCCACCCAGTGGTGAGCCAGCTGTTGAACCAACTCAGTGTGGTTTCGGGGGAAGGACAGAGTCTCGATAGCTGATGGGTCGATGAGGCGCCGGATGACTCTGAAAAAGCTGGTCTTGGCCGAACCCTGGGGCCCGTGGGCTACCAGGATTGGGTGGGGGATATCAGGTATCAGCGAGGTGACCAGACAAACTTGGAGCAGCAGCCCCAACTGCTCGTCTTCAAGATTGACGTACCGGAGGATGTCCGAGAGATCGCCGCCCCTTAATGGAGTGACCTGAGATTGCTGATGGTTGAACCTTCGGAAGAGTATGGGCGGTGAATCATCTAGCTGCCATCCAGCTTGATTCATGCGTATGGCCTTCCAGTTACCGAGGTCATAGAAGATCTCCCGCCGGTCCCATGCGACGCGATTATGCAGTTCGTGTCTAGGGCCGTCGAAAATAGCTTTGGCCACCAGGACATTCAGTGCCGAGGAGATCACCTCGGAGCGGATTGCTTTCCTGCATTTCCCCCAATATAGATGTGCGAGAAATTGCCGAAATTGATGGCTTCGGCAGGGCCAGATCTCGTAGTGGTCTCCGACACTGATTTGGACAAAGGGATCGCTTAGCTGATCATGGAAGAGCGTTACGCCCTGATCGAGAACCAGAGAAACCAAGATGTCCGCCTGGGAAGGCTTCTGGTTCTCATTCTGCGCTGATCGGGTCTGGCTATCAGCGCCGAGCTCAGCCTTCCCGCCTATTTGGTTCCCATAGCCTGTCCTGGCCAACTCAGCAGCGGCGAGTGTGAAGTCGCCCCCATGGCTGAGGACTGCATACGCAGCAAATTTTGTATAGGCTTCTTGAGCCTCGAAGACAGTGCTGGTACTGAAGACGTACAACAGGTCAGAACCGCCGAAATTCACCGTCGCCGACCAGCCGTAAGCCTTACCAGGACGACGCCAGTACCCTACGTCGCCTCTGTCAAATACCTTCGTCCAGCCAGCGGGTTCCAGAATCTCCCCCCACGGGGCTCTCTGGTTGAACTCATCACCTGGGCGGCTATCCGTGAGGCGGGAGCTTCCACGGATAACGGCTTTGGGTTTCGGCAACTCGTCGAACGTTCGGGCTGCATCTAGGAGGAGAAGTCTCTCACCTGCAGAAATGCTAGGAATCCCGGCGAAGTCTCCCCTTGCGAAGAGGTAGGGTTTGCCAGTGGGATGGCAGCCGGGAGGCGACCCGGGGGCAATCACGTAGCCACCTTCGCCTCGGATCTCAGCCAGAACTTTTACTGTTACCTGGTCATTCTGATCAAAGACGCTCCTCTGGGCGAGTTTCTGATTTCCCTCGATCCCGTCCGTGCACCGATAGTAGAGGTGCCACCCCCCCGTTGGTGTTTGAACGAGAGGAAGCCTTCGGAGGAGTTCTTTGCCGCCAGGATCAAGCTCCATCAATTGTGCCCACTCCTTAATCGGAAAAGCTGCCTCGAAATCAACAACTTCTAGGTTGCCGCTGGCGCGGCCTGAGACGACCCCGATCCCAGCGTTGCCATTACCAAACCACTGCTGAATCTCTGACGGCTCCGGCCTTCTGTCCTGAAATTCCTTCCAGGGGATGAGCGGTGCTTTAGTAGCATCGGCCCTGATGGGTATGACGGAGAGACCGCCGCGTAGGTAGCAGAGAGCGGTTTCTTGGGGGTTCATCACTGCGTTCTTTGACTGTTTTCGTTTTAACGGCGGCGGCGGTCGGCTCAGCCGCCGCCGAACTATCCGTTCTCAGCGGTTCTCCAGCCTGTCGCGACCGTAGGGCTCCGCTTGCTCTCGACTCCTGATCCACTCGTCAACCTCCTCCTCAATCCAGCCGACCAACTTCTTGCTGATGTGTCGCCGTGCTGGAAACTCACCCGCTGCCTCTAGCCGCCAAATTGATACCCGGCTTAGACCCACCTTCTCAGTAACTTCTGGAACGCGGAGAAATTTCATTGTCTTTCTAATTCTTTCTAGAAACGGTCCAAGGAAATTGGAGCACAATCGATAACCGGATGTCAAAGCGTTCTTTATATTACAACGCTTATAAGTTTTTGCTGGGGGTTACGGGGGTATCAACGCTTAGTTTAGGATGGTGCCTATGCGCACCGCCGAGGAAAGGATCAAGTTTGCCGTCAGTCTGGCGACGGCAGATCTGGAAACTCTGAGAGCAGGGGACTGGCTGAACTTGAAAGAGGACCTCGCTCTCTACCTCCACGCGGAGAGGGAAATCCCTCAGACTCTAGAGAGTTTGAGCGGGATCGTGGTCTCTGCGATAGTTCCGCCCCTCGCTCAGGACTACACACGGAAGGATTTTCTAGACCTTCAAGAGCAGATCCGCAAGTTCCTGATGCCGATCGCACGCTCGGCCAGCACGAAGAAACCAGCAGCTGCCAGGGTCCAAGCGATAAAGGCCGTGGCACTCAAGCTGAACTGCGCTATCATTCCTGCCGGAAGCCATGCTCAGATCGTCGCTAGCGGGCCAGTTCGCGATTGTTTTTTGATTCGGCTGTTTTACTTGCTCGGGGGGAAGGCTCTAGGAAAGATCTTGATCTGCTCTGTTTTTTGTGGAAACCTCTTTTATAGAGAAGGGAAAATACGCTACTGCTCTCGGAAGTGCTCAAATCGACTAGCCGCCCGACGATTTGCTTCGAAACGTAAGCAGGAAAAAGATCCTAACCCATCCTAACAACCTTGCCCGCCTCGCCGGTAACGATCTGATCGAGCCTCGCACCCCAGCGCTCCAGCGCGCGCCGCATCTCGGGGAGTTTCTGGAAGCGGTTATAGACCGCAGTCACATTGCGCTCCGCCCAGCCGTGATTCAAGATCCGTGCGATAATCGTGTCTTCAACTCCCAGCTCGCTCAAATTAGTCGCGCACGTCCGGCGCAGATCGTGGGGGGTAAAGTGAAAATCCACTGCTACTTGAATGCGTCGGTTGGTCTTGCCCGTCCAGCTCAGAGTTCCCCCAACCCGAGAGGGAAAGACACAATCATCGTCGCCCTTGTGCCTCCCCTTAAGTCGCGCCAGGATCGCGAGAGTGGGCTCAGACAAAGGAACCCGATGCTCGCGCTTGTTCTTCGTGACGCCCATCGGCATCACCCAAAGATTGTCCTGGATCTGGCTCCCGCTCGCCTTGAGTCCGAGAGTTGATGGACGTCCTCTTGGACCTTCCTTGACTTTGCGCCTGTCCAGCGGCGAACAGCTTCTCCGAGGCACCCCCTACCCCCCTAGGGGGACCCCCTTCGATTCACCTCAGTTGGACTTTTCGGCACTGGCGCAACTTGCTCCTGGTACCGCCTTCACCGACCGGCTCTCGTCGGGCAACCCTGACCAGCGTTTGGTGCGAGTCAGGCCTGGTCCTTACCCCCTCTCGCCCCCGGCCTCACCCACCTACTCGACTGGCGCATCTGAAGCACTTTGGCCTGTTTTCCTCTTCTGCTACTCTGGAACCATCGAATCCCACGTGTGCATCGATCCAGAAGGAAAGAAAGATGAAAGCCAACACTCGCTGCAACAGGAGAGCCGTCCTGGGAGGAGGTTCCAGGCTCCTTCAGGGCAACAAGTGCTCGACGATTTGGGTTACCAGAACTGTGGTAGTCGGCAGACGATCTTACAGACAGCGTCCGATCTGATCGAAATCGAACGACCGCTTTCGCCTAAAATCCGTCATTCGAATTTCCCCCGCAGACGTTCGAATGAAGGGCCGCTAGCGGCCAACAGCCGTCATTCCACACAGACCAAGCGGTCATGCGACCACGAGGAGCTTGTGGCTGAAAAGGACGGGTCGCCCTTTCGAGAAACACCGACAAGGGATGGAAGTTTCAAGCACACAAACAAGTAGCGAACGACATCCCGAGTGTCAGTGGAGAAGGCGGATTGAATTCCACTATGCTTCCGACGTCTATATATGCCGTCCCCTGAGATTGCCCTTCCAGACCCAAGGCTCTAGTATTCTCGAGATAGACTTCCCTCAATCCTGGAGACTCCGTTGATAGGCCAAACCATCTCCCATTACAAGATCACCGAGAAAATCGGCGAAGGCGGGATGGGAGAGGTCTTCAAGGCCAGAGATGCCCGGCTCGATCGCACCGTTGCCATCAAAGTCCTGCTATCTCATGTCGCCAGCAATTGCTCCCGACGACAGTCGGAGCAGCGCAGGCGGGAAAATCCATGACGAAGGATCCCACATTGGAGGAAACGCTCGACGGTTTTCTCCACCACCGGACGCCAGGGCCCATAGTCTCTTTCGTAGAAGTAGGGATAATCCTGCTTGAACTCTTCCCAGTAGTCTTCCAAACACCGGTAGAAGGCGGTGTGCTCGGGATGACGAGGCCGGTAGGTGCCAGCGAGGGGCATGCTCTACCGGAAACGCTTGGCGGGGTGAATCTACGAGGTTCAAAACAGAATCATCACCTCTGGCTCTCCTACGGGACCTGTTGAATGACGACCGTTAGCTCTCTTCGACGACGACGAACGCAGAGATCGTCCACAACCCCCATCTGCCCTTCGGGTGGCGACGGGCCGGGCCGATGGCTTTGTCCCTTCTTTCGTCTCAGAGATCGAGCACAGGTTGGACCGAACTTGCGGAACCCGTAGCGAATCACCTCATAGGGGACAACGACTCCACGCTCAGCCAACGACCTCAACGATTACAGTTTAAAGAACCGGACTTTCGTTCAAAACAGGGGCCTGTCCCTTCTTAACAGTTGTGGAGATTGCAGAATGAAACCCACGATTCTGATGACGGTCCTCTTCGTCGGTTTGCTCCAGGCTGAGAATCATTTCGAGGTCGCAGAGGGCGAGCGGCAGCTCTTTCTGGATGATCTCGGCATCGCAAGCATCGACAACCTCACTCGAACGATGCATCCTCCTGTCAAGAAGGGAGCGGTGATCCGTCCAGATCCTACCAAGGGAGGCGCAATCCAGACGCGAACTGCTCCCTTCTGGGATCCGGATCGGGAGATCTTCCGGTACATGGCGGAGGGCTGTGGGAAAGTCAGGATGGGCTTCATTGGAGCCGAGGGGAACGTGCCTCGAACCTGAAGGTGGGCCGGGTGCTCTACGATCTGATCGAGGCGGATCCTGCCCGTCGCTTCAAATCCTTCTTTCCGACCCAACTTGCCGTCTCTCCAGACGGCTATCGTTGGACAGTCCTGGATCTACCCGAGCGGGTCTTCATCCTGGTCGGCGTCGTACCGGCCATTCGTAGTAGCGACGAGCAGAACTTTTCCCTGGATCGAAGTAGGGAGCTGTACATTGGCACGGTGAAGCAGGGGGGCCCTTACGGGCGTTCTGTCTATCTGACGACCAGCAAGGACTTCGAGCAGTGGACGGAACCGGAACTGATCTTCCACGCCGATGAGCTGGATCAGAAGCTGGGCCGGAAGAATATCGAAGAGCGTCTCGCCGACCCCAGAAGCTGGAAACCACTCCCTATCTTCAAAGTCGACCCTTCAGTCTACAATGTGGACGTCTACCATATGGGTGTATTTCGCTACGAGGGTCTGTACATAGGCACACCGGCGCTCTATCACGCGATTGCTCGAGTCCCCAACTACCCTAATACGATAGGCTTCCATCTGGTACAGCTGGTCTCGAGTCGAGACCTGAAGACCTGGAGGCGCCAGGGTGATCGCCGTGCCTTCATAGGCTCTTCACCGACGGGTGCCGGGGCCTACGACCTGACCCAGATCATCGGACCTTCCTACCCACTGGAGCGAGGCGATGAGCTCTGGTTCTACTACACGGGGCTCAAGTATCGGGGAACCTTCACCTATGTAGGGAAGTACCCGGACGGTCGGAATGTACCTATTCCAGGCCTTGAAGCCGATACGGGAGCCATTTGTCTGGCCGTTCTCAGACGCGACGGCTTCGTCTCCCTGGATGCCGGAGAGACCGAAGGAACTCTTCTGACCAAGTCTTTTGCGCTACCTGCGGGCAAGCTGTGGGTCAATGTGGACGCCCCCGAGGGCGACCTGAGGGTCGAGGTGTTAGATGCCGAAGGGAAGGTAAGGGGGGTGTCGGGTCGTCTCAAAGGGGATCTGAAACAAGCCGAGGTTTCGTGGCAGAGCGGGGATATTTCCGGACTCTCGGGTCAACAGGTGAGTCTCCGCTTTAGAGTCCGCCAGGCTCACTTCTATTCCTACTGGTTCTCTGAGCAGTAGTGGAGTGGTGGAGTAGTGAGCAACATTGAGCATCCCAGGGGAAACTGCAGATCGAGGATCCCAGAAATCTGGAGAGTTCAGGCATCCCGTGCAGTTTCGTCGTCCTTTCGTGTCGGCATAGCGGACGGCCGCTCAGCTGCAAGCGGCGATCTCTACGTTCCTCAATTCCGCAGCGGAGTTGGTAGGCTGCGGCGATTTGTTACACTCGTCGGGGCTGTGCGGACCGTTCGAGAGAGCGAACTGCAATGAGATGGGATTCGGCGATCGGATGGACATCTTGGTAGTTCAACGTCACGAGAGCTTTGGAGCGGCCCGATTTCATCGAAATCGAACGACCGCATACGCACACCAAAGCGGTCATCCAAAGTTCCCCTTGAGACGTCGAATGAACTACGCTTGCCTCTAGCAGGATTGCCTCTAGATAGCCGAGATGTTCGGAGGTCCCGTTACTCCCCCGTCGGCACTAGTCGCTTGAGTTCCTCCGACCAGTTGAGGACGACGTTGATTTTGTGTTGACTTGTTCGGTTCGAGGGCTTGGATCGCGAATCCTGGGGCATCATCGGTGGCGCTCCGGCGGGCCAGGACATGATTTCCCCAGGGTCCCAAGGTTGACGCCGCCTCATGGGTTACCCATAGTCAACGGGGTGTGCCTTGGCCTCCTGACGCCGTGGCTATGGGGAGTGCTTCGTGGATCCTATGGGGCCCGCTCTCGGACCTTTTGCGACACCGTCTGGTGATCCCAGGGGCGGGCCAGGGTAAGCTGGTTGACATCGCGCTCCCTGCGGATGGCCATCCGGACCTCCGTACCCCAGTCCCAGATGGGACCCACGGCAAGTGCTGCTCATGCCACGGAGTCAGCGTGCTGAATAAGACTCTCGGGGACGGATTAGCCCTCATCGACTGGACCATCATTCTCCTCTACGCCCTGGGTACGATCGCCCTGGGCTACTACCACAGCCGGCGCCAGACGACGCTTGAGGAATACTTCACTGGTGGTGGACGGATGAATCCGACCCTGGTCGGGTGTTCCATGTTTGCCACGCTCCTGAGCACTATTTCCTACTTGTCGGTGTCCGGGGAGGCCATTAGCAAGGGGCCGGCCGGGATGGCCAACCTCCTCTCTCTCCCCCTGACCTTCCTGATTGTGGCCTACGTGTTCATTCCGGTATTCATGCGCAACCGTGTGACCAGCGCCTATGAGCTCCTGGAAGCCCGGTTGGGTTTACGCGTCCGAATGCTGGGTGCCGTCATGTTTCTTGTACTTCAGCTGATCTCCATGTCGATGCTGCTCTACCTCACGGCCAAGGCCATGAGCATTATTCTCGGCCTGGACAAGTCTTCGATTCCCTGGATCGCCTTCCTCACAGGGCTCGTCGCCGTGACCTACACCTCTCTGGGCGGCCTCAGGGCGGTGGTCATAACCGACACGCTCCAGGGGCTTCTCATGCTGGGAGGTGCTTGGATGGTCGTCGCCATCGTGACCTATCGGATGGGTGGCCTGGGGTGGGTTCCCACTTCCTGGCAGCCTCACTGGGATGAGCAGCCTCTCTTTAGCTTCGATCCCTCGGTACGAATGAGCGTAGGGGGGGCCATCCTCTACTCGATCGTTCTTTCTGTCTCCGCATTTGGCAGCAACCAGACGATGATCCAGCGATTCATGGCCACCACCGACGTCAAGTCTGCCCGGCGCTCTCTTTTGGCCAGTCAGGTGGCAAACGTCGTGGTGGTGCTCACGCTTTGGATTGCTGGTTTTGCCCTGCTGGGATTCTTCCAGGAGCACTCCCATCTCCTGCCGGTTGGCATTGATACGGATCAGAACGGGGATAAGGTTTTCCCCTATTTCATCGCCTTCCTGCTTCCCCCCGGGGCCTCGGGTCTGGTCGTCGTCGCCATGTTTGCAGCTGGAATGTCCAGCATCGATTCGGGAGTTAATTCCATCACGGCCGTCATCAACAAGGACTTTCTGGAGCGCTTCGGGAGACAGCCGGCCACCCAGTACGGACGCACCCGCCTGGCCAAAGCCTTGGCCCTTGGCATCGGATTCTTCGTTATCTTGGGCAGCTCCTTCCTGGAGCAGGTTCCGGGGAACATCTGGGCGGTGGGCGAGAAGGCCTCCTTACTGGTGACCCCCCTTTTTGCCCTGTTTGTTTTCGCCCTCTTCGTACCTTTCGCCACACCGGTGGGGGTGATAGCAGGCGCCCTCAGTGGCATCACCACAGCCGCAACTATTGCATTCTCGGGCCCCATCTTCGGGATGGATGCTACCACCGGGAGTGATCCCGTCAGCTTCATCTGGATCGCCCCCGTGGCCCTGGCAGTAAACTTGTTGGTAGGCACCCTAGCCAGCGTCGCCCTGCCGTCCTCGGGAGCCAGGAAATGAGCAAATCTTCTAATGCCCAGACTCGACGGAGACTTGGGGTTGGAGTTGTCTGTGTCAGTTGACTGAGGAGTATCGGCTCCCTACGACACAAGAAGAAAGCGCCAAGAAAGACCAATTCCCGCCCAAGCCGAGATCTACTCCGTTTTCAACTCGGAGGCCTGGCCCCAGGCCCGTCGCTCGCACTGCGATGGCTGATGTTTCGGCACTGCTGGTCAGCGCACCCCCAAATTCTGACAGGGAGTAGAACCCAGTATGCCAACAACCTCGTCGAGCAGAGCAAGGAGTGGTCGGAGCGGCATTGGGCAAGCGAATCACGGTGGAGAACATGACGACGGGCCACAAGATGTGCGGCCAGGCCAGTTGTGTATATCTTGAGCACGGCTGTAGGCAGCTGTACGCGTCACGGCGCGGACCGGTTGCCATTTACGACAAGGTTGGCAGATACTCGCGGGAATTGGGGAACCATGGCACCTCTCATCGTTCTGGTCACGGCGACGCTGGTTGGACGCGACTACAAGCGGGAGGAGATCTTGAAGATCCTAGGAAGCAACTTCCTCAGAGTTCTCCGTGCTAACCAGCGGCGCTAGAGAATGCCAGCTCAATCCTCAACGTTAGCCGGACAATCGTCGATGAAAACAGCGCCCTCAGTCTTTCTCAGTCATTCGAGTCGAGATAAGATCGCAGTCAAACGACTTGCGACGGACTTGGACGCTCGTGGCGTCAATGTTTGGCTGGACGAATGGGAGATCAAAGTCGGCGAGTCAATTCCCATGCGCATAGCCGAAGGTGTTGAAAATGCCGACTACATCGCTGTAACCTATATGACTATTCATACGTCATCATAGGAGTAAGGTCGTCAAAACAAAGGAGCAGCGATGTCGGAACACATCACGCACATTGCCATTTACGAGGATCTGGCACGGATTGCTCTCAGTATCCCGGAAATATGCGCTCCCTTCAAAACCTGTATCCAAAACCAATATGACAGTGGGCTCCTGGGCAGTGCTTCCCGGGGGAACAGTGATTATGCGGTACCCATTCTGGAAAAATACAAAGACACCTGGAATTCCGTTAAAAGCGATCGCGAGGTGCAGATCAGAATTGCCTATGCAATTGGCTGGCTGGCCCATCGCGCAGCTGACACGGGATTCAGTTTGGCTTTTGAAGCAGCGGAGGCTGACCCAAACCCCTTATACACCAATGACAATTGCCGGGTTTACCAGGATGCCATGACCTTCAGGATGGTGTATGACGGTGGCAAGAGACCTTCCTTGTCGCCGAAGGAAATGTTTTCTCAAGCTACCCTTGATTACAACATGCGGTCTCATCCTGCGAGCGGTAGCATTGATGTCGCTATAACCGAGCCTCTTCTTACCCGAATGTGGCAGGCAGACATGATCAAGAAGCATGTGTTTCTCGAACAGGAGGACGACTTCGACCTCTGGGTCGATACTTTCGTCGAACGGTATCAGGCCTTGACGGAAGATGTCAGGAGATACGAAGAAGCCTACAACCACCCCGATCCTGAACTGAGCAGGCGCTACTATGACCAGGATAATTATT
The DNA here is from genome assembly GCA_963579905.1 of Acidobacteria bacterium UBA6911. Taxonomy (GTDB): domain Bacteria; phylum Acidobacteriota; class UBA6911; order RPQK01; family JAJDTT01; genus CAUZIZ01. The sequence continues at coordinate 7,645 of CAUZIZ010000105.1, read as the reverse complement.
ATGATGAATCCGACGATATCATTCGCTACGTACGCGCCATTCAAAACGGTCAAGAACCTGGCCTGGATCTGAAGAGCTCTGTGGAAAAGGCAAAGGATCAGAGCCTTTATGCACGGGTACTCAGGCTGGGGTATTTCTATCTCAACGGTGCGAGTGATTATTTTAGGGGCGATATTGATAAGCCTTCCTTCTTGGCAATCTTGGAAAAAAGAGTTTCATGACCATGCTGGATAGAAGAGATTTTCTGGGAAGCCTGGCTGTCAGCAGTGCAGGATCAGCCTTTTTTGCAAGTCTACTCCTGGCAAGGAATCTTCGAGTTCATGGCACGCAGATGTCGCCACCAAACCGGCTCACGTCTTTTGCTTTACTGGACGATATTGTCGAGCTGGCAATGACTTCGAATCTTATGCCCGCGAACTTCAACGGATACGTTTATTCGGATTTCCAGCTTGCGATTCCTGGAAACCTCTCACGTATGGGTTGGTTGGTTCGAGCCTCCGAGCAACAGGTAGCAAATGTCATCAAGAGAGAAAAATCCGAAGCCGAGAAAACCTGGGCCGGGATGAGCAGGGAAGACCTGAGCCTACGAAGAAGCAAGGTTCTGGAAGAACAGGTCAAGATTGAAGGTAAAGTGGCTTTAATGATGGGCTGGTTTATGTCCAGAGGAATCCGCGAGATTCTGGAACCTGTCTGGTCGGTAGCAGGTGATTCAGCTGGGGAGATGGGTGTATATCAGGATATGTTCGTTCTGAAACAGTTAGCTGAGAAATCAGCCACACAATCCATCGAAGATATCGAGGATCTGTTCTTGCAAATGAATCCGCGCATGATCACCCGTATCCATACCTTGATACCGGATTTTGATGATGGCGAAAATTGGACGATACGGATAACCGATTGGCGTGATGAACTCAAGCTCTTGATCGAGCGTTATGCCCGAGCCTATGTTCAACCTGAAAGCGACAAGATGGACAGATATGTGCACCAGCTGGAGTTTTATGATCCCGATGATGCTGTGATCAAAGCAGCACGGAACCACCGCAGAATAAATCTATCAACCATGGCAGCTTCCAAGAGTCTGTATGCTCAAGCGCTTGTAAGAGGGGTCGAAGGATTAGTCCAAGGAAGCAAGTATCTCTGAAAGCAACACCAGATTCCTGAGGAGGACACCAATGGCTAACAGCAGCGAACGCCGCGACTTCATTTCCGACGCCGTCAAGATGGGCGGCGCTGCCGGCATGGCCGCCTTGGCGATGGGCGTACCGGCAAAGGGCGATCATCACAAGGTCGAGAAAAACCAAGCCGGGGTGCGTATCGGCAACCTTGTTTTCACATCCGGCTTGACCGGAACGCGAAAGGGCAGTCCGAGCGATTTCGGCGGCAGCGTCGAGGAGCAGACACGCACGATTCTCCAGAAGCACAAGGACAACCTGGAAGCCATCGGAAGCTCCCTCGAGAACGTGCTGAAGGTGACCGTATTCCAGTCGGATATCAAAGTCGAGAAACCGGCGATGAACAAGGCCTATGCTGAATTCTTCACCAACCACAAGCCGTCGCGTTCGGCTGTGGGCGTCGAGTTTCCTGACTCGCGCACGAAGGTCGAGATCGAGATGATCGCGTATATCCCAGGTTGAGCCCATCGTCAAGGCACCGGTGGAGGATCCCGCCTTCGATTCCCACAACATCGCCCTCTGGGACCAGGCCTGGGGACACTACTCCATCTATGCCAGGGGCTGGAAGCGTCATGGCGTCCGGGATATCCGCCGATTCACCTCCCCCGACTTCCGGACCTGGTCCGAGCCCCGCTACCTGGATTTTGGAGAGGCCCCCATCGAGCATCTGTACAAGAACTCGGCCATCCCCTACTACCGGCGACCCGACATCATCCTGATGTTTCCCAAGCGCTTCCTCCCGGAGCGGACCTTCGATCCCGAGCGATGGGAGGAGAAGGGGCTTTCGGACATCGTCTTCATGTTCAGCCGCGACGGCATCCGCTTCGACCGGCGCTACATGGAAGCCTTCCTGCGTCCCGGGCGAAACCTGCTAAACTGGCATGACCGGGCCATCGAAGTGGGTCCCACCCTGGTCCCCACGGGTCCGGGAGAGATGTCTCTCTATTTCGTAGAGCACTACAAGACACCTCAGGTCAGGATCCGCCGAGCCGTGCTCAGGGAGGACGGATTCGTTTCCCTGCGAGGCCCATACGCCGGAGGGAGCGTCTTGACCCAGCCCCTGCGCTTCAACGGCCTGGAGCTGGTCCTGAACCATGCACCTCGGCGGCAGGAAGTCTGCGGGTAGAGATCCAGGATGCTGCGGGCAGCCCCCTGGAGGGTACTCCCTGGACGACTGCCCGGACATCTACGGAGACGAGATAGGACGGGTGGTTTCCTGGACGGGGGGGAGCGACCTGAGCCCCCTGGCAGGGCAGGTGGTTCGTCTGAAGGTGGAGATCCAAGATGGGGGTCTCTACTCCCTGCGTTTCCGGCCCTGAGGCAAGCGGCGTCTTGCGATGCCGCTGGAGAGAACACGTGGGGGCTACCGGGTAATCCAATCCTCATCAAGTCAGGCGTCGTCGCTCAGGTAGAGGGCGTAGAGGAGTGGACCAGACCTGTCATCTCCCTTCAGGTGGAGGAAGGAGGACCCTGCCGTTCATACCACGCAGCTTTCATGACCTCTCCAGATATCGTAAGCGGCCCAGCCCACCCCCGGGATCGTCCGGCAGCATCAGTTCGGGCCAACTGGCACCACCAACGGTGCTTCTTCTGTAGGCCAGGTCAATGTCTCATCCCGCGCAGTGCCCAAGCTGGACCGACCTGAAGTCCAATCTAGCCAGAAAATGAGCGGGAAATCGAGTTGGAATCCTAGGAGTGACCCCATCTATTCATAGGATCAGCATACTAAAGCATCCTCTGAAATTGCCCTTCCTGACCCAAAGATCTAGTATTCGTTGGATATGAAGGGATTCGGAAAGGCGCGGCGATCGTTCCTGAAGAGAGGGCTGTTGGGTGGGGCAGGCGCTTGGAGCCTACTGACCGGCCTGGTACGCGGAGGCAGGTCGGAAGGGGCAGGGATGGCCGAGCTCGCCTTCGATCCCGACCCCGAGATTCTCTTCGAGCGTGTCGAGAAGATCGTCTCTGATGGACGGTGGAACGGGAGGCCCAGCATCGTATTCTGGAGGGGACGCTTCTGCCTGACCTTCAGTTCGGCGGCGAAGCACATCTCGCTGGATTCCAAGATCGTAATGATTCGCTCCGAGGGAGCGCAGCCTAAGGGCTGGTCGAAACCGACCACCGTCATCGACACCCAGGAGCTTTGTGACGTCGAGTGCCATCTCCTGGCAACGCCCAACCGCCTCTTCGCCTATATCGTCCAGGAGCACCCAGAGAATGGAACAAGCGATGGGCTAGTGGGTGCGGCGGGCACGCTCGTCACCCACACCGACGACGGCGCACACTGGAGTGAGCCTAGACCCGCACACGATCCACCCTGGTCCCTGTGGAAACCCAAAACGCACAAGGGGATCCATTACGTGGCAGCCGACATCATGGGGGCAAGCCCTCGGCTGGACTTGCTCAAGTCGAGCGATGGGCTGCGCTGGGAAAAGGTCTCGACGATTCTGGAGGGTGAGTACACCGAAACCGCCCTGCTGTTCCTTCCCGACGATTCCCTGTTGGCCTTCACCCGCCAGGGACCGGGACCCTCCATCTCTCACGCTCGCCGGCCCTATACCCAGTGGACCGTATACGATGGCCCCAAGATGGGCGGACCCGATGTAGTCCTGATAGACAACTCGATACTGGTAACCGGACGCAGCTACAACTACGTCTATCCCGACGATCAACTCATCGGAACCGACCCCAAGAAGTCCATTCAGCGCACCGCCCTCTGGACCTTCGACATGGACCGGATGCGTGTAAAGTGGAAGATGAACATGCTCACCCAACACGGCGGTGACGCGTCCTATGCCCACTTCCTGGCTCTGGACGACCACCGCGTGCTGATGCTCTGGTACGACGGCGAGGGCTACCTGACGGCGGACGATGTCCGGACGGTTCAGAAGAGCGACATTTTCCTGGCCGTACTCAGGGTACATTCGAGCCGCTGACGTTTCAGCTCGCCGAGAAGTTTCAGTGTGGCCAGATCGGCGGCGGCATGGAGCTGCAATCAGTTGACAGAGCCAGCATAGGAAGAAGAGTCTGCTGAAAGGATAGAGAATGACAATGAAACGATGGGGTGCGATGGCTATTTCCACGGTTCTGATTGGTTGTGCCTTCCAGGCTTGTGGGCAGGATCAGAAACCAAGTCCGGTTGCCAAAGAGACTATCCAGTATGAACAGATCGATGGTGCCTTGATCTATGACCATGACCCTTCGACAAAGGTGGGTGATGATGTTTTCGGGACGCTCATATCGGATCTGGAGCATGATTTTCCCGGCAGAAACTCCCATGGTGGACCGGTGTGCATGGAGTATCCCAACGGTCAGATCGTGGCGTTCAATACGAATACGAGTGACCACAACAATGATGGTTGGAGTGAGTACGCAGTGAGTCGCGATGGCGGCAAGACCTGGGAAAAATACAACAAGTTCCCGTATTCCTATGAGTCGTACAAGAAGGCCTCCAACCGCCCCGTATTCGTCGAAGAAGGCCTGGTCACACAGAATGGAACCGTAGTGCTATTCCTCACACATATGGAAGATGGGGGCCTGCACAGCCACAGGGGCAAGAGCAGCATCATGAGAAGCAGTGATAACGGTTCCACCTGGACAGATGATGAGCCCCTTGATGGCGATTTTGTGGGTTATCCATGTGCAGTAGCGGTAACAGGAAATACCAACTACGTCCTGTTCGACAGCAGCGCCGGTCCCCATGTCCTGTATGTCAGCACGGATGACGGGCGTAGCTGGGAGAAAAGGAGCACGCTGACACTGGACGATGACAAATGGTACGGAACGATGTGCGTGATGGAAGATGGTCGCCTGCTGGCCGGAGCCTACACCGAAAAAGACGAGCACCACTTCTACTATTGCATCAGCACGGATCAGGGTAGGACCTGGGGCGAACAGGAGCGTGCCTATGTGGACAAGATGATTCGTGACCCAGAACTGGCCTATCTCAGTGGTAAGTACTATTTGCACGGGAGGTCAGGGCAGTTGGGGGAAGGTAGCAATCGCTTTGTTCTCTATCAATCCAATGACGGCATCGAATGGCAGAGTGGCATTATCGTCAGCGGAGACACGCTGTGCCCCGACGGATACAGTCACAACTGCATCATCAACCAGTACAACGACGATATCCCAAACGAATTAATGGTCCAGTACAGCATCATCTACGATGGTGCAAAGGTCGAAGAAATCATGGCATGGGACGAGAGTCTCCGGGGGACTCCTGGGCACCAGATGGATACAAACGAATACGTGTTCTTCATCAAGCCGGAACCAGAAAGGTGATCCAGGCAACTCTTGATTCATCCAGATCCATCTATCTTTCAGCCTACTCAGACAGGCTCTCAGACGAACAAGCAGTATGTCGGAGTCAAGAGGCTCCGGTTGAACCTTCCAGCAGAAAGCCAAAAGGGACAGCCGGCGCTGAATCATCATGAAAAGAAGAAAGTTTGTGCAAACCGTGAGTGCGGCAGCTCCGGCAACAGTGCTGGGTTCTTCGAGCTCTGCGATCGGGAATCCCCAATCCCGGCCGGGACGCTCCGAGCCGAAGGTCTTTTTCTACGACGACGGGCCACCATTCCGGCACTCTACTTTCTCCTCCTCCCCGGTCTTGAGATTGCGAGCTGCAACTTCAAGAGTTGGTGGTGATTCCTTCCGCTCCGCCCTCACATCTCTTCCAAGTGTTGCATGAGGGCTCTCTCCTGCTCCTCGAAACTCTCCAGACTAGCCTTGGCGATGAGGACGTGCCCCCTTGCGGGTTACCTGCTGACCTGGCTTCAGGTCTCCGAACCAGAGGAGCTGATCCGTGCAGGGGGCATTCTGATTGGCCCGGAGCGCCAGGGAGTCTTTCGATAGGTGAGCGATGAGCAGGTGTCCCTTGTTCGTGATGTTCCAGCAGACCACCCCCGGAAAGCTCAGAGGGGGGCCACCTTCGATCCAGGTTGGACCCGGGTGTACTCCTCTACCCTTCCTGCTACCGGCAAGAACGTAGCGGGTCCCACCTCCGGGATCCTCTGGTATTCGGTCCAGGAAGATCCGATCTTGAGGTAGGACCGGTATCCGGTGACCGGGGTGTGGTAGTGGCTCATGCAGATAAAGGCGTACACGTCGTTCCACTCCTCACCTGAGCCATTGGTGATGGCCAGACTGTAGTGGGCTCCTTTGGAATCGACGTAGATGCTGGCGGCCTGCTGGCCCAGGACCGGCCTCTTCTCTGCGGACGGGTCGAGCTGAAAACCACGCTCGGGATCGTGTTTCCAGAGGCCGTTGAGGTCCTTCACGGGAGCGCCGGTGTAAGACCATGCTGCTCCCTTGCTGCTCCACCGCATCCCCACCTGGTAATGGAGCTTCTTCCCATTGAGGCAGATCATCTCGGGAAGCCTCAGGATCCAAGAGGCCTTCTCGGGACGATCCTCCCATCCGATCCGCTCCAGGCCCTCCGCCGTGATGACTACTACCTGTGGGGCCAGCGCATCATGGAAACGTCAGTAGGTGGGATAGGAGGGATAGACGACTGGCTCCACCTTCAGGCGATGGAATTCCATCTCTAGGGATGACGGTGTCTCCGCCTCTTGATCGGGCAGAGACGGAGAGCAGCCTTGGAGCAGTAAAGGTGCCAGGAAGATGGTGGCGATCAGCATGAGGCCGGTAGGTCTTTCTTTCATTGCAGGTCCTCGTGGCTGGGTCCGGGAATCGATTACCAAGGCTGGACACCATCTAGTCTAAGCTAGGGGATCCCTAGGCTCAAAGCGGTTTCTGAGTCCTGTCGTCATCTAGCCCTCACCTTTGCACTCGCAGTCAAAAGCCTGATCTGATTCTTTTGCATAACCGTCTCCACCTAGCCTAGGTTTGCACCTTACCCCCCATCTCCCCCCTTTGACTCTCAGTCACAGCTCCTCGAAAGATTCTTGGAATAGCCGTCTGCCTCCAGTCCGGGTATACCGACCCCCCCCCGGGGGTACCCATTGGACAACGTGATGGAAATAAATGAGTTACACCAAATTTTTCTTACACTGAGGGTGCGCACGGACTAGAATCGAAGTAGAAGTTGCCCCGATCGGGGCCAAGATTCACCGGGGGATAGCGGGCCTGAAGGGTGCTACCAACACCCAACAGACCCTACCACCCAAACCTGAAAAGGAGGTTTGAATGACTGCTTCAAGTTTACCCCAGGGAACCCCATCCCCAAACCCTGCCCACTACTCGATCAAGGAGTTTCAGTTGTTGGTCAGGGACACACCCGTCGTGCCGGCTGAAATCCAGCCCTTTGTCGGGATCCAGTACACATCCTCGAATCAGGTCTATCAGGCTTTCCAGCATCTGGCATCGATGCCGGTGGAGACGTTCTTGGTGCTGCACCTAGACGGCAAGAACCGCATGGCAGGAATGACCACCTGCAGTATCGGGAGCATGACGGCAAGCCTCGTGCATCCTCGCGACGTCTTCCGGCCCGCGATTGCCAACCTGACCGCTGGACTGAT
>CAUZIZ010000104.1:0-19797 GCA_963579905.1 Acidobacteria bacterium UBA6911 | reverse complement strand
CCTTGCCCGCTCCACTTCACGACCTGCTGCAACAGCCCCACAGCCCGCCGTAACTGACGGCGTGAATCTTCTCCGAGACTTCGTAGCTGATCCCGTCGGACGAAAGGACCGTTTTCCGAGCTTGACCGTTCCAGCTGGGGCTCAACCGAGTGGCCACCTCTGCTTCCCGTTTTCGGAGGATTGCGCTATGCGTTTTCTTCACCTGAAATGCCTCCTTTCGGGCCTCTCTGAAAATTCTTTGTCGAACTCCAGAATACCCGCCAGGGCGGGCATTTCAGGTGTTTACACGTGGTTTAATCCACTTCCATCTACTTGTTTTTGGTCTAAGGGCTCTGTCAAGAATAACTTTGGTAGAATTGGCGCTCAGATTTGCGCCAGATTTGGCCGCGAATGATTGGGCGAAACCGCAGTCGTAGCCGGGCCTACGTTGAGGATTTTGCGATTGAGGAGCGGCCGAAGATGGTGTGAAGATGAGATACCAGAATGTGAAGTTATTCTTGACAGAGCCCTTAGCTCCAGCGGGGCAGACTAGGTAGTAATTGCACCCGAGCTAGGCAGAACCTGTCCCTTCGACACCCTTGTGGTAGATCCTACAAGTCTTCCTGCGGTGGCGAGGGCACCTTCCGGGGCGCCGTCCCCACTGGGAGTGGTTCTGCTAAGATATGGGCCGCTTCGAGGGGTTGATGAAGAAGATTCGCAGGCTTATCAATCGCGAGATCACGGGACCATCGTTGATCGCGTTGGTCTTCATGACCTTTATTGTATTTACCCGAGAGTTCGGACGCCTGGCCGAGATACTGATTCGCTCAGATGCCAGCAGCCTGAGTGTGCTGCAGGCGGTAGTATCTCTCCTGCCCAGCATCCTGGCTTTCAGCATTCCCCTATCCTTTCTAGTCGGCACCCTGATCGGGTTCAGTCGCCTTTCCAGCGACAGTGAGATAGTCGCGATGCGTGCTTCTGGGGTCAGCGTCAACCAGATGGTGCAGCACGTGTTCAAGGTGGGGATACTGGTGAGTCTCGTTACCTTCTCGATAACTCTCTTCCTGTTGCCGGCAGGAAACTGGAGCCTGCGCCAGCTTCGTCATGGCGCGGGACTGCGACCGGTCCGATCCGAAATCAAGCCCAGAGTCTTCAATGAAGACCTTCCTGGAACCGTCCTCTATGTTGCGGACCGGGAGCTAAAGAGCTCCTCTTGGAAGGGCGTGTTTTTATCGGATACCACCGACGACGGTCAACGGCGGATCGTGCTAGCCCAACGTGGACAGCTCCTGATCAGGCCGGATGGGAGCCAGGCGCAGCTGCACCTCCAGAATGGAACCATCTACAGAGTGGGACAGGAGACTCCGGAAAGAAACAGCCTCAGTGAATTTCACACGTTGGACGTGCCGATCAGATTCCCCTCTACCGGACAGGCCTCTGCTGGCCCCAAGGGACCAGAAGACAAGCATCTACTGGGCCTGCTGGATGACCTCGACCTGGAAGATTCAGATGATAGGCGGGCGATTAATCTTGAACTCCACCGCCGTCTGGCCGTCCCTCTCTCTCCTCTCATTTTTGCCATCCTCGGGGTCACGCTGGGTGCTAGAAGCCATCGTGGAGGGCGCGGCTACGGGTTCATCGTGAGCGTTCTGGTGGCTTTGATCTATTACGTGTTGTTTGCCACCGGCTTTGAGCTATCCCGCAATGGGGTCGTTCCAATTTTGGTCGGAGTCTGGGGAAGCAATATCGCGTTGGGGATCTTCGCCCTGTTCAGCCTCCGCTATGCCACTCTCGACGCCCCTGTCCGTATCGCGCGACACGACCGTGGCAGCGTGAGACGGCTTCTTTCCGATTCGCGAAAGCTCGTCTGGAGACTCGGTTCCCGGTTGCAGGCGATCTCCCGCCAGCTGACCGATCGAGTTCGCCTCCCCCGACTCCGTCCTCGTGCTACCAGAGTGATTGATCTCTACCTGATGAAAACTTTTACGCTCCACCTGCTGCTCACCCTGGGCATCTGTGTGGCGCTATTCTATCTGTTTACCTTCTTCGAATTGATTGACGACGTTTTCAAGAACGAGACTCCCTATTCCCTTTTCCTGGACTACTTCTTCTACCTGCTCCCCCATATCCTGATGCTGCTGGTGCCGCTCTGTATTCTGATGGCAACCCTGATCACCTTTGGGCTACTGGACAAGACCGGCCAGATCGTGGCGCTCAAGGCCTGCGGCGTGAGTATCTACCGGGCTGCGGCTTCCGTCCTGGTCATGACACTGGCCCTGAGTGTTTTCATCTTCGTCCTGCAGGAATACTTTCTACCCTATGCCAACCAAAGGCAGGACAACCTTCGCAACACTATCAAGGGTAGACCCATACAGACTTATTACCAGGCGGGTCGGCGCTGGATCTTCGGTGAGGGAAATCGTCTCTATCGTTACAATCATTTCGACACCGAACGCAGCGTCTTCGCCGAGATCTCCATCTACGCCCTCGATATCAGCAATGGTCGCTTCATGGAGCACGTCTATGCTCAGAGAGCACAATGGGATGGGGCATCGCAGGAGTGGATCCTGGCGAATGGATGGAAGCACGATCTGGTTTCGAATGACTTCGGACGCTTTAACTCCCAAAGATTCTCGTTTCCCGAGAGGCCAAGCTACTTTACCGGCGAGGTGAAGGAGTCAAGCAAGATGACCTATCTCGAACTCGAGGAGTATATCCAGTACCTGCACCAGGGTGGGTTCGAGGTGGATCATCTGAAAACCGATCTGCACAAGAAACTTGCCCTTCCCCTGGTTAGTCTGATCATGGCTATTCTCGGCATCCCATTTTCGTTAACCATGGGGCGCAAGGGTGCCCTCTATGGAATCGCGGCAGGTGTGCTGATCGGGATTTTCTACTGGGGGACCTTCGGAGTGTTCGGCGCCCTGGGCGCCCACGGTCTGCTTTCTCCTCTACTGGCGGCTTGGGCCCCGAACCTTCTCTTCGCCGTAGGTGGCACGCTGCTGCTTTCGACGGTGAGAACCTGAGAAATTTTGTCTGAACGTCTGAATGTCGCACGTCTCTCATCCCTGGAAGCTACCGCGCAGGCTCCTGGCATTGGAAAAGCTGCCAACAAGACACTTCGGTGTTCGCATATTCGGTGTTGTGCGGTCTGTCATTCAGCCTATCTTTCCGGCTCTGGAGAAGCCAACCGATGAGAATGTTGAACCGCAGAATATCGAACAAGCGAACTTCGAAGGAAGACCTCTTGACCCTTCAATCGTTCAATTTGAGGGCCGTTGTATTCTTCCTGGACAATGGCTATGATTCGGCAGCTAAGTAATCTTGGCGGCCAGGAGTGAGCGCGGTGGAGAAGACTTTGTCTGCCATGCGCCTTTTCTGGGGGGGGCCGTCTGGCAAGATGAAGAAGCGCAGAAAGAAACCTGAAGGCTTTCAGGTCATTGCCCACGAGAAGACCTTCTTCAAGATCCTCGATCTTTTCGACAAACTTCCCAGAGGCAGGATCCTAGACCTCCCCTCAGGCGAGGGGGCACTGTCTCATTGCTTGAGAGAGATGGGTTTTGAGGTTGTCGCGGCGGATATCGATCCCCAATTCTTCAAGGCTTCTGGAATCGAGTGTCTCCATATAGATATGGATCGGACTTTCCCTCTGGAAGACGAGAGCTTCGACTACATTGGCTGCCTGGAAGGGATTGAACATCTGGAGCACCCCTTCCAGTTCATCCGGGAGTGCCATCGAATTCTGAAGTGGAACGGCCGACTCATCCTGTCTACCCCCAACATCCTCAACGTGGCCTCGCGCTTGAAGTATTTTCTGTCCGGTTTCTACTCGCTCTGTCCTAGACCTTTGAACGAGTTTGCGCATACTCCTGTGTTCGACCATATCAATCCGATGACGAGCTACCAGGTGCGCTATGTGCTTCACAGCAGCGGCTTCAGGATCCAGAAAACCACTACCGACTTGTGGCGAAGATCGTGTTTTCCCTTGATGCTCTTCTACCCGTTGCAGCGTGCCTACGCGATTCGAACCATGCGCAAAGAGTTGGATCCCAGACAGCGGGAGGCGAACAAGGAGATCCGGAAGGTGCTTCACAGTCCAGATATGCTGCTGGGCCGCACCCTCATCGTCGATGCTGCTAAACAGGGGAAAGCAGGGATCGAGAAGATTGAAGCCTCGGCTGTGTGAGAAAGAAGTCGCAAGTCAGTGGCCCCCCAGCGGTGCTGCCCCATTCGAGAACGAAACTTCGGTCGAGGATAGGCGATATCGTGCGTCACTGCGTGGGGAAGAGTTGTCCAGCTCTCTCCTCGGAACCTGGCCTCATGTTGCTAACGGCTCAAGTCGTTCGCGGCTCTGACGGACTTGGCTTCGTAACGCTGGTAGTTCACCCGTTGCGGCACCTTCGGAGGACAGGTCCCGTTCACCACGCTGTTCGGAGGGTAGAGACGCCCGACGTATTCTTGAAGTTTCAGCTTGGAAAAAGAGGTCGCAGGCCGCAGGTCTCTCGCTCGGCCCTTTCTGGAGGGCCCTTCGGATGGAGACCATGAAGGTTAGGAAATCTCCTTGACTCCCCATCAAGGAGGCTTTCCCAAGACGTGCAACCTATGACCCCTAGATTCATGCTACCATGCGCCTCATGGGTAGCCGAACGCTGGCCAGTCTTTCCATCGCCAGTCGCCTTCTCTTCAAGCGCGGTCTTCCCGTCAACCTGATCTTTTTCGTGACCTCTCGCTGTAACCTTCTGTGCACCCACTGCTTCTACTGGGAAGAGCTCAACAAGCGGAAGAACGAGCTCAAGCTGGATGAGATCGAACGCATCACACGCTCCCTGCCCAATCTGCTGTCGGTTTCACTTACCGGAGGCGAGCCCTACCTGAGGCCAGACCTTCCCGATATTGCTTCTTTCTTTGAAAACAATTCTCAGGTTCGGAACATTCAGATTCCTTCCAATGGTCTGTTGGTCTCTCGGACCGTTACTGCGGTAGAGAGTCTTCTGCAGAAGGTGCGACGGGCGCGTGTTTGCACCGGGGTTTCGTTGGATGGTCCAGAGGATGTGCACAACCGTATTCGTCAGAATCCAAAGAGTTTTGAACGCGCCCTGGAGACGCTTGCCGAACTCAAGAAGCTGAAGCCTTCCTTCCCGAATCTCTCGGTGGGAGTTGCTCTGACGGTGTCGGCTGCGAATCAGGACAGACTCTCTGAGTTCTATCGATTCGTGGAAGAAAGTCTTCAGCCGGATGCGATTACCATTACCCTCGTGCGGGGTGACCCTATAGACCCTGCCTTGAAAGCCGTCGATCTGGAAACCTACAGGGCCTTTTCCCGGGATGTAGTCGCCTACCGAAGAGCCCACCAGATGGATAATTCTTGGATGGATCGATTGGTCATCGCCAAGGAGGAGGAAACCTATCGACTCATCGGTGAGGCCGCCTCTGCCGTCGAGCGCATCTCGCCCTGCTATGCAGGTGACCTGATCGGGGTTCTGAGCGAGACTGGAGAGGTCTACCTGTGCGAGACGCTGGATCAGCGCATGGGGAACGTTCGAGACTTTGACTGTGACTTTGGAGAACTCTGGAAGGCAGCCCAGGCACGGCAGGCGAGACGGTACCAGAAGGAACTGGGGTGCCAATGCACCTACGAATGCGCCATGAGCGTCAATACCCTGTTCCAGCCTCGCCGCGCTCTCCGCATCGCCGCCAACTCAATCCACTAGCCCTCTTGCCTCTGCCCTAGCCCGAGCTGCATTGCGGCTCCAAATTGCGACCTGGGGCTCTCAAGCGACCGTGGTTCGGGCTGCTGAAGTTGAGGGTGCACGACGACTTCTTTGCTGCCGATGCCCGAAAGCAGGGATCATCTGACGACCCCAGTTCCCTCTAAAGTCTCGTTTCAGAACCAGTTACGAACTCTCCTCCGAGTTGTCCAGAAAGCTGCTACTAGCAAGATTCCCAAGCCTCGAGTTCGTCGTCGCTTCGCGAACTCGACCCGTCGCGCTCGCCATAAACGTTGTCGTACTTACGTTCCAGTGTACTAAGCCAGCAGCTTGTCTACGACCTTGCCGGCTACATCGGTCAGACGAAAGTCCCGACCCTGGAAACGGTAGGTGAGCCCTAGATGGTCCAGACCAAAAAGATGAAGAGCGGTTGCGTGTAGATCGTTGACGGAAATGGGGTCTTCTACCACGTTCCAGCCGATTTCGTCAGTTTTCCCGATCACCTGGCCCCCTTTGATTCCGCCTCCGGCCATGAAGATGCTGAAGGCGTAGGGATGGTGGTCGCGGCCCGTGTTGGAATCTCGCCCTACCCGATTCTCCCCCAGGGGTGTTCGTCCAAACTCCGCTCCCCAGATGACCAGAGTTTCATCTAGAAGGCCTCTCTGCTTCAGATCCTTAAGTAGGGCAGCCACCGGTTGGTCGGCCATCCTACAGTTGAACGAGAGACCCTTATCCAATTCACTGTGGTGATCCCAGGAGGCATGGTAGATGTTGACGAAGCGCACTCCACGCTCGACCAGACGGCGCGCCAGCAGGCAGTTGCGGGAGAAGGTCGAAAAGACTCCCTTCTCGTATCCACGGGTCTTCACCTCTTTTTCGGTACGGTTCACTCCGTAACTCTCCAGCGTCTTCTCGTCCTCGCCCGAAAGATCGATCAGCTCGGGCGCCGCCGATTGCATCCGATAGGCCAGCTCGTAGGATGCGATTCGTGCAAGGATCTCGGGGTCTCGGGCCAGACGATGGTGTTCTTCATTGAGCTGGCGCAGCGTGTCGAGGCTATACCGCTGACACTCGTGAGGCAGGCCCTCAGGATTGGCCAGGTTGAGGACCGGATCACCCTGATTCCGGAAGAGAACTCCCTGGTAGGTAGAAGGCAAGAATCCGCTCGACCAGTTAGAGGCTCCACCGCTGGCTCCCCGTCCAGCGGTCAAGACGACGTATCCGGGAAGATTATCCGATTCGCTGCCGAGTCCGTAATTGAGCCAGGAGCCCATAGAGGGGCGGCCGAAGGTAGGTACGCCCGTGTTCATCATGAGCTGTCCGGGATGATGGTTGAAGGTTTCGGTATGCATCGATCGGATCAGCGCGATGTCGTCGGCGCAGGTCGCAACGTGCGGAAGGTAGTTGGAGAGCTCCATACCGCATTCGCCGTGCTTTTTGAATTTGGCACCGCTGCCCTTCAAGACGGCCGAATCCTTCTCGATGAAGGCGAAACGCACCTTCTCCAACATCGATTCGGGCATGGGCTGACCGTCCATTTCATTCAGCTTGGGTTTGGGGTCGAAGATGTCGATCTGGCTAGGGGCCCCAGCCATGAAAAGGAAGATGCAGGACTTGGCTTTGGGCGCGAAGTGGGGAGGTTTGGGGGCCAGCGGATTCACGCCTGTTCCGCCGCTTGTCCCCGAGCCCGCGTACAAGCCTTTCTGCGCCAGCAGGCCGATCAGGGCAATTCCCCCCAAACCGCTGGCGGCGCTGGTCAGGAAGTCGCGGCGGGATTGGATGATTCGTGCCTCAACTGGGTCCATGGCCGTTACTCCCGTGTCAGGAACTCGTCCAGGTTCATCAGGGTTCGCGCAGCGACTACCCAAGCGGCAGCCGCGGGCGCATCCACAACCGAGGGCCGGTAGGAACCGACGAGTTTTTCAGCATTTTCTGTGTCTTCCTCGAAGAGTCCCTTCTGCTTGATTAACATCTGGGAGAGCAAGACCGCTTCTCGATCACTGGGGCTTCGGCCCAGAGCCAAGCGAAAGGCGTAACGAATCCTTCCCATTTCGTCTCCCGGCCCATTTTCGACTACTCGCTTACCGAAGGCTCGAGCGCACTCCACGAAGGTGGGATCGTTCAGCAATGTAAGGGCCTGTAGGGGAGTGTTGGACTGGGTGCGCCTGACGCAGCTGGTATTCGAATCAGGACTGTCAAAAGTCATCAGCATCGGGTAGGGCACGGTGCGTTGGAAGAAGATGTAGATTCCGCGCCGATACTTTTCAAGGCCCTGACTCTCGGGCCACTTGATCGAGTTGGCATAACCCAGATTGGCGATGTCGGAAGGCAATGGAGGTCGAACGCTTGGGCCTCCGACGCGCGGGTTGAGGAGTCCTCCGACAGAAAGGTACAGATCGCGGGTAACCTCGGATTCCACCCGAAATCGTCCCTGACGGGCCAATAGGACGTTCTTGGGATCACGATCGGCAAGTTCCAGCCGTACCCACGATGCCTGACGGTAGGTCGAGGAACCGACTATCAACCTGATCATTTCCTTGCGGCTCCAACCCCGCCGGATGAACTCGGAAGCCAGCCAATCGAGCAGCTCCGGATGAGATGGCCTTTCGCCGCGGGTACCAAAATCCTCGCTGGTCGCAACCAGGCCCTTCCCGAAGAGCTGCTCCCAGAGCCGGTTCACTTCTACTCGGGCCGTGAGAGGGTGGCTGGGATGTGTCATCCATCGGGCCAGATCAAGACGATTCGCCTCGCTTCCAGACGAGGAGAGGGCAGGCAGCACCGCCGGGGTGTTGGGCACCACTTCTTCACCCTTGCGCAGAAAGTTCCCCCGGATGTGGATGTAGGACTTGGGGGGCTCAGGATTCGCAGCAAGCACCTGGCCCAGGGTGTCCGGCGGCTTGGGCTCGGCTCTCTTATGGCCTTCGACTAGAGCCAGGATTTCTCGCAGACCAGGATCCTGGCTGGCAGCGTAGGAGAGAATCGCCGAAAGCTGTTCTTCAGTTCGCTGAGGAGGTGGAGTGCTCAGGGCCCGCTCCACTTGCTGAGGCAGAACCTGATCCAGGGATTTGCGGTCCGCCGTGGTGACAAAGATCTGGAAGGCACCGATATTCTGTCCCTGGCCTTGTCGATGTTCCAGGGTCAGGGTGAGCGTTGCCCCACTTCTACGTCCCGCGCTCTGTTTCAGGATGAAGACGACCTGGTGGTCCCGATTGGGACCTAGAGGGCCTCCCACTCCCCAGCCCGTTTCCGGATTCCCGTCGATCGCATTGGAGACATCGAAGCTTTCCTGGGAATGGCTGGCCAGAGCCCCGCTGAAGGAAAGTTCCCGCACCCTAGCGGTCGGATCGCTTATACCGGTGTCGTGCACCTTCAGCTCGGACAGGACGAAGTTCCCATCTTCGGCGCGGCCAGGCCCCTGATTGGGCAGCGACTGATGGATTAGCAAATCGAGTCGGACCGCCGTGATGTTTGTCAACTCCGTGTTGGCAACGACCGTGTAGATGTCATTCTTGGGGTTATTGCCGCCGACCAGGAGGGACGAATCCTGTCCTTTGGTCAAGCTGGCGCCTCCGGCCGAACTAAAGCTTGCCGGGTCCAGCAGCTTCCACTCGACTGGCTTGTAATCGAGTCGCTTCTCCCACTCGGCTAACTGCCCTGCCTCGGACTGGGCCAGCGTCTGTGTCAGCTGCTCCCTGTACTTGACGGCGGTTGACTCTAGTTCGTCGTGCTTGGCCTCCCAGACGGCCTTGGCACGGTTGTAGGCAGCCACGTCGTTTTCGAGCGCTGCTGGGATATTCTCTTCCACCGCCGAATTGAAGAAGGAAAACAACTCGTAATACTCGCGGTGGGACAGGGGATCGTACTTGTGAGAGTGGCATTGCGCACAGCCCACCGTGAGACCCATGAAGACCAGGCCCGTCGTATTGGTCCGATCAATCACCTGCTCGATCCGGTATTCCTCCTGATCCACCCCACCCTCGGTGTTGGTCAAGGTATTGCGATGAAAGCCCGTCGCGACCCTCTGCTCGATGCTGGCGTTAGGCAGCAGGTCTCCGGCAAGCTGCTCCACCAGAAACTGGTCGTAGGGCAAATCCCGGTTGTAGGTATTGATGACCCAGTCGCGATAACGCCAGGCATGCAGCCGAATCCTGTCCTTCTCGAAGCCATCACTGTCGGCGTAGCGAGCTAAATCTAGCCATTTCCGTCCCCAGCGCTCACCGAAATGAGGCGAAGCGAGCAATCGATTCACGTGCCCCTCGTAGGCGTAAGTGCCGACCTCGTCCTCGGTCGTGGACCCTGGGCTGGGAGGCAATCCCAGCAGGTCCAGGGAAAGACGCCGGGTCAAGGTTGCCTGATCGGCCTCGGAGGAAGGCTCAATTCCTTCCCGTTCCAGGCGTCGGAGAACGAAAGCGTCAATGGGATTGCGGACCCAGTCCGACCGTTCCATCCGGGGAACTCCGGGACGCTGGATGGACTGAAAGGACCAGTGTCCCGATTGGGGTTTGGGGGAGGGATCAGCGCTCCCGCCGTCGCCCGCCGGCCAATCGATGCCTCGATCGATCCAGGAACGGAGGAGTCCCACCTGGAAGTCAGTGAGAGGATCTCCCTGGAGTGGCATCTTCATCTCGTCCAGGCCGCCAACCATGTGAATCAGGCGGCTGGAAGCGCTGTTCCCAAGTTCCACGACCGGACCCTTGTCTCCTCCTCTCAACAGATCCGCCCGGGTGTGAAGGCGAAGTCCGCCCATCGCCTTGCCGTCGCCGTGGCATTGGAAACACTTCTCAGCCAGCAGTGGCTGGATGTCTCGGGTGAAATCTATATCGCCGGCCGCCGGAGTCGGTAGGCTGGACCGGTTCTCCTCGCTGGACCTGCCCAGGGGCTGAGACGAGAGAAAGGAAAGAAGGAGCCCGGAAAAGGTCAGAAAGCCGATGGTTAGTCGCCGACTCATGGCAGCACCTCTTGAGTGAGTAGGCGTCAAATTCTAAACCATCCCGGTTGCAAAGGAAATGTTTCTTCCAGAGCCCCCACCCCTCGCTTGCGCTTCAGGCTTCCATGAATCGGCAACACCTGTCCTGGTGGACTGCCAGTATTACCAAGCCAAGTCCGCCAGAGCTGGACAGCAGCAGAGTCTCCCCCTTGATAAGCAGCTCAGCCCCGCCGTATCAAGCTGGATGCCACACAAAACGACGCCCACAGCATTTCCGTGAAATGGAACAGAAAAGCCTTGAAAAAGAAGCGCCACCCCAACCGCTTTCGGCAGTACCTCAGGAAACGGTGATTGAAACCGTAGAATAGGACCAGTAGCACCAGCGCCGCGGGTGCTGTGGCCGGAGCCCAGGGTCCCAGGCCACCCAGGACCAGGATAGGAAGAGGTAGTGCGACTGAGGCGATCCTGCTCCATCGATGTGCACGATAGTAAAATTGACGTTGCTCTTCCTTGGGGCGTGCTCTTCGCAGATCCCGAATCCGCCGCCTATCCTCCAGCAAGATCCCCTTCAAGGAGTAGCGCTTCAAATGCGAGCCCTGAACGCGACGGTCGATCACGAAACGGTGACCCGCCGTGCCCAGATTCAAGCCCAGGTGAAAGTCCTCGGCCGTCGCCAGGCCCGAAGCGAATCCGCCTGCCTCTTCTATCAGATCCTTGCGCACACAGAAGATGGGGGTATGAACGAAGGGACTAAGGGTCTCGGTGGTTCGGTACAAGAAGCAGGTGTTCAGGTTCTTGAAGTTGGTCCAGAAGTCCGCAACCGGAAGGATCTCGGCATAGGTCCCCAAGACTCCCCCTACCTCTGCTCGGTGGGAATACAGATCCAGGCTGTCCCGGAGCCAGTCAAGGCTCTGTTCAGGGAGCACTACGTCAGCATCCAAGAAGAGTAGGTAGGGATGATGTGCGGACTCAAGGCCCCTGTTGCGGGCAGCTCCCGGGCCGCTCTGAGGGTCGAGCCGGATACACTGGGCAGGGACATCGAGAGTGGAAAAAATCTCAAGTGCCGAGGAGGACCCGTCCGAAGACCCATCGTCAACCAGAATTATCTGTGTCTCGGCAAGGTTGTTTTGCGCCAGCGCCTGCAGGCACTGCACCACCTCGGGCATTGCATTGCGGGCTGGGATGATGACTGAGAGTGGATAGGCTCGAGCCAAGGTGTCTGTACTACGCAAGCGATCCTCCAGCGCTTCAGCAGTAGATCAATTTCTGCCGCGCAGGCTCCTAGGGGGTCAAGGACATCCCTGGGCCGCGTAGCATCTCGTCGGCCTATTATATAGAATCGGCTCCATGGGACGAGTCTTTCCTTTCAGAGGTTATCGTTACGACTCGGGGCGGATCTCACGACTGGAGGATGTGGTGACCCAGCCCTACGATAAGATTACCCCGTCAATGCTGGAGGAGTATCTGAGACGGCATCCTCACAATATTGCCCGGGTGATCAAGAATGCCAATTACGGGGAGGCCGGAGAGCATCTTCTGAATTGGATTGGAGATGGCGTGATGAAGCAGGATGGGGAGTCCTGTTTCTATCCCTACGAACAGGTTTTCGATCTAGACGGAAGTCGCGTTTCACGACTGGGCTTTATCTGCCTTACCTCTCTCGGCGATTCCAACTTCACGGTTAGAGGGCACGAGAGAGTTCTACAAGCTCCCCTACAGGATCGACTCGATCTGATCCGGCATACCCGCTCCAACGAAGGCCTCATCTTCATGCTCCACTCGCAGCCGTCGATGCAAGTAGACGAGATCCTATCGCAGGCCACCGAAGGAGAGGAACCTGAGATCCAGGTTGTCGATGAGTATGGCGTCATGCACCGCCTCTGGTGCCTGGTGGATCGATCCATTCAGGATCGGATCGGTGATGGCCTCGCGGAGAGTCGATTCTATATCGCCGACGGACACCATCGTTTCCAGACGTCGGTCTTGTTTCAGCAGGAATGTCTGGAGCAGGGGTTGAGAAAAACCGCGCCGGAGAGTTTCGACAAGCGGATGATCGCTCTCTTCAACATGGAAAGCCCTTCGCTCAGGATTCTGGCAACGCACCGTGGCCTGAGGAACCTACCTGACCTCGATGCTCAGAAACTGCTTGGCGACCTGTCTCAGAACTTTCACGTGCAGCCGATGGAAGATGTGGGTGGATTGGACGCTGAGATGGCGAAAGGCGGCCACTGTCTGGCTCTGGTGAGCGGTGCTGCCGGGCGTATCCACCTGCTGCGCTTGAGAAAGGACATGAAGGAAAGCAGATCTTTCATGCCTGATCTGAAAGGCCCTGCTCGGCGTCTCGACGTCAATATCCTGCATGAGGGGATCTTCAATGCGTATCTGGGAATCGGACCCCAGGAGGTAGCCAGTCAGAAATATGTCGACTATTTTCGCGATCGCCAGGAGCTTATCGGGGGAGTTCGCCAGGGAAAGTATCAACTGGGATTTCTCCTGAATCCGACGCGGCTGGACCAGGTCCGTGAGCTCTCCGAGAGAGGTGAAAAAATGCCCCAGAAGTCGACCGATTTCTATCCCAAGCTGCTGACCGGACTGGTCTTGATGAAGATGGAGTTCGAGCCAAGCTCCAAGATACAATCGGAAACGGGATCAGATTGAGTGGCCCTTCAATCCTCCCTCATTCTTGGTAACGAGTCCCTGATGGGGCCGGGCGGAAGGCAGTACTGCTCAATCTATTCCCCTCGCAACTCCCGCCTTCTAACGACCCCGGAATACATCCTCGACGCCCAAACACTCCTTCTGGACTCGGGCTCTGGCTATCGCTATCTTTGTTTGTCTGAGAGGAACGAAGCATCGCCTGGGATGAGGGATTGACCGAGGGTCTGGGAATATCCGCCGCACTTGAGTTTTGATTTAACGGAGACGGTATGCAGCAGTAAACCGAGACTGGGGAAGTGGAATGCGGGTAGGTTGGAGTCCACACAAGGGGAGACAGGTCGAGCCCCCAGCCAGCATGACCGTTGCAGTATTGAACCATATTCCCTGGTTAGAGGAATACTATGTGCAATCGCTGGAGGTTCTAGAGTTATGCCTGGCAAGTATCAGAGCTACTGCCGACCGACCATTCGATTTATTGGTCTTCGACAATGGGTCGTGATCCAGGCCCCGGCTTCCTACGTCAGAGTCCCCCCAGGCCGGTTTTTCGCTGGCCCCGATGTCCCTCGCCGATCGAGATTTCGGCTCGCTATGACCGATCTCAGGATTCAATTCCGTATCATGCGGCGGATTGGTGTCCGGCTCAGCTCCCTCGCAAGACCACTAACTCTTTTGGCGCGGTGTCTTCTCCCTGGGACCGTTGTCAGATGTGTCCGGTTCCTGCTCCGCGGGGAGAGTTCCGTGAGCGACGGGAAACGACTTTCGCGGAGCTAAGGGTCTGTCAGGAAATAACCGATGCACTTTGACGCGAGCGCCGTGGGGGCAGATGGGAGGCGCCGCGACGCAGGCGATGCCGCTGCGCATCTTCCAGGAGCGGCAACAAAGCAGATGCCCCCGCGCCCCTGTGGGCTGGGGTCCGCAGGCACGCTGGCGTTGTTACTCGCTCCTTACATACCGCGCAGCGGGTATGTGCGTCGCTCTCGCCTAGCCAGCGTACCTGGGGACCCCAGCAAAGTGTATCGGTTACTTCCTGACAGACCCTTAGCTCAAATGACCGAGGCCATCAAGCCAGTTGAGGAAGGTTCACAGGCCCGGTCTACGGTTTCTGGATCCGTTTTGGCGACAGCTTGTGTCCCTGCTGCGAGTACCACTCCACTTGGCTCATGATGCCCCTGACGATCTTAACGTCCCGCGCGGATAGCTCTGCCTTGCCCAGAAAACGTCTGATCGACTTCATGATCGGTCCTGGACTTGAGAAACTCAGGAAGCCTATCTGGACCAGCACCTGCTCGATGTGCTTAAACATCTCATCGCGCTGGTCCTGGCTCACCAAGACCGGTGGGGAAGTCCGCTCGACCGGGTTCTGCGCATAGACTTCGTAGGCCATCAAAAGGACTGTCTGTGCCACGTTCAGAACCGGGTTCTCACCATGAGAGGGAACCACCACGAGGTGCTGACACCGAGCCAGCTGGGCATCGCTCAGGCCTCGGTTTTCGGGGCCGAAGATGAGGGCGACCTTCTGCGTCTCTGCATACTCTCGGACAATGGGCGCGATCTGTTTGGGAGAGTAGAAACTTTGATACGTGCTGCGCTCTCTGGCCGACGTAGTGCCCACCAATAGCTGCTCTTCGGCGACGGCCTGGTCAAAGGTCTCGTAGACTTTGGCCTGCTCGACCAGATGGACCGCTCGGGTCGCCATCTTGAAGGCGTCTGGGGTCAGATGCTCTCTGGGTCTGACCAGCTTCAGGCGGCTGAGTCCCATGTTCTGCATGGCTCGAGCCGTAGAACCGATGTTGCCCCCGCTTCTGGTCTCCACCAGGACGATTGTGATGTGATCCAAGAACTCTGACATTGTCCTTACCTAAGGGTCTGCGCAAAAATAACTTGGCATTTTAGCATCTCATCTTCACACCAGATTCGGCCGCTCCTCAACCGCGAAAGTCTCAACGTAGACCCTAAGGATAACCTTGCGTCCGGGTCCCCGCGCGACGTGAGGGGCAGAGCCTGCTTAAGCAGGCTCCGAGAGCGGTCAGATGTCCAGACCAAACGACTGCTGCGAGCTGGATCATTCGAGAAAGAAATCCCAGTGTCCTGCAGTGGCACGGGCATCCCTGCCCGTGATGACCGGTCCGTGGAGCCAGAGGCTTCACAATCACGGCCTGGAAGGCCGTGCCACGGTTGGGCCTGGAACCAAATGAAGTTTCAGGTTAGTCCTGCCCCCAGGAAGCCCTGGCCTCATTCGAGGAAGAAACTTGGATTGCCTCTGCCATGATCATCGCTAGCAGCGCTGACAGAGCCATGACCGTGAGGGAGTGGGATCCTGTGCTTCAACGAAGCGCCTGGGGGTATGGTCCCTGTCGGGCCCCGCTCCCTGACAGTCACGGCTCTGTCAACTGGCGAAGGCTGCAAAACTTCCCGAGCCATGGAAGCCTGAAGCGCAAGCGAGGGGTTGGGGAACACCCCGAATCTCCCCGGCTTGGCTGCTTGCCGCGCCTCAGGCCCCTTCGTCCCCCCATTGTGCTGCCCTCCAACCAAATGAAGTTCCAGCTTAGCCAACTTACAAGCTACGGGTCATAGCTTGCAAGGGTGAAGCTGGGCGATGAGTTCTAGCACGGTGACGCTCGACCCAGGCACACTAACTTTGCATCCCCCAGGCTCGTATACGCCCGCACCATTGGGAAAGGGGGTGCTGCATGAAGCGGATATACCTAGGTCTTACTTTCTTTTCAGTTCTTTTCGTTTCGTTTTCGGCTCTTCTCTGGTCTTTTTCCAGCGCTCCCCTGCCAGTTTGACGGGGGGCTTCCAAGAGCAGAGCTGCAACTCCTGTCACAGTAGTTTTGAGCTTAACCAGGGACGCACCATGGGAGGTATCTTCCACCTGAGTGGGGTCCCGAAGATCTGCCGCCCGGGGATGACCTATCCCATTTCTGTGATCATTGGTCAGCCAAGTCAGTCGCGTTGGAGCTTCGAGCTATCGACTCGATTCTCAGCCTCTGGTCAGCAGGCCGGAGAGCTCGTCCCAGTGGACGCGACCACCCAGCTCAAGGAGTCGAATGGAGTCCAATATGTTGCACACACGGCGGAGGGGACCGGAGCCGGAGCGTCAGATGGACCCTTCGAGTTCCACTTCAACTGGACCGCTCCGGAACAGTCGGCTGGTCCGGTCATATTCAACGCTTCGGGAAACGCCGCCGCCGGAGCTAATTCCAGCGATAGAGATTACATCTACACCGCCGGAGCCTTCTCCGGGGCGGCCGCGGGTGAGGTGCCTCTTGTTGCCTCTCAGGAAAAGGCCCAGCCTAGCCAACGCTTGAATACCAGCTCTCGCTTCGCGCACCTTCCGGTTCCCATTGACCTCGACAAGGGGAATCTGGAAATCCACATAGAACATCGCTTCCAGGGTGCTCTGAAGGATAGCAGGATAGGCAACCTCTTCGGAGTCGACCGCGGGGCCAACATCAATCATGGAATGACCTGCGCCCTCACCGATCGGATTGCGGTATCGGCTTTCCGTGCCCGTCTCGAGTACGATGCCTTTTCCCCGGTGATTGCCTTCAACGGAATCTACGAGCTCCACAACAAGGAGAGGTCTTTCTGGAATATGTCACTCGTCGGCGGCCTGGAGGGTCGAGATAATTTCCAAAAGCATTATTCGCCTGTTCTTCAGCTCGCAACCTCCTTCGACTATGGGAGGCTGCGAACCCATGTGGTCCCGACCATGATCTTCAACAGTCGGGAGGATGCGCTGGCCGCTTCTCGAAGTGGGATCAATCTGGACAGCAACCATACCTTGACACTGGGCCTAGGGGGCGATTTCGCCATCCATCCACGCTTTTCCGTTATCGGAGAGTACGTTCCCAGGCTCGCCGGTTTCGGAGGATTCAAGGACGACGATCCCGCCGTATCAGGAGGTGTCAGGATCAGAACTTTCGGTCACGTTTTTACAATCCTGCTGACGACCTCTCAAGACTTCACGCCGGGGCGCTACGGTATGGATTCGACAGGAGATTTCAGGCTGGGATTCAATATCTATCGAAGGAGATAAGGGAGGGAGGCACGTCAAGTACTAGATTGCCGGAGCAGATCTGGGTCCAATCCGAGCTCCCCCAGGCACTGGCGCCACTCAGACCAGAATCGGTCCCGGGAAAAGTGTTTGGCGTTCTGGATCATTTTTCCTTCTTCAAGCGGGCTTTTCTCGAGTACTTCGACGGCCTCCCTGAGGGCATCGGGGGTACGATCCTGGAAGAATACCCCTGTTTCTCCAGCCACTACGCTTTCGGTTACGCCGCCCTCTCCATAGGCGATGACAGGGCAACCGCAGGCCTGGGCTTCGACCGGCACCAGGCCGAAGTCCTCGTGTCCTGGGAAGACCAGGCCCCGCGCAGTCTGGTAAAGTCTACGGACCTCGTCGTCGGGCTGCCAGCCCAGAAACTGGACGTTGGGGCGGGCCATCCGTCTCAGGCGGCGAAGCAGTGGACCCGAACCCACGATCCGCAGAGCCTTTCCGCTGCGGTTGAAGGCTTCAACCGCCAGAGAGATCCGCTTGTTGGGTACCAGCCCAGAGACGATGAGGTAGAAGTCCTCACGGCTGGAGGCTGTGGGGCGAAAGAAGTCCAGGTCTACAAAGGGGTAGATGACACGCGACTCCTGACTGTAGGTTCTGAGAATCCGCTGCTGGACCGTCCTGGAAACAGCCACGAAGGAGTCGACTGACTGGTTGGTCTGGGTGTCCCAGCTCCTGAGGTGGCTGGAGAGCAGCCTGAGTAGGATTCTTCTCAGGGGACCCTTTAAATCCGGTTGATAGAGGCTCGGCTCCCACAGGTAGCGCATCGGTGTCAGGCAATAGCAGATATGCGGCACTTCAGGGTCATGAGGGATGCCTTTTGCCACCGAGTGGCTGATGCTGATAAGAAGCTCCACGTTCCGCACCTGAAACTGCCGAATGGCGTAAGGGAAAAGAGGCAGCAAGTAGCGGTAGTAGTTTCGGGGTACGGGCAGCCGTCGGAGAGGGGACACATAGACCAGGTGCCGATCCAAGGCCGATCCCAAGATAGTGGAGTCAAACAACAGAGTATAGATGGAGAGACTCGCGGAGTTTCTGCAGAGCTCCGCCAGGACGCGCTCGGCACCTCTCTGGTTCAGGAGCCAGTCGTGGCAGATCGCTACTCGCGTGAGTTTCCTATTGAGGGCAGTGTCTCTATTCTTCACTGTACAGTTGCACTAGGATATCGGGTTCGTCTAACCTCACTCTCAAATGTTTCGCAATGCCCTCATTCTAACGGTATTGTCTTTCTTCTCAGGGCTCGTCAGCGCCCAGGAAGTGTTTTTCTTCCCTCAGATAGCCGACGGGACTATCTCCGGGCTCACTTTGAAGACCGAGTTCATTTTCGTCAATACCGGCGAAGACACGCTCGTTACCCTGGAGTTCTTGGATGGTTCGGGCAATCCGCTTGAGCTCGAGTTGGGAGAGCTCGGCCGGGCCTCCAGCTTTCAACTCCAGCTCGGAAGAGGACAATCGACGTCCCAGGAGACGCCCGGTACCGGCGATGCACAGGGAACAATCGTGGTGGGCTATGCCCGGGTTACGGCCGGTGCGGGAGTCGGGGGTACGGCAGTCTTCACCACGATCGACGCAAATTCCGGCATTGTCCAATCGGAAGCGGGTGTTCCTGCCACCAAGCCCCTCAGCAGTTTCACGCTGTTCGTCGACACGCTGGGAAACACAGATACTGGACTCGCAATGGTGCAAGTTCCTCCACCTGCAGGCAATGGTGTGATTCCGAGTACACAAGCCGAAAGAGAGCCGGAGCTGGTGCTGGCTCTGTACGATACTTCGTTTGACCCGGTGTTCGGGGACATGATTGCTACGACCAACATTGTCCTGGATGACGGACATCATTTACCGCGTTCTGTGTTTCAGTTCTTTAACGCCAATCCCGAGGTGGTGGCTCGCGCTCAAGAGATGCAGGGTAGCCTGACGGTCAACGTAGGTGGTGGCCGATCGGTGGCCGCCGTGACCTTGCGTCAAAGAATTGTTCCCGATGAAGTTTCTACCCTGACTACATTTCCCGTAGTACCCGGCTCTGCAGATGCAGTGGAGCATCTTGCCAGCTTCTCGGTGGTGGCCGAGGGACAGCTTCTGGTTGATGTCCAGCCCCCTGCCAGCAAGACGGTGCTCGGTGCCATTTATCGGGTCTACTCCGGAAGTACCGAGCTGGGCAAGTTTGTTCGAAGTGTTGAAGGGACCGGCTCCATTCAGGAACTATTGCCTCTGCCTGAATTGGCCGCTGCCGAAGCAGTCAGCCGCGTCGAGATCAGACTCATCTTCTCCAGCGGAGAGACCAGTCCGGTTATCACGGTGACACCTTGACTGTCGGCTAGACCCAAAACAAGTAGATGGAAGTGGATTAAACCACGTGTAAACACCTGATATGCCCGACCTGTCGGGTATTCTTGAGTTCGACAAAGAATCTTCAGAGAGGCCCGAAAGGAGGCATTTTAGGTGAAGAAAAAGCATAGCGCAATCCT
>CAUZIZ010000103.1:0-19809 GCA_963579905.1 Acidobacteria bacterium UBA6911 | reverse complement strand
CGTCCCAGCAGGGCACCCAGGCAGATGGCCGCGGCCGTATCGCGGCGCATCGGCTCTCCGACAACGTTCTCCACAGGCAGCTCTGGGAGCTGTTCCCTCACCATCTCGACGAATGCCTGATTGGTCAGGACCATGATCCGCTGACTGGGTAGGAGCCCGGAAAGCCGATCGAAGCTCTTCTGCAACAGGGTGCGGTCGTCGAAGAGCTCGAGAAATTGCTTCGGTCTGGAATCGGTGCTCAGCGGCCAGAATCGTGTCCCCGACCCTCCAGCCATGATAATGGCCAATAAATTGTCGTCAGTCCGCATGTCGTCCTTTCGAATTCGAGCAAATACCTACATTTCTCCAGCCAACGCGACTATTCTATGAAGCCTTCGCCCCAAATCAAAACGTAGGGGGGCCGGACTTCGTATGCTCTGAAGACTTCGATACGCAAGAGATCCTGATGCAGACCCGAAACGAATCGACTCCATCTGAAGGTCCCAATCTCATCCGTGCCTTGGGTACCGGAGCTGCGCTGGCGGCGGTCATAGGAAATGTGATCGGCTCCGGAATCTTTCTAAAACCCGGAATCATTGCCGCTCAGGGAGGCGATTTCCGACTCATCCTGGCTGCCTGGGTGCTGGGCGGATTGGTGTGCATACTAGGGGCTCTCTGCTTTGCTGAATTGGCAGTCATGCTTCCGCATGCCGGAGGAGTGTACGTCTACCTGCGCGAAGCCTACGGCCGTCCGGTGGCCTTCCTCTTTGGATGGAACGAATTCCTCTTCAACCGCCCGGGTTCGATTGGCGCCCTCTCGGTAGCCTTCATAGGCGCCATGTCCAACATGATGGGCTGGGAAGTAACCGGCTTTCAAGAGGCCCTGATCGCTCTGATCCTGATCTCCTCCATGGCCTGGGTAAACGTCCTGGGTGTAGTCTGGGGAGGACGAGTCCAAAGCGCCACCACCCTGGTGAAGGCCTCGTTTTTGGGAATAATGGCACTCCTGCCCTTCGGGATGCTCCTCTTCACCGGCACAGGCTTCAACTTCGGCAACTACCAATCGACCTTGGCCCAACCTCCGGACGGCGATTTCATGGCTCGCTTCGGGCTCGTCCTGTTGGGAGTCATGTGGGCCTATAACGGTTGGCACGGCATCACGCCCGTGGCGGAAGAGGTCAAGAACCCCCAGAAAAATATTCCGCTTGCGCTCTTCGGCGGTGTGGGGATCCTGATCGTCCTCTATGTCTCCGCCAACATCGCCTACCACGGAGTTCTGTCCATGCAGGAAATGGCCGCAGCGGGAGAGCATGCGGCCGAAACCATGGTCAGCAGCCTGTTGGGCCCCTTGGGAGCAGCTTTAATGGCCGCCGTGATCATGTGCAGTACCTTCGGTGGGATCAACAGCAATCTGCTGCTGGCACCTCGGGTCGCCTTCGCGATGGGCCGTGACCGAGTCCTCTTCCCACAGCTGGGCAGAGTCCACCCCAGCTACCGAACTCCGGCCATAGCCATCTGCATTCAGGCTCTGATGGCTGCGGTCCTGGTCGTCGTATCCGGGGTTTTGATCGAGGTGTTGAAGTGGGAGAAGAGCATCTTCAACATGTTGACCGATTTCGTCATATTCGCGGCCAGCATCTTCTACGTCCTGGCCGTGATTGGAGTCCTGGTACTGCGGCGCAAGCATCCGGAGTGGCCAAGATCCTACCGAACCCTGGGCTATCCGGTGGTTCCACTGCTCTATGTGGGCTTCTACACCTGGTTCCTGGGACAGGTCTATCTGGGGAAAACCTTCGAAGCCAACGCAGGCCTACTGATGATCGCCTGCGGTTTGCCCGCTTACTACGGATGGCAATCCTGGATG
Source organism: Acidobacteria bacterium UBA6911 (assembly GCA_963579905.1). Taxonomy (GTDB): domain Bacteria; phylum Acidobacteriota; class UBA6911; order RPQK01; family JAJDTT01; genus CAUZIZ01. The sequence continues at coordinate 17,966 of CAUZIZ010000103.1, read as the reverse complement.
GCACGACGGAAGAGGCAGTGACAGGCTGGGATTCTGATGCTCTAGCCCGCATTTCTCATCGCTGGTCTACTGCGTCGCCGCAATCATCCGCCCTGGCTGTGTTTCGCTCGGTCGGCTGCCTCGACGTACTGTCAAAGTACGACTGCGGCGGCTCGCCACGAGTGGTCTCGGTCGCAAGCCTTGCCAGGACGGCGCTTGCGGGGGCTCCAGCGCCAGAGCAGGGTATTATCGGGGTCCAGTTTGGCTGCGTGAGCGTTCCAGGTCGAAGAGCGCCGACAGGTAACCGAATTGACAATTAGCCGCTGCAACGCCTTGACACTCCAGCCGGAGCAAATCACCTCGGCGGCCAAATGGTCCAGCAGCTCGGGATGGCTAGGCCGTTTCCCCATTACGCCGAAATTGTTCTCAGTGGTCACCAATCCCTCTCCGAAATGTGCCTGCCAGATGCGATTGACCAGGACCCGCGCCACCAGTGATCAAGCTTCCTGGTTCATCCAGCGTGCCAGCCAGCGCCTTCGTCCGGTGGAGTTGAAGGTGGGCTCGATGGCTCCTGTCCGTGTCGTGAAATCCTCCATTTTTCCAAAGACGCTGGGTACGGCCGGCTGCACCTCATCGCCAAGGATCGAGGGTTCCCCGCGCACCAGGATCCGGGTCGTGGGCGCATAGGGAGAGTCTTCGTAGCAGATGTAGGAACGCGATGTAGGCACGCGGGGGCTCTGTCGGCTGCGCAGCTTTGATCTCCTCAATCTCCGCCTTCCAGCGCTTGACGTTTTTCGCTTCGGTCGCTTCTGCCACAGCTAGAATCTCCTAATCCAATCGTTGGTTGAAGCTCTCGATCAGCACCTTCTGTTCATCAGAGCGATCCTCCGGAAGGGCACGGAAGGCCAGGACCGTTTCAGCATGATCCAGCCATCTGAGATCGACGGCAGCTTCTATCTTCCGGGCCAACAGACGGGGAAGAATCTCCTCTCTCAGCTTCTTGATGTCCCGCTCGTGCGCGTCGACCTCAACCTTTGCGCGTCTCATCGCCACCCGATAGGCATCCAATTCCTCGGTGGTACCGACCAGGCGGTCCAGATCCTTCCGCTTGTCTTGGGGTCGTTTGAGGGGCTCAAACAAAGGCCAGCATCTGATAGTAATCCCGCTGCGAAAAGGGCTCGAACTTGTGGTCGTGGCAGCGAGCGCAGCGAAGGGTCAAACCCAGGAAGGTCGTGGCCGTCACCCCGAGGACGTCGTCCAGCTGATCGTAACGGTCGCGCCGCTCCTCGGCGGGTTCGTCGTCCCAGGTACCCAGTCTCAGAAAAGTCGTGGCCACTTGGGAGGTCGCGTCCGAGTCCTCAATTTCGTCCCCTGCTAACTGTTCGATGAGGAATCGGTCGAAAGGCTTGTCAAGGTTGAAGGACTCGATCACGTAATCTCGGTAATGCCAGGCGTGGGGCTTGGTTCCGTCGCGCTCGTAGCCATTGGATTCCGCGTATCGGGCCACGTCGAGCCACTGCCGCGCCCAGCGCTCTCCATACTGGGGTCGGCTGAGGAGGCCCTCAACTAACCTTGCGACTGCATCTGGAGCCGTATCCCCCATGAAAGCGCTGACCTCGTCCCGCCTAGGGGGAAGACCGATCAAAGACAAAAACAAGCGACGAACCAAAACCCTCTTATCAACCAGGGGCGCCGGCTCTATTCCCACCGATTCCAACTTCCTCAGCACGAAAGCATCCACGGAAGTTCCGACCTGATCAACTAACTCGACCTCTGGGATCGCCTTCGTATCCAGCGACCTGAAAGCCCAATGATTGGATCCTTCGGGTGCTGCCGAATCCGAAACCTCCGAGTCAGGGCTCGGGGCTCCGGCGTCGATCCAGGCTCGAAGCAGGGCGATCTCCGACGAGCTCAACTTGTCCTCCCCCATGGGCATACTCTGATCCACTACCCGCTCGACAAGCCGACTGTCCTGGGACGAACCTAGGCGCAGCGCCGGTCCTTGAGTGCCGCCCTTCAGCATCGAGGCCGGAGTTCGAAGGTCCAACTTACCCATACGAACCGCTGCGCCGTGACATTGAAAGCAGCGGCGATTCAAGAGAGGAAGAACGTCTCTCTCAAACTGAGGCACTGACGCGCCTTGCAGGCTGACGCTGGCTACAAGGGCAAGAAGGGCTGCACATACCCACTATCGCATTGAGAAACATTATGCTCCCGTGAGCGGCTTCTTCGCAATCGGACCGGGCGACGCCCACCACCGGTTGGACGCAGGTTTGACAAGACTTCCGAATCGCCGCTATTCTTTCCCGCCGTGTGGGCAACTCATGATTTCGATTCCCGAGGCCTACGAATGGATCGACCCTGGTGCGGAGCTCCCTCCCATCTTCGAGCCCGAGGATGTCGAGAGCTGTCGCCGCTGGATCGAGGAAAAGCACCGCAAATGTGCCGCAGTCCTGATTATGGGCGGAGGCAGTCACTGCTTTTTGGGTAACCGTCCCCGACGAGTCACAGACATCCTTTCCCTACGCAAGTGGAACCGGGTGCTCGAGCACAGCCCCGGAGACCTGACCGTCACGGTTGAGGCGGGATGTCCTCTAACCCAACTCAATGAAGTCCTGGGAAGAGCGGGTCAATTCCTTCCCTTTTTTCCAGTCAATCATCAAGAGTCGACCATCGGAGGCCTGGTTGCGACCGGTCTTGCCGGCCGCTACGCGGGCTCCCTGGGCAACATCCGAGACTATCTCATTGGAATCGAAGTGCTCCACCCTGAAGGCATCGTCAGCCACGCCGGCGGGAAAGTGGTGAAGAACGTGGCGGGCTACGATCTTTGCAAGCTCTACACCGGATCCATGGGTTCCCTGGGAGTGATCACTCAGATGACCTTTAAGGTCCGTCCCCGCCCAGCCCAGTCACAGACGGCACTCCTCGCTTTTTCCGACTTCGGCGAGTTGCTTGAGGCAGGGGTAAACATACGCAATCAGATCGATCCGGCGGCTCTGGATCTGGTCGCTAACGACGACGACTTGATGCGTCCGTTCCTGCCCTCGGACTACTCGCCTTCCCTGCCACCGTTTTGGATCGCCACTCAGGCCTGGGATTCAGCCCCCTTGACCGCTTGGAAGATCGAAACCCTGCGTAGTCACTACCCCGAGGCCTGTCTCCTGGATCCCGAATCGGAAAGTCAATTCTGGATCGCTAAGGAGGAGGCCTTACGGAAAGCCTTACATCCGCGAAGCGGGGTAACGGTCTTGAGGATCAGTAGTCCTCTGAGTCTGCTGGCTCAAGTTCACGTCCAACTGTCTCAGAGGGTCCCCTACGAGGCTGCCAGCGGCCATCTTCGAAACGGTACACTCTTCGTCTTCACCAAGGAGCCCGAGGCGCTGGGGGAGTTTGAAAGACTGCGCCAGGAATGGAAAAGCCAGCAGGTGTACGGGTCCGTCTTCAAACATGGCCTCTTGGGCGGGAAGGACTCAATTGATGTTTGGGGGCCGACCACTCAGCCGTTGGACATCATGACCCGAATCAAGGAGAGGTTTGATCCCAATGGCATCTTGAATCCAGGGCGCTTCTGGGGAGGTCTTTGATCCCGTCGTAGCGGTGGGCTCCAGGCCGCCGTCAGTCGAGCTAGGATCGACCGAATTACTGCGGCCTGGAGGCCAAAGCTACGTCCCTCCGATGTCAGTCTCGCCACCGGCATGCTGGATCATTCCGGTGAAAGCGCCAGTCCCGCTTACTCTTCGGGACCTGGCTTCAGGTCAGTGGCTCCCCAGCGGTGCTGCCCCATTCGAGAACGAAATTCGGATTGCCTCTGCCTCGATCATCGCTAGCAGCGATGACAGATCCATGACCGTGAGGGAGTGGGATCCTGTGCTTCAACGAAGCGCCTGGGGGTATGGTCCCTATCGGGCCCCGCTCCCTGACAGTCACGGCTCTGTCAACTGGCGAAGATTGCTTCGCTTCCTCGTGGTTGAAGCTTCAGCTCAGTCCCACCCCCAGGAAGCCCTGGCCCCATTCGAGAAAGAAACTTCCGGCTTCTGGGGATTTGTGCGTCACTGCGTGGGGAAGAGTTGTCCGGCTCTCTCCTCGGAACCTGGGCTCATTTTTCTAACGGCTCAAGTCGTTCGCAGCTCTGTCGGACTTGGCTTCGTAACGCTGGTAATTCACCCGTTGGCGGCACCTTCGGAGGACAGGAGACGTTCAGACGTTCAGACGAATTCTTAAGGCAAACTCCGCTTAATCAAGTCTGCGAGCGTTTTCCCCACGAACGGGGTAAGCTCTTCGACGCTGGCTTGACGGATTCTGTCGACACTTCCGAAGTTTCGCAGCAGCCGCTTTTTTCTCTTGTCGCCGATTCCCGGAATCCCATCCAGTTCGGACGCGAAGTCTCGGATCGTTCGGCGCTTGCGGTGATAGGTCACGGCGAAACGATGGGCTTCATCTCTGATTTCCTGGGCGAGGTGAAGCACGGGGGAGGTCCTGTCTAAAATCAAGGGGTCTTCCTGCCCCATGATGAAGATTTCCTCTTCCCGCTTCGCCAGGCTGATGAGGGGAGTCTCCTCTGTCCCCAGGCGGGAAAGCGCCTGGTAGGCGGTGTGAAGTTGCCCTTTTCCGCCATCGATCAGAATCAGGTCCGGCATCGAGCTGCCCTCATCCAGGATCCTTCGATAGCGGCGATGAACGACCTCGTGGATCGAAGAGAAGTCGTCGGATCCCTCTACCGTCTTGATCCTGAACTTGCGGTACTGACTGCGCTGCATCTGGCCGTCTTCGCAAACTACGAGCGAAGCGACGGTCTCGGATCCCTGAATATTGGAGACATCAAAGCCTTCGATGCGTCGCGGAGGCTTCTGCAGATTCAGCTCGCTCTGAAGAGCCTCGAGGACCTTCCATTTTCCTGCCCGGAGAATCTTGAAGCGGCTTTCGAAGGCGATCTTGGCGTTGCGTTCCACCAGCAGCAGGAGGTTGTGCTTCTGACCCCTCTTGGGCACGAGAATACGCACCTGCCTACGTCTTCGTGATTCGGTCTTGGAGCAGAGCCAGCGCCGAATCAGCTCCTGGTCCTTAACCTCGGTGGGCAGGTAGATTTCGTCGGGAACAAATCCGGCATTGACGTAGTACTGTTGAATCGCGTCGCGCACGAAGGTGGCAGGCTGAAAGAACTGAAGGTTTTCCCAATAGAACTCGCGTTTCCCCACAATCCGGGTGTCGCGAAGCGTGAAGAGTTGTAGAGCCAGTCTGGAGCCCTCGCGATAATAGGCGAAAATATCCACGCTGTTCTTACCGGCCAGAATCATCTTTTGCTCTTCGCTAAGGTCCTCCACCATGCGAATTCGGTCGCGATAGAAGGCCGCGGCCTCATAGTGCTGCTCGCCAGAAGCCTCCAGCATCTTCTGCTTCAGGCTCCGGATCAGCTCCTCGTTCTTTCCTTCCAGCAAGAGAACGACATCCTTTACTGCCTGACCGTACCCGTCCTCGGTGCAGAGCCCCTTCACGCAAGGACCGTGACACCGCTTTATGTAGTATTCCAGGCAGGGTCGATCCAGGCCTCCATCGATCTTGAGATCACAGGTACGCAGCATGAAGTGGCGATTGATGATCTTGATGGTGTTGCGGGCCAAGGAGGCCGGCAGATAGGGCCCGAAATAGAGGGCTCCGTCGTTGACGACCCTACGAGTCAGTAGAACCCTTGGGTAAGGCTCGTTTACGGTCAGCTTGATCAACAGAAAGGCCTTGTCATCCTTCAGATTGATGTTGAATTTCGGTTTGTGCCTCTTGACCAAGCTGCTCTCGAGAATGAGTGCCTCCAGCTCGTTGTCTGTGACGATATATTCCAGATCCCGGATAAGCTGCTTGAGTACCTCGGTTTTGTGATCTGTTTCACGAGACGACTGGAAGTAGGAGCGGACGCGCTGTTTAAGGCTCTTCGCCTTGCCGATGTAGATGATTTTTTGGTCGGCGTCCTTGAAGAGGTACACGCCAGCATTGACAGGAAGGCGCTCCAGCTTGGCCTGGAGGATCTCCGGTTCCATGACTGGGATTATATAGCTGGCAGGCCTCTAGCCGGCGATCCCGTTGGACAAAGTGTCGGAGGGATTGGAATGCCAGCCATGCCGCAACACACGGATTTTGACGCACTGGCGGCCGAACTCGACCGCCTCATCGTAACTGGGCACGTAGATGTCGATGATCTGGCCCTTGACGGCAGAGCCTGTGTCCAGGACGGTATAGACACCACTATACCTTCCGGCTTCCACTTCGATCACAGAGCCAATCGGGAGAATCGAGGGATCTGCGGCGACGATGCCCCGCTTGACGTACACGCCCGAACGTGTAATTCCGCTGTCGCAGTAAGCGGTTGCTTCGAAAACGTTGTAGTCGGGCTCCGATGGCGGGCCGAGGCTCACTTCTACTACGGAATCTGGCTCTGGTGGCAGGGTGGCCTCCGCCCTCCCGGTCGAAAAACGAAGGATCGTGACCGAGCAAAACAGAAGCGGAATCGAAAACAGAGAAATGCGGATCCACATTTTCTTACGCTCGTTTTCCTCTCATTCCCGTCCCATCATCAGCTCTCTCTCTCAAACTTGTAGGCATAGACGCCGGGGGGTGCAAAAAGTTTCACTCAGGTTGGCTTTTTATGGAGCAGTGAGTAGTGAGGCGAGACTAAGCCGGCCAGACGTGGCTTCGGTCTCCAGGCCGAAATCTTATTCCTTCTTCGAGCCTTTGGCTCGACGAACGGCGGCCTGGAGACCACCGCCACGACCTGAACGCTTCAAACCTTGCTATGGCTGCAAAGAATGGACTTGTCCCCAAGAATGGTGTTGCGGCGAACCGTGGCTCCCTCCCCGATCGAGACACCCCGACCCAGAATACCTCCCGTGACCACTGCTCCCTTTTGGATGCGACAGCCAGGCCACAGAACCGAGTTACGGATTCGGGCGCCTTCTTCGATGCGACAATTGCTGCCAATCACCGAATGGGAAATTCGGGCGCCGGGCTTGAGGGTACACGACCGATCGATCACACAGTCTCCCTCAACTTGTATTCGAGAGTCCGGATGCTCTTGACGAGTATCGGGGAAGGCGGCAAACGAGGGGACTTCGATTCTTCCGTGAAGACAATCCATGTTGGTCTGGAAGTAATTGTCGGGACGGGTAATTTCACGCCAATAGGACTTGAAAACAGAAGCAAAAAAGGGCACCTGACGTTCCAGCAAAAGCGGGAAGAGATCGCGCTCGAAGGAAAAAGGAACATCGCCGGGAATCCACTGGAAAATCTCCGGCTCGAGGACGTAGACGCCTGCATTGATCGTGTTCGCTCGCAGGGACTTTCCCCGGGGACGTTCCACGAAGCCGGTTACCCAGTTACCGCTGTCCATCTCCACCACCCCATAGGGCCTCGGATTATCGACGAGACAGACTCCCAAGGTTACAAGTGCTCCGGAAGCCTTGTGTTGCACCAGAACCTCTTCGAGAGACTGTTCGGTCAGTATGTCTCCATTGATCACGACTACCGTGTCATCGATCAGGTACTCTGTCTTCTTCAGGGCCCCTGCCGTCCCAAAGGGCGTACTCTCGATGTGGTAGCGGAGAAGGATCCCCAGATCGGATCCATCGCCAAAGGAATCTCGGATTTTACGGGGTTGATGAGCCAGGCTGAGGATCACCTCTCGGACCCCGGCTTTCTTGAACTGGTCTATCTGGAACAAGAGCAGCGGGAAGTTCGCTACAGGAAGAAGCGGCTTGGGCGTGCTAATGGTCAACGGTAGCAGTCCACTGCTGGAGCCACCGGCTAAAATCAGGGCTTTGATCACATGCGGAGGCTAGCACCAAGACATCGTAGTGGCAACCAGTCTCCGCAGTCATGTTCGCGCCCTAGCTCAAGAAACCCGTCCGAGCAGGACGCAACCAGGACGGACGATGTGGCGCCGTTTTGGACCAGCGATGAGAAATGCAGAGTTGGTACAACCTCGGGTCGAAGTGTGTTAAATTGACGAAATTCATGAATCTTCCGAACGCACTGACGGTCTCCCGGATCTTCCTTGTCCCACTGTTGCTCGTGGTGCTCCTGACGGGCCGGTTTGCCGAGCGAGAGCTCTGGGGCTTCGTCGTCTTCGCGGCCGCTTCGATCACGGATTACTTCGACGGTTACTTTGCACGTAAGCGATTCCAGGTCACCACCCTTGGTAAGCTCCTGGACCCAATTGCAGACAAACTCTTGATCTCGGCGGCGTTTGTTTCCCTGGTCGAGTGGCAGGCGGCCCCCTCCTGGATGGTCATCATCGTCATTGGCCGCGAGTTCGCCGTGACCGGGCTTCGCAGCATCGCCTCGACTCAGGGTCTGACCATCGATGCTTCTCGGCTGGGCAAATACAAAATGGCGAGTCAAGTGCTGTGTGTCAGCGCCCTGATTCTGGGCACTCGCTATACAACCTGGCTGCGAGATCCGGTGGGCAAGGTTCTCTTGTGGGTGGTGGTGGTACTGGCCGTCGTTTCGATGGTCCAATACTTTCGCAGGTTCTGGAGTCAGATAGACGAGAGAATCAAATACCCCAAACTTCAGGATCACGGTGAGACACCGTTGAAACACGGTGACGGCTCCAATGCGGTCATTAATCCCTGAAGAGCATCAGAATCTGATTCGGATCGACCCATGAACAAGCTGTGTTTGCCTCTAGCCGAGAGCACGCTTCCGTCCCTTGAACGCAAGATTGGGCAGTACCGCGACCAGGTCGACTATATTGAGGTTCGCCTGGACTATCTGTCCTCCCCTTCGCTGCCCAGTCTTCCGACAGAGTCACGGGCCGAATTTCTCGCCACCTGTCGACCACCTCGTGAAGGAGGAAGGTTCGAAGGAACCGAACGAGATCGACTTCAGCTCCTGAGCGCTGCGGCCCACAACGGATTCGCCTGGGTTGACCTGGAACACGACGTGGATCAGGACCCCGATCTACCCAGCTCGACTCGGGTAGTGCGCTCCGTTCACTGCTTCGATCGCCTGCCCGACGATCTGCCCGGTCTCTTCGAGAAGTTGGAGAGCCGGGGAGGAGACGTCGTCAAGATTGCCGCAACAGTCTCCAGCACGCGAGAGCTGGTCAAGCTGTTGTCCTGGATGGAATCCCTGCCCGATAAGAAACCCTACACTGTTTTGGGAATGGGTGGACTGGGACAACCGTCTCGCTTCCTGGGGGCCTTTCTCGGGAACTTCTGGACCTTTGTGTGTGAGGACGCGGAGCAGACGGTAGCACCCGGGCAGTTCGGCTTGGAACAGGCTACGAATCTATATCGACTCGATAGTTGGGAGAGCACCCCCGTCATCTACGGCATCCTCGGGAATCCAGTCGCCCATTCCAGGTCGCCGCAACTCCATAATCGCCTCTTCCAGCACCATCGTCTGGACAATCTCTACTTGCCTTTTCAACTGGACGAGCTGGAACCCTGGATTGAGTACGTCCGATCCAGTCGTCTCCGCTTTGCTGGCTTCAGCGTCACGCTTCCCTTCAAGACCGATGCGGCAGAGCTAGCTGATTCCGCCGATTCTCCGGTCGCCTCGATCAATACGCTTTGCCGCAGCGGATCTGGTTGGAAGGGGCTCAACACCGACTATCCCGCTTTCCTGGCCCCTCTCACTTCGCAGCTCTCCCTGCAGCAAAAGCGGGCTCTGGTCTTGGGTAACGGAGGAGTAGCCCATACCGTGGTCGCAGGCCTGAAGAATGAGGGTGCTAGAGTGGTGGTGGTGGGCCGCAATCAGGAAAGGGTGCGCCACCTGGCCAGTCACTATGGCTGCAGCCACGCCCTTTTTTCCGATCTACCCCTGGCGGCAGACCTGTGCGTCAATACCACTCCTGTCGGGCAGTATCCCCTTACCGAAGCTTCGCCACTTTCCCAAGACCAGCTTCGGTTCGATCTCGTCTACGATCTTATCTATCATCCGGAGCAGACTCAGCTCCTGCAAATGGCGGCTCAAAAGGGCGCCCAGACGATCTCCGGAATGGAGATGTTCATCGAGCAGGGAGCACTTCAGTTCCTCGCCTGGACAGGTCTCGATCCGAACCGGGCCTGGATGCGCGATCTGCTAAACCAGATGCTGGCTGAGGAGGAGGGATCTCCTTCGGAGTCAATCGCTTCATAGGGATTCATGGAATGGCAACCCTTTAGAGTCCAGGTCCCTGCCAGCTCTAGCAACCTGGGTCCTGGATTCGACACGCTTTCTCTGGCCTTCGGTCTGCACCTGATCGTGGACGTTTCGCCGAGTCAAGCCCCAGGGATCGAGTGGCCTTCCGATTGGACGCTTTCTCTCTCAGAAAATATCTTGGACCGGGCCATCTCCGCGACCTTCAAAGCGCTCGACTTTGACCCTCCGGGCCTGCGCCTGGGAATCGAGAACCCCATTCCCCTGAGACGCGGGTTGGGCAGCAGCGGAGCCGCCATCATTGCCGGCATCAAGATAGCCGAAGAGATCACGGGTACCAGGCTCAGTAATAAGCAGATCCTGGAGATTGCCTATCCCTTGGAAGGACATCCCGACAACTTGACAGCTAGCCTACTGGGGGGATGGGTCCTCTCCTGGGTAAGCGACGGCGAAGTCGATGCCCTGCGCTTGCTAGAGTCCCTCTCCTGCCAGTTTGTCGTCCTTATCCCAGAGCCAACGGTAGCCACACCCAAGGCCCGCGCTATCCTCCCTGACAGCTATTCCTTGGGGGAGGCAGTCTTCAACCTGCAGCGCTGTGCCTTACTAGTTCACGCACTGCAAACCGGCCAGAAAGCTCTCTTGAAGGAAGCCACTCGGGATCGTCTGCACCAGGAGTACCGCGCCCGACTGGTTCCGGGATTGACGGCCCTGCTGAACTGGGAAGGCATAGAAGATGATTGGAGCTCGTCGCTGCTGGCCACCTTCATCAGCGGTTCCGGTTCGGCTGTCGTCGCTCTGGTAGAGGACAACGAAGAAGACATTGGACGCTGGATGCTCCAGACTCTGGCCCGCCAAGGGACGGCTGCACACTATAGGGTCTTGGAGCTCGATTCGGTTGGCGCTCGAATTCAGCACGGTATTGTGAACTACAAGTGAGGAGAGGCACATGGAGCACGGCGCAGGACGGGTAGCCCAATACAAACGCAACGGACGGGGCCCTGACATCTGGTTGGCAGGAGACCCAGAGGACCTCAAGCAATGGCTGCCTCTGGGGACAGCGGGAGTGGTGACGAACACGGTCGTCCTCAACCAGATGGTCAAGAAGTACGGTCAGCTAACAGAGGTGGTAAAGCGCTACCTCGACATCACTGACAAGCCCGTCGTGGTCGAAATCGACGGCCACTCAGCCGAAGAACTGATGCGGGTGGGTCGGGTCTTCACTCAGATGTCGAGCCAGATTATCCTGAAGATCCCCTGCAGTGTGAACGGGTTGGCTGCATTCCAGGCGGCCCGTGAGGAAGCAGTCGACACCTTCTGCACCACCGTCTTCTCCTTGAATCAGGCCGCCATCGTGGCCCAGGCCGGTGTAACCCACATTCTTCCGTTCTGCGAGCCGGTCAAAGAAATGGGAGGCGATCCCACCAAGCTGATCCGGGAATGTGTCCAGATGTTCCAAGGATGGGAGCAACGCCCCTTCATCACCGCCGCTCTCGTTCGGTCTGCAGATACCGCCTATCAGGCGCTCCGGGACGGAGCCGATGGCATCATCATCTTTTGGCCCATCTTCAAGGAGATGATGGATCACCCCCTAACCCATACCTGGAATCAAACCTTTCTGGACGAGTGGGTGGTGATGCACGAGGCGGGTCTTCTTGAGGGTGTCCCAGTCGAGAAATGACATTCTTGCAATTATAGGTATTCAGTTGACTCAAGTAATCTCAAGGTGTCGCGTCTTGGGGTATGGAAGACTACCCGAAGACACTCGGTGAATTCGAGGTGCGGTTCTCGTCCGAAGCTGCTTGCCGTGAGTATCTTCTGCAGTTGCGCTGGCATGTGCGGAAGGCGCGTTGCAGCTGATCGGGACCGCCAGCTATCGGGAGGCACTGGCTGGGGGCAGACAGCCTTCTCAAGAGACCGGAACCATCCAGGTAACCCGCAGGCCGGCGGACCGCGTCGTGCCGCCCGATGGGGACGGCTATCGCTACGGCCACTCGTTTATATTCCAAGCAGCTCCCAGACTGGCCGGCATGCTCTGCAATCTCCGCACCGAAGGGTTTCCGGTAGGGGACTTCGAGGCCGGGATGGACATGATCGTGTTCGACCGGCTGTTGGACATCCCGACCGCCGAGTCGGTTCCGCTGACAGAGGCCAGGTCGTCCCGGAGTTTGGAGACGAAACCATTCGTGAGTTGTTGGTCAGACCGTATCGGCTAGTGTACAAAGCATCGGACGATAGCGTTCTAATCTTGGCTTTGGTCCATGGCGCACGGCGCCCGCAGCGCAAATAGCTTCGGCTCGATCTAGGTAGGCAACCTTCGGCTGACCCTTGGAGCGATAGGGGTTGACCGCTTGGATTGTTCCAAAGGAAATGAAGAGTACTATGAAGAGCGTCAGATCTGTACGACAACTTATAACGACACTGACGACACTGTTTGGTCGCCTGAGTTTCGCGTTACCGAACGACAGCCCGCACGACCTTTCCCACAGTCAGCCCCTGGACGATGATGGAGAAGATCACGACACCATAGGTCGTCGCGAGCAGCACCGGTTTGACGGGACTCTCCGGTAAAGACAGGGCCAGGGCGACCGAAATTCCACCCCGCAAGCCGCCCCACGTCAGCACCGGGATCGCACCTTTCGTAAACTCCCGCCAGATCCCCAGCAACTTGATTGGGCAGCTCACGCTCAGCCACCGCGCTAGCAACACCACGGGAATCGCCAGGACCGCGGCCCCCACGACTTGACCGGTGATTGTGATCGCCATTACCTCAAATCCGATGGCCAGGAACAAGAGCGAGTTGAGTCCCTCATCGATCAATGACCAAAACGTGTCGATGTGGTAACGGGTCTCGGCACTCATTCCAAATCTCTTCCCGTGATTACCGATGAAAAGCCCGGCGACCACCACTCCGAGGGGCCCCGACACATGTACCTGGGACGCCAGGGCATAAATCGCCATCACCAGCGACAACGTGATCAACACCTCGAGGTTGTGCTCGTCGATTGCCTTCATCGCGCGATACGCGCCGTAGCCGGCTGCGAGCCCTAGCGCGATACCACCAAGCGCTTCCGCTGCCAACAACTGGACTGCTCCAGCCAAGCTCACTTCTCCGTGCCCGCCCTCGCCGGCCGCCACCGAAACGAGAACAGCGAAGAGCACTACCCCCACACCATCATTGAAGAGGCTCTCTCCCGCAATCTTTGCCTCCAGAGCCTCGGGCACTTTCACCTCTTTGAGGATGCCCATGACGGCCACCGGATCGGTCGGTGAGATCAGCGCGCCGAACACGAGGCAGTACATTAGCGGGACGTCGAAGCCCAGGATCCCGAAGCCGTAGAACATCAGTCCAGCGACAATCAATGTGGAAATCACGATGCCGACGGTCGCGAGCAGCGATATAGCCCAGCGCCGGCTAAGGAGTGAGTCGAGGTCGACGTGCAACGCCCCGGCGAACAGCAGGAAGCTGAGGAGCCCCTTCATCAGGGTGTCCGAGAAGTCGATGTCGGTGAGGGTTTGACGCACCGTGACCCCTAATCCCAGCGCCGGGAAGGACGCGTCGGTCAACAAGATCGTCACCGACACCGCCAGGGCGATGATCACGAGGCCGATGGTGTGTGGGAGTCGCAGCCAGCGGTAATTGATGTACCCGAAAACGGTCGCAAGCGTGATCAAAAGGGCAACGAGGTTGAAGATCGTCGCAACGGTCATTTGGGATCATCCTCTTGGAGCCTGATGGAGTCCGTGTCTCCGGAAAACCTAAACCTTGGGCTCCCAACCCTCAGCATAGTCGCGAGACCAATACTTCATGGCCTCCGGATCGCTCTTGATATGACCACTATTGGGATCGCAGTCGAGACTTCGTCCGGTCCTATACGCAATGTTGGCCAGTTGACATAGCAGAGTACTCTTGTGGCCTTCCTCGATATCTATGTTCAGACGGAGAGGCTTGTCGTCGCGGATCGCTGCCAGAAAATTCTCGGCGTGCTCGTCGTCGCCATAGGTGCTTTCCGCACCCTTCTTCACCACCTTGCCATCCTTGTCATAGATCGTGTAGGACCCCTTGCTCACCAGATCCAGCGCGCCCTTTGCCCCATAAAAGGTAATGAAACCGGTGCCGTGGCGATTGCAGCTCAGTCCAGCCCAGCTGATGGATCTATTTCCTTCGAATTCGAAGCAGGCCGTGTAGGTGTCAGGGGTTTCCTGGTCATCTTCGAAGCAGTAACGACCTCCACTGGAAGCCACCGGGTGGGATAGTCGACTTGCAGCCCCCAGCGGCACAAATCCATGGTATGGACTCCGTTGTTTCCCGGCTCGCCATTGCCCCAATGCCAGTACCAGTGCCAGTTGTAGTGGATCAGGTTGTCCTTGTAGAGAACTCTGGGGGCGGGTCCCTGCCACAAATCGTAATCCAGATGAGCCGGTACGGGCACCTGTTCCCCCCAACCCTGTGACCCGCGTCCGCCGTTGTACCAGGCCCGGGCCATATAGACTCGACCAATCACGCCTTCATGAAGCTGCTGGATTGCCTCCTGGGTTCCGGGCGAGCTGCGTCGTTGGGTCCCCACCTGGACGGCGCGATTGTACTTGCGGGCCGCCTGTATCATGAGCTCTCCCTCGCGGGGATTGTGGCTGCAGGGTTTCTCCACGTATACATGTTTCCCTGCAGCACAGGTCAGGAGGGTAGCCGAACAATGCCAGTGGTTGGGCGCGGCATTGGCCAGCACGTCGACCGATGAGTCATCCAGGATTCTCCTGAAGTCGGTCACCTTCTGGGGAGCCCTTCCCAGTTCCTGCTCCACCTTCTTGGCCACCTTGTCCAGGAGCAATGAGTCCACATCACACACGTACTTCACGTGGACGTTGGGCTGCTTCCCGAGGCTCATGGCCAGGTCCATGCCCCGTGCCATACCCATGATTCCGACCACCATCCGACTGTTGGCGGAAGGGGACTTGGCTCTGGTCTTGGCCGAGACGGTCAGGCTGGATGCCGCAGCCCCCAATGCCGTGTTGCCCAAAAAACTTCGTCTATCCATGGCTGTGGACATGCCCGTTTCTCCTTTTGAAGACGGTCAACCTATTGTCTTCTCTGCGGCTAGAACAATCAACGCCGCTTAGGCTCCACGTTTTCAGGTCGATAGGACATCGCCTTTCAGCTGGATGGTAATCCCGGCGGGCAAGCGGCCCAGATGGATTCAAGCCGGTGTCACCCGCACCTCCGAAAGTGCGACGTGCGCGCTGGACAGCGAACGGCCCAGCTTGGGTCGCCATCGATCGTCTTCGAAGGCCGAGCCAGGGAGCATTCGCTCGTTGAGCCGGATCTCGGCTTCAGGAGCGTCGATGAAGCAGGCCCAGATGTCCTCGCGCTCCCAGAAGGCCGGGGCCGGTCCCTCGGTCCAGAAGGCAGGCTCTGGGCTAGTCCACCTCGCTTCGAGTGTAGAACCGGCCGACCGGACGGAGAAACCGAACCCCTCTGAAGTCATCGGATGTCGTTCGAAGCGGGCTGACTCGACCGCTGCCTCGACAGTTCTCCCGGCAAGGTCGATATCCTGGAACCGCGCTTTCATCCGACTGCCCAGACCGGGGACGTCCTCCCAGGCCAGGACCGGCCCATCGGCGACATCGAGGAAAGCTACGTGGCCGCTTCCAAGCGTGGGCGAGTAGCCGATCGCGTAGAGCGAAAGCGTCGTTTCCTCGCCCGCCTCAGCGCGGAGACCGATGACGAAGTGGTCCCAACAGTGGAGCACGGGTCCGCGGTGGATTCTTACCACCAAGGAGTCTGCATCATCAGTTTGCATCTGGGTCCTTCTTTCGGATCGGATCCGATTCCATCAAGAGTGTTTCACGCCGAAGCGGGGAGTTCCACCCCTTGCGCTAGCAGGTTCACTCGAGTGAACGCCAGTTTAGCACCTGAACCCATTGATCCATCCCGCTCACCGATATAGCCTGAGTCCCAATAAATTTCCGCTACGAGGAGGATGAATGATGAGGACGGTGCTGCTTATTTTCAGTCTTCTACTCTCCCTGGCCGCTCTATCAGCGACACCGCGCGAGTCCCAGGAACCCCTGGACATTGGCTCCAGGTTAGAGCTGTTCGTCGACCGGTATCTGGTTGACCGCCTGGAAGGGGCGAGGCTTCTGCTTCACGAGCCCCGATCTGGGGGTGTCGCCATTAAGGTAGACCGCCCTTGGGAGGGACGGTTCAACTACGGGCACAAGGTCTTCAAGGACGGGGGAACCTACCATCTCTACTACCTGGCCCGAGACATGGTCGGAGGCGAGAAGCTATTTGTCGAATACAGCAGCTACGCCTGGAGCCAGGATGGTGTCCACTGGGAAAAGCCCAATCTGGGACTGGTAGAGCGTCAGGGCAGCTTGGAGAACAATCTGATCATGAAGGGATCTCTGGTGCCCTTTCTGGATGACCGTCCTGGCGTCCCGAGAAGTTTGCGATTCAAGGCCACTATGGTCGAATCCCGGAAGCGGGAGGACTGGAAGAAGGAGCATCTCCTGGACGGAAAGTCATACACTGACATGTATCTTTTCGATTCTGCGGATGGAGTGAAGTTCAGGAAAGTACAGGAGAAACCGGTCTTCACCACCAGCCTACCCAATGGTTTCGATGGCGTCCAGTCTATCTTCTGGTCCGAGACAGAGGACAGATACCTCCTCTACTTCCGTTACATGACGGCCAACGATGGGACCGGAAAAAGGTCTGTGGCCCGCAGTACCTCAAAAGACCTCATGTCCTGGACCGACCCAATCCCCATGGAGTTCACAACCGGAGGTATTGTTCCACCCGAGCATCTATATGAGCACCAGACGGTCCCCTATTTCCGGGCCCCTCACATCTACGTGGCCTTCCCGCCCCGATTCATGCAGGGTGAAGGAGTGCTAGAAGAGGAAGCCGCTACGGAGTTAGGTCTCGTTCCGGATCCAACCATTCCCTGGGGCCCCTATTGGCGGATCAAGGATTCCTCGGATGCTGCCTTCATGACCTCTCGAGGCGGGACCCTCTATGATCGGACTTTCATGGGAGTGTTCGTACGGCCCGGCCCAGGTGCCGTGAACTGGACGACTCGGACCAACTATCCACTCCAAGGAGTCGTCCCCACAGGGTCTGGTGAAATGTCCATCTACGTGGTACGACACTACGCGGATCCGTCCTGGCACATCCAGCGGATGACCCTGCGTCTGGATGGATTTGCATCGCTGAATGCGCCTTATGAGGGAGGCACGCTGGTCACGAAGCCTCTGAAGTTTGAGGGGAATCAGCTGGAGATTAACTATTCCACGTCTGCTGCCGGAGGGCTCAAGGTGGAGATCCAGGATGAGAAGGGGCAGCCGGTGGAGGGTTTCTCTCTGAAGGAGTGCCCCGAGATCATCGGAGATGAAATCAGCCGAATCGTGTCATGGAAAGGGGGCAGTGATGTGGGAAGCCTGGCAGGCAAGACAGTGAGACTCCGATTCGCGATGAAGGATGCGGATCTCTACTCGCTAAGGTTCAAATAGAAGCAAGTGTGTGGAGGAGGGCACCTTGAGTATCTACTTATCTGGAAGCCTTTTAAGTACAACCAGAAGCTAAGTACAAACGTAAATACTGCAACGTTTGTGGCGAGCGCGACGGCGTCGAAGCTGGCAAGGCATCGTCTTCCTCCTCCTGCCTTGATCTCGCCTCGCAAGCCCCCTCCGCAAACGTTTCAGTATTTACGTTCCAGTGTACTTAGCTGCCTAGTCCCAAAACAAGTAGATGGAAGTGGATTAAACCACGTGCCTGAAATGCCCGACCTAACGGGTATTCTGGAGTTCGACAAAGAATCTTCAGAGAGGCCCGAAAGGAGGCATTTCAGGTGAAGAAAAAG
>CAUZIZ010000102.1:0-19874 GCA_963579905.1 Acidobacteria bacterium UBA6911 | reverse complement strand
TGCGCTCGAAACCTCGTGAAGCAACTTTGGAGATCCAGAGTTCATGGCCCTCCTGTCTTCCCAGTACGAAGGGCTGATCTTCACCCTTGATGTCGATCGGATACTGGTAACCTGCCTCCACCTGGACCGCCTCACTGTAGGCGATCCAAAGATCACCTGATGGAATCAGAGCCAGATCGCCCAGGGAGCTATCCCGGTCGGGGGCACCCAGCTGCACAGGTTCTGGATTGCCACCAGGTCCCATCCAATTCCCACGGCGCTGGATGCGTTGTGCGGCATCGTCCTGGGCTACCTCACAGCGGCTGTACCAGATGCGCTGGGGCGTGCTGCTTTCCCAGAGCAGATGCATCGTATCGCGGCTGTCGATGACGAAGCTGGCGAGGCGAACCGGTCCACCACCTGAAGCGAGAACCGAGCTGTCGTCGCCAGAGACCAGTGTAAAGGCGGGATGGAAATCTCCGGCGAACTTAGGGTTGGGAGTCTTGGATATGGCCATGAAGAGGACGCTGCCCTGATCTGAAGACCCTTGGAATGCCAGGAACCAGAGACCGCTGGAGCTCTGACTAATCTGGCGGCCGTTGACGTGAGGGAAGGGCACTACGCTGCCTGTCTCAACCACCTTGAGCACTACGATGGCGTTGGCGCCTGGTCCAGCAAGAAAGAGGGATAAGCAGACTGCAAAAGAGCAGAGAAAGCGTGGCGATGTGACGTGAGACCGGCCCTCAACAGGACCACCTGGGGGGGTGCTTCGGATCTTGGGCATTTCGCATTCTCAAAAGTGAGACAGTGGCATTCAAGGACCGCGGGAACCTTGGATCGCGACTATACCATAGGGCCGTTCTCCCGAACATTTGAACGCCCCCTTACGCTCGACTTTGCGACCTGCTACCATCATCGCGTCAGTTTGCGGGACGAGAGACTGCCGGCCCCCAGAAGGAGAAGGAACATGCCTGAGGACGTCAAAGTCGGAATCATCACCAAGTATCGTGGCCCTCACCTGAGCTACTACATGAAGTCCCTGGCGATCGCCAAGGGGGTAAAGCAAGTTGTCCTGACCGATCCCTCCGGAGAACATTTCCCGCAGGCGGAGGAGCTGCTGAGAGGGCGTTTTCCGGAGTTCAAGACCTATAAAGACTATTCCGAGATGCTGTCGACCGAGAAGCCGGACATGGTGTTGGTGACGATCGAGGCGCACATGGCTCCCGTGAGGATCCAGGCGGCACTTGAGTCGGGTGCCCACGTCATGTGTGAGAAGCCCTCCTGCACGCGTGCGGAAGACTTCGAGAAGCTGGTGAAGCTGGCGGATTCGAAGAATCTGTGCCTGATGCTCGCCATGGCCAATCGTTTTGCCCCTCCGGTCCAGAAAGCTAAAGAGCTGGTCAGTTCGGGAGCTCTGGGGAAGCTCTACAGCGCCGACTTTTTCCTGATCTCCGATCAGACGCGGTTGACCCGCCCCAGCTATCAGAAGTCGTGGACGGTCAAGAAGGCTCAGTCCGGTGGTGGACATCTCACCTGGCTGGGAATCCATTGGTTGGACCTGGTGCACTACATTACCGGGGACCGTGTTCAGCAAGTGAGCGGCTTTGCCCGCAACGTGGGCGGCCAACCCATCGACGTAGAGGACGCCGCGGTCCTGGCCATGCTTTTCAAAGGGGGAATGGTCGGGACGATGCACTCGGGCTACTATCTGGATAAAGGATCCCACAGCCACCTGGCCCTCTGGGGTGAGAAGGGCTGGCTGCGCTTTGACCTGACTTCTCAGAAGCCTCTCGAGTGGCAAAGCACGGTCGAGGGAGCCCCGGAAGGGATCCAGACTTTCGCCTACACTCGGGGAGACGACCTTTATCTTGGAGCGATCCAAGCAGCCGTGGACTGTGCTCGGGGTGTCGGAGAGCCCCAGATCACGTCAGAAGAGAGTCTGGCCGTCCTGAAGACGATCCACGCCCTCTACAAGGCTGCGGAAACCGGGCAGGCGCAGACGATTGAGTGACGAGGCCTCCAGGACCCACTTTTCCGCCCAGCCAAGGCCTCGTCGCCGCTTTCTGCAGGCCACCATTGGGCTAGCAGCTGGCCTGTCAGCCATCCGGACGCTCGCCGGGGGACACGCCTCGAAACCGCTGCTGATCGACAACCATGCTCATGTGGGTGGACTCGAGCCCGTTGATTTCGTAGAGGGCTATGATCCAAACACAAGACTCGGCCTGTCACACCTGCGAATGCTGAGAGTCCTGCAGGCAACCGGCGTCAACATGGCGCTTCTGCACAGCCTGCGTCCCTGGGCGAATAAGTACCATGCAAGGGTGGTCCGCGAGTATCCGGATAGATTCCTGGCTGTCTGCAAATTGGATGAGCCAAACGCCCACACCACCCAGGAGCTGGATAATCTGCAGATGTACGTCGGGGAATGGGGATTCAAGGGACTCTACTACGATCCTCCCCCGGGGTCCGACCCTCATGACAATCTGAACGCGCCCAAGTACGAGTCTCTCTGGAAACTGGTCCAGGAGCTCAGGATTCCGGTCTCCTTCGTGAGCTATGGGCGCAGCTACTCGTCCATCTCCTATTCCTCTAATTTCGAGACGCTCTGGCCCATTCTCCTGAAGCTGATGGACCGGTTCCCCGACCTGAGGCTGGTTATCGTTCATGGAATCTCGCCCTTTCGCTGTCTGCAGGAGGACGGTTCGGTGGTGATTCCGGAGTCGGCTGTGCAGCTGGTGAAGGACTTCGATGTCGTAATGGATGTCTTGCCCAGGACCACGCAGAACTACGGCCCCAACGACCAGGTGATCAGAAGGTTCTACGAGACCTTTGGAGCCTCGAAGTTGGCGTGGGGCACGGAGTTCATCAAGAAGAAGGCGGATACCGCTGAAGAGTACTCCCGCCGTCGCTACTATCTGCAGCGACGATGTCCGTATCTGTCTCCCGAGGATCTACAGCTGATCATGGGTGGCAACGTCCAAAGGATCTATCACCTTGCTTGACGACCAAGTGGATCCGAGTGGGATCCTGGAATGGTTTGTCGAGTTTCAGCTTAGTCCCACCCCCAGTGGGCTCTGGCCCCATTCGAGAAAGAAACTTAGATCGAGCATAGGCGATATCGTGGTGTTGTCCAGCTCTCTCCTCGGAACTTGGCCTCATGTCGCTAACGGGTCAAGTCGTTCTCGGCTCTGTCGCATCGCCGAGGGTTGATGGTGGGCGATCGTTTGGAACTTGATGCTTGTGATTTGGAGCTTGTTTGTATTTTGTATCTTGTACCTTAGGATTTCCGGAGTTTCAGGTTAGTGGCCCCCAGCGGTGCCGTCCCGTTCGAGAAGGAAACTTTTTCCTGTTTCTGGGTACATCGCCTGCACAGAGGGGTTTACTACAGTTAACCCTATCTAGGAGTCCGCTTTCGCGGGCTGGCGCGAAGCGTAATAGACCGGTCCTTCCGGGCCGGGTATTTGGGTGACGTGAGAGGCAGAGCCTGCTTCAGCAGGCTTCTTGAGAAAAGGCTTTAGCCAGGATCCGTTCCGATCTCCACTACCAAGGCTCGATTCAGTTCTCAACGGCACCCAAGATTCCCTGGGGTCCTCATCAGAGGTGACACGGACCATCGGACCGAACTTTGGCTGAAACCCTCAATCGAGAAGCCCGCTGAAGCGGGCTCAAGTTTCACCTCACCCCGATACTCGGCCCTAAAGAGGGTGTCGCAAAAGTCCACATCAGAATCCGCGACGCTAACGGAGCAGGTCTAGCTGCCACTTCTGTGATAGGCCCTTCCAAGGAGGCTGTTAAAGGCAGCCTACGTGTTCGGCTTCACCTTGACCTGGTTCGACCACTCAGGATTGACCTCGATCTCTAGGACGCTGGAAAACCTACAGAGAAGCCTTTCTGACTCAGCGCTGTTCTATTGACCAGCAGGGCTCTGTCCGGACTCTAAAACGGACTTTTTCGACACCCTCTAAAGGACCGGTCTATTACGCTTTGCGCCAGCCTGCTGAAGCAGCCTCCGAGAACGCCGAGATGTCCAGACAGGCGACTGCTGCGAGCTGGATCACTCGAGAAAGAGTTGGCATCCGAAGCCAGGTTTCGACACAATCTCCCTGTAGCTCGACTGTTAGACTCTACTACCAGCCGGAGTCCCGTCTCGTCGAAGTTTCGGGTTGGATTCTACCTCAGGCCGCGGCGCATCAGACGGTCCCAGGAAGATCCAGGATCCTGCGGGCATTCTCTGCCATTATCAGTCTGTCTTCTTCGGCCGAAAGATCTGCCTCATAGTAGATTCCCAGGGCAAAGGCAGGAACGATCAGGTCTAGATCGGTTCCAAAGACGACCTGCTCCTTTCCGACGGCGTCGATGGCCCGGCGTACATCTCCCCGGTCGGGATACGTTCCCGACAACTCCAGATAGAAGTTAGGCCTTTGCCTGGCCAGCTCGATGCCCTCCTTTCCCAGTCCGTGACCGAGGATAATGGGAAGGTCTGGATGGCGACGTCCGATTTCAAGAAACATCTGCAGGTCGGCGTTGGTGGCGGATCGCAGGAAGGGGGCATAACCCGGACCCCGCGGCCAGCGCAGCAGCCGCCGCTCGTCCCATGATGGACCATTGAGAAAGATCGGGACATGCCTTTTAGCCGCGGCTTCGAACAGTCGCAGATAGGACTCGTCTCCCGTTTCTTCTCGAACTGTCTCCATGGTCAGCGTGGCATGAGGAAGCTTCGGATCCCGGGAACAGCGGTCGAGCCAGCAAATCGATGCATCCAGATGGGTGGGACTGATCACTGGACTGCCCAGCAGCCGAGCACGTCCGTCGATTGCGTCGAGCATTTCCTGATTCCCGGCATCCAGGTCCTCGTGATAGGCCACGTAGGATGAGCAGATCGAATACTCCATTTTGAATCGACTGGAAAAGTGTTCGATAGCCTTCAGATCCCGGATCGTTGCGGAGATACCGGGTATGGTCCCCAGGTGAGTATGGACGTCGATCGCCGGCGTAGAGGGTATCCTCAACTCCGGCAGCGAAGTCGCTGCGGTCTGCAGCTGATCCGCCTCCTGCGGCCGGCCGAAGAAGCGAAGGGCATTGCTCCCCAGGATCCGGCGTTTGTCCTGCTCCTCGATTTCTGCATCCAAGACCGTATTGAGGGCGGGCTGGATAGGACGCAGTGTGGAGCCGCTGCTGAACAGAATGCGTTCTTTTCCGGCGTAGCGCAGCAGTAGCTCAATGGCGCCGGGTGTAGGCACCCAGGAGCAATCGGCGTAGACGTGGTGATGCTCTTCCAGGACAGCCAGCAACTCGTCGAACAGGAGATAGGAGGTTCCGGCCAGAAGCAAGGGACAATGCAGGTCTCTGGTAAGGGCCGCCAGGGTCGACGGAATCCCACTATGAATCACGCCACAAGCTATCAGCGGGAGGCCGGTTGCGGCGGCCTTCTCGATTTTCTTGCGAAAGGAGAGAGAAGAAAGCAATGAGCCTTCGGTGACGGGAAAGGTCAGAGCTGAGGCTCCGTTCCGCAGGCATTCCTCCAGCAGATCTTCGGTCTCGAGCGTGCTCGCCTGAGGTCCCAGGACTCCGACAGGGATGATCCTGGGATCCTGGCGCGCAACCCGGAACAGATCAGCGTTCCCCTTTCGTGCATCGGCGTGAAGAGCACGCAAGCTGATTACCGCAGATCGGGAGATTCCTCGTTTCCGCATGCCCTCAAAGAGCGGTTCAAATCCCAGCGATTCCGGACGCAAGGTTACGCTGCCGACCAGCGTGTAGGCATCCACGATTGAGGCGGTTGTGGGAGTCATGTTAGGGTCCCCATTCATGGACTACCTTGCCGTGGACGTCATGGTGGCGAAAGGCGATGGTGGGAGCGGCGTCTTTTTTGAAAACGTTTATCGACAGGAAGCCACCCTTCACCCGGAGGAACTCCTGCCATTCGGGTTGGTCCGGATTGCCACCGGCGTGGATGTCGCTGGCTGGACCACAGGAGAATTCCCGGAGCCCTGAAGTCGGATCAATCGACATGTATTGCCAATGCCGATCCCCACAAACCGTGTAGAAGTTCTCGAGTTGCTGATCCTTCGTCCACTGCCGGAAGTGGTTACCCTCAAAGGCGCAGGCCCGGTTGGAGTGATTGTCGTTCTTGCCCTTGCCCCGGTAAGGACCTACGATCGGTGTGGGACTGATCAATACACGGAAGTTGGCATCGCTCTCGAGGATGGTACGCTTCAGCCATGCCAGTTGCTCTTTCCCCCAGATCGTTTTCTCGGGTCCATCATCCATGGTGTTGGGGGAACGATAGAGTCGGCCCTCGACCATCCAGATCTGCAGACCCTTACCCCAGCGAACCGTCCGATAGGTCTGCTTACCCATCGGCACCTGCTCGCGATAGATGCTGAGTCCCTCTTCAAAGGTAAGTGGGTTCATCCAGGGAGCATGGATGCCCGGCCAGCCATCATTGGCCCAGGAATCATGATCGTCCACCTCCCAGTAGCCGGGTACGTAGCGGTGAAATTCGATGTGGCGGGGCAGGGAATACATGCGATGCCAGTGGTAGCGAGCCAGGGCAGCAGTGCGAGCTCGAGGAGCCTCGCTGTCGAGATAGACGGTGTCGCCGGTGAGAACGATGAAGTGGGGCCTGAGACGCTGCATGGCTGGGTAGATGTGATAGCCGTCCTCGTGGTCCAGATCCCAGTAGGATTGTCCTGTTACGACGGTAAAACTCACGTCCTGCCATTGATGGAGCGCAGCCGGTGTCCTGAAGCTTCCAGTGGTCGTGGCGGATACCGGTCCATTTCCCGAAACCCGAGCTTCTCCGTACACTGAATACTTGGTTTCCGATTGCAGTCCGTCGAGTCGAAACTGGTGCACGTAATCGTTCTCGGCCAGGGCCGTGACCCAGTCGCTGCAGGTCGCTACCCCTCCTGTTGATGGCGTATACCTGACCCGGACCTGACCTGGAGCGCCGGCGACTTCACCCAGACGATCCCATACCTTAATTGTCGAGGGGACATACTCGTCTATGTATGGCTGGCGCTTGGTGGGTTCGCGATAGCCCTTCCAATTGCGTTCGCTGCTTTTCGTGATTCGTGTCCAGATGACGGCCGAATCCTGTCTCACCTCCCCCACCCGAAAACCCATCGCCAGCTGTGCCCCGGCGGCCTCGACACTCAATACTGAAAACGTGCCGAGAAGCCAGGGAACAAGAAGGTGACGCTCAAACGAGAAGCTGTGCACGGGACCGTCCTTTCGCTGGGTCTAGGTGATTCTTGCGAGGTTATCCAAGGGACTGACAGCTGTCAACGCGCCTTGGGTCAAGGCAGGAAGGCCGAGGCTGGTTGACAGATGGGGCATCATAGGCTCAGATAAGTGAAACTTCATATAATCCTGTAGGTGACAACATGTTGCAAACGCTGCTGCGGACTACCCTTCGTCTGGATCGTCTTCCCAACCTAGGCAGCCAGAGGCCAAAGGGCGACAGTACGCCCAGCCGGAACTGGACTGGGAGAGCCACAGTCCTCTTGGGACTGGCCCTCTTCATGTTGAATCCGCTAACCAGGGCCGGCTCATCCCAGGTCGTGACCCACCTCTTCACGAACTGGTCCAAAGTGGATGCCGGCAACGCCATCTTTCCGGTGAATCTTGACCACGTCAGCGAGAAGGACCAGATTCTGATCAAGAAGGTCAACGATTACTACAAAGTGACGATGCAGGTGGAGAAGGGCGATCATTCTCCGAAACGGATCAACACCCCTACCGGGGTGAAGATCGAGATTGAGAAGGGAAAGCTGCTGGGACCCTGGCTGCAGTCGGAGCGTCCCTGGGAGAAGGCCGGCACTGGTCCCTTATCAGTGATCCAGGAAGGCTATCGCTATCGCCTTTGGTACGGCTGCTCCTGGACCGTGCGGGACCGGGCCGTGGTAGCGCCCGACGGTCGCTTGAAACTGGGATCAGAAGGTGGGGGAAGCGGAGTCTGCTATGCCGAGTCCTCAGACGGCTTCAACTGGGAGAGGCCCTCGCTGGGGATCGTGGAGTTCGAAGGAAGCCGAGACAACAACATCATCTCCCTGAGTGAACTCGACGGAATCACAGGCCATGTTTTCCTGGATTCCGGCGCTCCTAGAGAGGAGCGTTACAAGGTTGCTGGACTCACTAACATCCGCACCTATCGACCCGAGGCCAAGAGAATGGGCGGGATTCTGGGTGCGGCAGTCTCGCCTGATGGGATCACTTGGAAGAGGCTCCCCGAGCCCTTGTGGGACTCTTACTACAACAATGATGGCGGCCCCAGTATCTATTTCGACAAGACGCTCGAGAAGTATGTGCTCCTCACCCGCCAGAACTACCCGCGCCGACGCAGCATCGCCCGAGCCGAGACGGCCGATTTCAGGCGCTGGCCGCACCCCACACTAGTCCTTACTCCGGGGCCTCTTGACGCTCCCTCGGACGATTTCTACAGCAATACCTACATTCTCCTATCCAGGAGCTGAAAAGGCTCATCTGATGTTGACATCCGTCTACCACCGGGACACCAGTCTGGTCGATATCCGGCTGGCTAGTAGCGTCGATGGGATCGCCTGGAACTGTATCAGTCGAGATCCGGTGTTGGAATTGGGCGGGCCCGGGGATTGGAATGGTGGCTCGATATACGCCGTACCTTCGCTGGTAAAACTTCCCGACGGACGGGTTGCAGTTCCCATGGTCGGTTCGAGCTGGTCGCACAACGAATGGTGGCGCGTGAAGTTCGAAACCCATCAGAAATGGCCTCGGGGCATCGGCTGGGCTAGTTGGCAGGATGGTCGTCTGTCCGGCATCAAGGCAGATAAGCAGGGTGAGTTTACGACTCATCGCTTTGTCTACGAGGGAAAGGACTTAGAGCTGAACCTGAGAACCGGAGGTCGCTCTGGCTCAGTACGGCTTGAGTTGTTGGTTGAGGGTGAGGCGGAGCGACCGCCGCTCCGTTCACGAGATATCGTGGGGGATCATCTCTGGGTTCCGGTTCAGTGGGAAGGGAACCCTGCGCTGTCCGCGCTGGCTGGAAAAACGGTAAGGCTTCGCTTCCAGCTCTACAATGCCAAGGTCTTCGGCTTCCGAAGTGAGGGAATGGTAGGATTGGATCCGCAATCGCCGCCTGCAGCAACGAAATGATAACCTCTTCTGGTTTCCGTGGTTCAGGGCGTGACGCTCAGATACCAGATCCTTTCCAAGGACGTCGGGGGGTGATGGCAGGATGAACCGAAAGGCAATGGCTGTTTACCTCTTCGCCACGCTTATGATTCTGGCGCTAGTCCCATTGTCCGCGGCAGGATCCGGTGCGACCAAGGAAGCAGTCTCTCCGGAAGCGCTCGAGTTCTTCGAGAAGCAGATTCGTCCCCTTCTGGCCGACAAGTGCTACTCCTGCCATGGAGCCAAGGAACAGCTCTCCTCACTACGTCTAGACTCCAGAGCTGATATGATCGCCGGGGGCACGAGAGGCCCCTCTCTGGTCCCGGGAAGGCCACGGGAAAGTCTGCTATTTCGCGCGGTTCTTCATCAGGAACTCAAGATGCCGCTTGGGAGCAAGCTGCCCGAGTCGCAAGTCGCAGATCTGGAGCGTTGGATCCTGATGGGAGCTCCCTGGCCAGACGTCACTCCGGCGGTTGAGGAAGAAGAAGCGGGCTTCTACGAGCGCATCTTAAAAGAGCATTGGGCTTACCAGCCGATGCGCGACAGCACGGCGCCCTCTGTCGAGCGTCCGGATTGGTCCGGGAATGTCGTCGATCGATTCGTCCTATCCAAGCTCAAGGAGGCCGGGCTGGAGCCAGCCAGCATGGCAGATCCACGCACGCTTGCCCGTAGACTCAGCTTCTCCCTGACTGGACTTCCACCGGATCCGGGAGACATCGATGAGCTCGAAGCGGATCCCTCCACGGCCGCCTATGAAGCATTTGTCGATCGCCTGCTTTCCTCGAGTCAGTTTGGCGAACATTGGGCGCGTCATTGGATGGATGTGGTGCGCTTTGGGGAAACCTACGGCTACGAATGGAACTACGAGGTGCTTGGAGCATGGCGCTATCGTGACTATCTGATCCGGGCGTTCAACCAGGACCTACCCTTCGATCGATTCATTCGGGAACATATTGCCGGAGATCTGCTGCCGAGTCCTCGGGTCAACCAGCAAGAGGGAATCAACGAATCGCTCATCGGCGCCGCCTTTTTTCGGTTCGGGGAGATGGGGCACGACGACTGCGTCAAGTTCCGGGAGATCCGGACCGACGTCGTGGACAACCAGATCGATACTTTAACCCGTGGCTTTCAGGGCCTGACGGTAGCCTGCGCTCGCTGTCACGATCACAAACTCGATCCCATTCCCACCGAAGACTACTACGCCTTGTACGGAATTCTGACCAGTTCGAGGCAGGTCACTCGGACGTTGGACACGGGCAAGATGCATCGCAATCTGATGGCGTCCCTGAAGCAGTTGAAGCCCATGATCCAGCAGGAGTTGGCCAAGCAGTGGAGTGTCCAGGTGGACGAGATTCCTGCCTATCTTCTGGCCGCCCGGGAGGTCCGCCTCATTAGCGCCGGTGGGCCCGATCTGCGGTCGGGTCTCAAACGGGAGCGGCTCCGGCGCTGGTGGAAAGCACTTCAAGCGGAAGGTCTCGATCCGGAGAGCCCGCTTTTCCCCTGGGCCGCGCTCACCTGTGAAACCGGATCTGGACGAGACGAGTTGGTTGTGGCATGGAAGAGGGAAGCGGCTCGCTACGAGAACGAGCACCGCTCCCGGGACTCCTTCAACCGTCAGAACTACACCCCCATTGCCGCCGCGCTATCTGACTGGCATCGCGATGGCCTGGGGCTGGAAGGACTCTCCGTCGGCGGTGACTTCGCACTGTCGACGACGGCTGGCGCCTTGGTGAGAGGTGTCTATCCAGCAGGGATGTTCAGCCATCTAGTCTCCAGCAGGCTCAATGGCGCCATCCGCTCTCCCTACATACCGAAGGACAAGAAGTTCGTGAGCCTGCGAGTGGTTGGGGGCCAACTGGCTTCCTGGCGGGGTATCGTCGACAACTGCATGCTGGGAGAGAACTACAAGGTTCTCGACAGCGACTCGCTCTCCTGGGTCAAGATCCCCAACAAACAGGAAGAGAAGGATCTACCCTTCTATGTGGAGTTGGTGAGCAAACACGACAATCCTCGTCTTCCGGATCGGCCCGGGCGGGTGATGGATTTCAAACCCGAAATGCTGCAGACGCCCGGATCCTATTTTGGGATCACCGGTGCGGTTCTGCACGACGTAGAGGAGCCTCCCCGTGAGGACCTGTCGTACGTCTTGCGGCTCTTTCGGGGAGAGATTCCCGAGAATGCCGAAGCAGTAGCACTGCGCTACGCGGAAGTCTGCCGCGAAGCGGTCGTGGCCTGGAGCGAGGGTCGCGCTGACGAAGGCGATTTGAAGTGGGTCGATTGGCTGGTTCAAAGAGGACTTCTGGACAACTCGAGCGATCTGAGTCCCCGGTTGGCTGAGTTAGTGGGCCGCTATCGAGAGATCGAAGCGAGTCTAGCTCGGCCACAAGTGATCAACTCAATGGCCGACGTTGACCCAGGCTACGATTTTCCAGTTCTGCTGCGAGGTAGTGCTAAGAGTCCCGGAAAACTAGCTCCCCGCCGTTACCTTAAGTTGATAAATTGGGGAGAGGAGCGATTCGATTCTTCCGGCAGCGGAAGGCGCGCTCTGGCCGAGCAGGTGGCCTCGCCGGATAATCCGTTGACGGCGCGAGTCTTGGTCAACCGCGTATGGCATCATCTATTCGGCCGCGGCATCGTGGCTACCGTCGACAATTTTGGGCGCTTTGGAGAGGCGCCATCCCACCCTCGCCTGCTCGATTCGTTGGCACTTGAATTCGTGCGGGAGGGCTGGTCGATCAAGAAACTGATCCGGGCTCTGGTCCTTACCCAGAGCTTCCAGCAGTCGAGCCAGACATCGTTCAAGGCGGCACAGATAGATCCCCAGAATCGCCTGCTTCAACACTACCCGGTACGCCGCTTGGCCGCGGAGACGATCCGCGACTCGATCCTATCCACCTCGGGCCAGATCAACCTCGACCTCTACGGACCCAGTATCCATCCCTTCCGGCGGGCGGCGAAGGACTACCGCAAGCTCCTCTCGGGGCCGTTGGATGGCAACGGTAGGCGCAGCCTCTATCTCAAGGTTACTCGAATGGAGGGAGCTCGATTCCTGGAGTTGTTCGACTTTCCTATTCCCTCTGTGGTTCGGGGACGACGAGACGTTACCAACGTTCCCTCTCAGGCCTTGGCGCTGCTGAACGATCCCTTCGTCACCGAACAGGCTGCACGTTGGGCGGATCAGCTCCTCGGTGCTGGTGAAACTACAGTGGAATCCCGGATAGACACGATGTTTCGAAGCGCCTTGGGCCGACCGGCCAAAGTCCATGAACAAGAACGGTTTGTGTCCCTGGCAGGGGAGCTGGCGAGCTTGCGCCAGATTCCGAGAAAGCGTATCCTCCAGAGCAACATCGTTTGGCAGGATATCGCTCACTGCATTTTTAACCTCAAGGAATTTATCTACCTACGATGAGACAGAAGAGTAAACCCTATCGCCATCGCCGCCATGGGACCGAAGAGAATAGTTGTCCCGGCTGCGTTGGTGCTCCGGTTACCCGGCGAGAGCTGTTACGACAGACAGCGAACGGCTTCGGCCTCACGGCCCTGTCGGCACTGATGGCGGATCCGGCCTACGCAGGTCTATCCGGGCCGCTAAAACCCCACTTTCCACCGAAGGTCAAGAACGTCATCCTCTGCTTCATGCCTGGCGGCGTGTCGCATATGGACACCTTCGATCCCAAGCCTAAGTTGGCAGAGCTCCATGGTCAGCCCTCGGGTGACGGCATCCGGACCTTTACCCGGAGTCCCTGGTCATTCCAGAAGTATGGAAAGTCGGGAATCACGGTCAGTGAGCTGCTGCCGCACATCGCCACCTGCGTGGATGATCTGGCGGTGATCCGATCCATGGTCTCCGAATTTCCGCTCCATCCCAGAGGAAATATCCTGTTCCATACCGGACGAAATGTAGGAGGTTATCCGAGTCTCGGCTCCTGGATTACCTACGCTTTGGGTAGTGAAAATCGGAACCTTCCTGGCTACGTGCTCCTGCACACCGGGGCCAGCATCCCAGGAGGCCTCGAAAACTTCTCCAACGGTTTCTTACCCGCGACGCACCAGGCCCTTCCCATGAAGGCCGATGGAAACCCGATCGAGAATATTGAGGCGGCCGACCCAGAGCGGATTCAACGGGCGAAACTGGAAGCCCTATTGGACCAGGATCAGGAATTTCTCGCCTCTACGGGACGAAATGATGCGGTTGACTCGGCGATCCGCAACTACGAGATGGCCTATCGGATGCAGTCTTTGGTACCCGATGTCCTGGACCTGGACAAGGAGAGCAAGGCAACTAAACGTCTCTACGGCCTGGAGACATCGGACGAAAACCAGCGGATGTATAGTCTCCAGTGTCTTCGTGCTCGCCGTCTGCTAGAGTCTGGGGTCCGATTCGTGGAGATTACCTGTCCCGTGCTCTTTGGTCAGAATAACGGGACCTGGGATCAGCATACCGAACTGAAAAGGGGTCACGAGGCCAACGCCAGGGTAACCGATCAGGCGGTCGCGGCGCTGATAAAGGATCTCAAGTCTCGTGGGCTCCTCGACGAGACGCTGCTGATCTGGGGAACCGAGTTCGGCCGAACTCCCGACACGGGTACCGTTGACGGCGATGGGCGCGATCACCTGGAAACGGCCTTCACCATCTGGATGGCCGGTGGCGGGATCAAGGGTGGAACCCTATATGGCACGACCGATGAGATTGGAAAGCACGCGGTCGAGAACGTCACCACGGTGCACGATCTACACGCCACCATTCTTCACCTTCTGGGCCTGGATCACAAGCGACTGATCTACCGCTTCGGCGGACGCGATGTGAGCCTCACCGACGTCCATGGGGAAGTGATTTCCCCGATTCTGCTCTGAAGGAACTCCCCAACGGGTTCCCTTCTTCCCTTGCCTTCGCCTTTACCGGTGCCCGTGCCCTGAAATCTTGTCAGCTCTGCCCCTGTTAGTCCCGCCCAAACACTGGTCCTGTCGAGAGGGAAACTTCGAACGATCTAGAATAGAGAGTGTGGTAAGAGCCCTTGGAAATTAGAAGGGCTAAGATCTCGTCTCGCTGTTGCTTCGGCGTGATTACAGAGCCGTGACCGTGAGGGAGCGGGCCCCGATCACCGATCGGGACAGCTAGAGAGTCCGTAAGAAGAGGGTCGTCGCGTCACCATCTGTCGGGTCCGTTGTTTCCGGCATCGGTATGCCGGTACCGCTCCTTCGCAGTCATGGCTCTGTCAAACGTCTGCTCCTGCATGACTTCCTCTCCACTAAAGTTTCGGGGTTAGTTTCCCTCCCCAGAGGACTTGGCCCCATTCGAGAAAGAAACTTCAGTCGAGGCACCTGCCAGGTTGGATCATTCAGCTGAAGACCTCAGTCCCGCTTACTCCGCGGAACCGGATGGGATCTTGCTGACATTCGGCCCCAAGCGCGGCTGTGATTCGCTCTTACATCTACAGATGCTCTTCCTAAGTGACCAGCGACCTGCGGCCCTTCTTCAAGTTTCAGCTTAGCCCTGCCACGGCTGCGCCGGATCGTACATGAAAGAAACTGGTGCCCCCAGGACAGGCATTTCCGATTCATGGAAGCCTGAAGCGCAAGCGAGAGGTTGGGGAGCACCACGAATCGTCTTGACTCCCCTGCTTCGCCAAGCTTCGAGCCCTTTGTCAGCGCATCTTGCTGCACCCCAACCCCTCGCTCTCGCTCCAGGATTCCATGACCTAACAAATTACGAGTCAATAGGTTACACCCTTGTGGCTAAGGAACAGTCCAATCAAGTTTCAGGTTAGTGAGGCATGGCCTCAGACCAACAAGCAGTGTGTCTATCGTAGAACGGGCACTCCTGCCCGTTGAGGATATTAACGGGCAAGAGTGCCCATCCTACAGGTCACTGTTCAGTCAGATTCTATTTCTAAACGCCCAAAGCTTGACTCAAATTTAGCGAAGAACTTTAGACAAACTCTCCTAGTCCGCGATTTGATTGACAGACGGCAGACGACCTGCTATCACGGTTAGGTGGGGCTAATTTTTTCCTTTCTCCTGAGACCTGCCTTTCTGGCCCTGCTCACCTTGACGTTTACCAACACTCTCTCTATCCAGGCACAGGAGTGGAGGTACTACGGTGGCGATGCAGGGGGGACGAAGTATTCGGCGCTGAAGCAGATCAACCGAGAAAACGTCTCACAGCTCAAACCGACCTGGACCTTCGATACTGGGGACTTTAGCGACGGAACCCAGTATCCACCTAAGTCGGCCTTCGAGGGCACTCCACTGGTCGTCGACCATGTGATGTACGTCTCTACCCCATTTCACCGTTTGATCGCTCTGGAGCCAGAAACGGGCAAGCAGTTGTGGGCCTTCGACTCCGGCTTCGATAAGCATATCCGATTAGGCCTCTTTATCAACCGCGGAGTGGCCTACTGGCAGGAGGGAAGAGAGAGTCGAATCTTTCTGGGTACCCAGGAAGGCCACCTCTTCTCGATTGATGCCAAGACGGGCAAGCGGGATCCAGCATTTGCAAAACAGGGGAAGCTGGATCTCAAGAAGGGAGTCACCGAAAAGTTTCCCCATCTGAGCTATGGACTCACCTCCCCAGTCGCGGTCTGCGGTGACAGAGTCGTCGTAGGTGGCTGGGTCAGTGACGGAGAGCCCCAGGGCCCAAGTGGAGACATCCGGGCTTTCGATGCCCGCAGCGGCCGGCAGGTCTGGCGCTTTCACACGGTACCGCGGCCGGGCGAGTTTGGGAACGACACCTGGGAAGGCGAATCTTGGAAGGACCGGGGCGGCGTGAATGCCTGGTCCGCCATGAGCGTCGACCAGGAGAACGACATGGTGTTCGTCCCGCTGACTTCGCCTGCCACCGATTTCTATGGTGGCGATCGCAAGGGAGCCAACCTGTTTAGTGACTCCGTGGTCGCGCTCGACTGCCGAACCGGGAGCCGGGTCTGGCACTTTCAGACCATTCACCACGACCTCTGGGATTGGGATTTGCCGGCTCAACCCGTGCTGGTCAAGGTCCGAAGGGACGGGCGGGACGTCCCCGCGGTAGCCCAGATCACGAAGACCGGTTTCGTATTCGTCTTGGACCGGCTGACCGGAAAACCCTTGTTTCCGGTCGAAGAGCGGACGGTACCAGCCAGTGCTATCCCCGGTGAGGAATCCTCTCCTACCCAACCTCATCCGGTAAAGCCTCCGCCCTTCGCTCGCCAGTCCATGACCCGAGACGAGATCACGAATGTGACTCCCGAGTCGCGCAAGGAATGTCTGGAGATGCTCCAGGAGGCGGTCATAGAAGGCCCTCTCTTTCGACCCATCGGCGCCAAGTTGACCGTGATGTTCCCAGGGACCAACGGTGGTCCCAACTGGGGTGGAGCTTCTTTCGATCCCGAGAGCGGCCTGCTCTATGTGAACTCAATGGATGTCGGGGCCTTCTTCAGAATGGTGCCCCGTCCCGAGGGTTCGAAGCTCCCTTATCGCGTCCGAGGCACCAAGTATGGAAGACTCTGGGATTCCAACCAGTATCCTTGCCAGAAGCCTCCCTGGGGCGCCCTGACGGCGATCGATCTGAACCAGGGAGACTTTCGCTGGCGAGTGACCCTGGGCGAATTCGACGAGCTGAAGGCAAGAGGAATCCCCCAGACAGGCACTCCCAATCTGGGAGGCTCGATCGTTACCGCAGGGGGCGTCGTCTTCATCGGCGCAACCAACGATAGTCGCTTTCGCGCATTTGATAAAGATTCCGGTAAGGAACTGTGGACGACGAGGCTCCCAGCCAGCGGGCACGCCACGCCTGTAACCTATCTGGGCAAGGACGGAAAACAGTACGTCGCTATCGCCGCCGGAGGTGGAAACAAGTACAACAAGAAGTACACTGGCAAGCTGGTGGCTTTTGCTCTCCCCTAGAATTTCTACCCTCCAGAGTTAGATGCGATCGCTCAGCATCAGGATCCCGTCGACCTCAGGTCTGAGGGCAGGACTGTTCGTTCTATTGATTCTGGCTGTTTTTCTGGGAATCATCAGCTTCGGTCAGACACCGCTGGTTTATAAAGGAAAAACCGAGCGACTACCGCGTGAGGTCGCTCCTCAACCCATCGCCTTCAGCCACAAGCTCCACGTTGCCAGCGGGATAACCTGCAAGGGTTGTCATCTGGGTGCTGACTCCAGCGAGCGTGCAGGGTTTCCTGAACCTCAGGAGTGTATGTTGTGTCACAGCAGCATCAAAACGGAGAGCGCCGCCATCCAGAAGCTCGCAACCATGGCTCGAGAAGGCCAGGAGGCCGCCTGGGTAAGGGTCTATCAACTGTCCGACTTCGTCTTCTTCAGCCACGCCAATCACTCCAAGGCTGAAGTTGAATGTCAGAAATGTCATGGGCCGGTCGAGAAGCGAGACGTCCTGTTGCAAGAAGTCTCGATCAGCATGGAGGCATGCATGAACTGTCACCTGGCCCGGCAGGCTTCCACGAACTGCCATCTCTGTCATGAATTGGGCGAGTAGCC
Source organism: Acidobacteria bacterium UBA6911 (assembly GCA_963579905.1). Classification (GTDB taxonomy): domain Bacteria; phylum Acidobacteriota; class UBA6911; order RPQK01; family JAJDTT01; genus CAUZIZ01. Next base: position 2,267 of record CAUZIZ010000102.1, on the reverse strand, counting down.
CACCCGAAGAAAAGCGATTGCGCCTGCCGGCGTTTTGGGTGAGAATTCTGCCAACGGAGGCAGGACTGAGAGTCGGGACTCCGAAGTAAGGCAAGTCTCTAAGACCGCCAGCGCACAAAGGCCCGTCGGCTAACTTCAGCACGGGGTAAACCACCCCTGGCTGGACAATTGTTCTGAAAGGAGAAGCCCAATCGTGGCAAAGGAGAACAGGGAAGAGATCCTGGCCCAATCGAATGACATGACGCCGGTTGCGGGAACCGATCACACTCACCTTCCTGATGTCGTCCGTGGTTCTGGTGGGTGGGCCGGTGAGCAGGGTGTTGGAAGTGTTCCTGGCAGCGAGCGTTGTCATTTTCCTGATTCTGCGCATCCGGGCCAAGAAGGCAGAATGAAGGACAATCACTAAGCTGAAACTTCATTTGGTTTCTGCGGTTGGCAGACGTGGGTTCGGTTTCCAGGCCGAAGTCTTCTTTCTTCGAGCCCTTGGCTCGACCCCGGCGGCCTGGAGACCGCCGCCACGCCCTCGAACCAAAGTTTCGTTCTCGAATGATCCGACTCGCAGCCGAGGGCCAGACTAATCTTAATCTAGCGAAACCACAATTTCCCCAGCTTCGACTGTAACCGCATAGGTCCTGACACGGACACCAGGGTTGCAGAGTGCCTCGCCGGTCTTGATATCGAATTCCCAGTTGTGCCAAGGGCACCTCAGGATTTCGCTCTCGCGCTGATAGGAAACCTGATAGGGGCGGTCGGAAACGATCAGCGGACGCAGTCGGCCTTGGCAGAGAGGGCCCCCCTGGTGGGGGCAGAGGTTTTTGAGCGCGTAAAATCGGCCCCCGACGTTGAAGACCCCTAGACTCGCCTTCTTACCCAGCGGGACGATCCTCACCTCTCCCGGATGCAGATCGTTTGCCTTTCCAACGACACGGCGGCGCATCTCTGATCCCCTCTCAGTGCTGCCCAGCGGTCCCTGCGTCCGGGATCCGGAGTCTTTCCCCGTAGAGCTCCTGGGCATTCTCGAAGAAGACGCGTCGCCGCATCGAGGCCGGGATCTTCTGCCAGACCTTGGTGGGTTCATCCCAGTCCCAATGCGGGTAGTCGCTGCCGAAGAGCAGTATCTCGTCGGCGTGAAGCCACTCCAGGAAGATCCTTAGATCAGAGGCCTTGGGCGGCTGCTCCATGGGTTGAGAACCAAATCGGATGTGCTCCCGAAGGTATTCGCTGGGAGGCCGCTTGATCCAGGGAGTGTATTCCCGTGTTGATTTCCAGTCGGCATCCATGTGCCACATCATTCCGGGGACCCAGAAGGTATCGTGCTCGATGAAGAGGAACTTCAGCTTGGGAAACTTTTCAAAGACACCCTCGCAGATGAGGCTCACCGAATGGGCCATCGCCGTCTGGGGACGAGCCATGCGCATTTCCAGGTAATAAGAGGGGTACCCGACTCCGGTCGGTGGACCCGAGACCCCAACCCCTTCGGCACCGAAATGGATGCAGATTGGCAGACGATGCTCCTCGGCGGCCTGGTAGATAGGATCGTAGAAGCGGTTGCCGAAGGGCATTCGAGCGCCCGCCGGAGTGAGCACCTGGACCACGGACGGATGTTCTCCGAGCCGATGGATTTCGGCAGCGGCCTGTTGCGGATCGACCGGAGCGATCGAGATCGAGGCGCGAAACCGCGGATCGGCGGCGATCCAGGTATCCAGGGTCCAGTCGTTGAAGGCTCGACAGAGAGCGGCGGCGTAGTCTGCGTTGGGATGTACGGCGGCCCCATAGACCGTGGCGCCGGTCAATACCGCTGCCTCGATGCCGTACGCATCCAGGTGTCGACGACGTGCGACCTCGATGTTTGTAGCAGGATGGATGTCGTTTTCAAACAGATCGGCCCGAGCTCCCTGCCTGGGCATGTTGGTGTAGCCGCTGGAGAAGCTCGCCCCGGGCATCATGATTCCGAAGTCCTTGATTTGATCGACAAAGAAGCGCGGCAGATAGGGGAAAAGGTCGTCGACCTTCGGATTCATGTGGTGGACGTCACAATCGACTATTGGACAGTCGAGAACGCCGCTGGTCTTTGTTCCCACAGGGGAGGCCTCAAGTGTTTTCATGACAAGGCGAGTTTGCCATATCCGGTGCGAGTCGCCAAGGGGATAGCTTGCTTTGCTGTTCCAAGCTGAAACAGATTAAGGATTCTTGTCGCGCGGAGCGGCGACAAGAATCAAGAGTTGAAGTAAATCTGGGGTTCAGCGGGCTTTGGATTTCCAATGGGT
>CAUZIZ010000101.1:0-19922 GCA_963579905.1 Acidobacteria bacterium UBA6911 | reverse complement strand
GTGGTAGAGTCGGTCTCTGACGTGGCTTCGGTCTCCTGGCCGAAGTGTAGCGGTCGAGCCTAGCTCGACCAACGGCGGCCTGGAGACCACCGCCACGACGAAGGTCATCAGAGATGAGTCGAATTCGATTCGACATCCGATCGAACCCCTCGGCTTGGAGCCGAGGGTAGGCCTTAGTGCTTATTCGCCATCACCGCCAATGACTGTGTTAATGTGTAATTGTGAAAAATATCACTGTTTCCGTTCCGGATAATGTCTACTGGAAAGCTCGGATCAAGGCTGCTGAACGGGACACCTCCGTCAGCGCCCTGGTGCGCGAGTTCCTGGCTGGATTAGGGCGTCGGGAGGCCGATTTCGAAAGGCGCAGACGGCTGCAGCAGGATGTCGTGAGAACTATCAAGTTCTTTCGTGCCGGAGATCGTTTGAGCCGAGAAGAAGCACACAATCGTCATGCGTTTCGCTGATACCAACATCCTCCTGTACGCGATCAGCACCAGTTGTTAACGTAACTTCCAATGCGGGAAATCATCGATCAGTTGAATTTTTTTTCCGAGATTGGTGTGACCCATCTCAATTTGGAAAAGTCCAGTTTCCCGGCTTCTCTGGAAGAGATTCGAGAGGAAATCGGAGACTGCACGCGGTGCAAGCTTTGCCAGACGCGCAAGAACATCGTTTTTGGGGTGGGGAACCCTGCTGCGGACCTGATGTTCGTGGGCGAGGCTCCCGGAGCAGACGAGGACGCTCAAGGGATTCCTTTCGTCGGTCGGGCCGGCCAACTTTTGACGCGCATCATTGAATCCATCGGTGTCAGCCGCGATCAGGTATACATCGCGAACATCCTGAAGTGTCGTCCTCCTGGCAATCGGGATCCAGAAGCTGAAGAGGTGGCCACCTGCGAGGGCTTCCTTTTTCAGCAGATTCAGGTGATAGCCCCGAAAGTGATGGTGGCTCTCGGGAGGTATGCGGCGCAGACCCTGCTGCGATCCGAGACGCCTATCTCACGAATGCGGGGGCAGTTTTTCGAGTTTGCAGGAGGGCTCTTGATTCCGACCTACCATCCCGCCTACCTGCTGAGGAACCCGAGTGCCAAGCGCCAGGTCTGGGAAGACATGAAAGCCGTCCGTGACAAGCTGAAGGAACTGAACAGTTCCTTCTACGGGGTTTAAGGCCCAGGTTGCAGAGCTGTAGTAACCAGATCTGACCGTACAAACGGTGCCAGAGTAGACCGCCCCTGATCGGCCGCTTGAATCCACACCTAAAAGCGGATGTTCAAAATCTTCCCCGGAAGCGTCGAATGAACGACCCCTAACGGGCCAAAAGCAGTCATTCCGCGCAGACCAGGCGGTCATGCGACCACGAAAAGTTTTTGACTGAAAAGAATGGGGTCAACTTTTCGAGGAACAAGGACAAGGATGGTAGTTTCAAACACACGACCAACTTCGCAGCGGACGACATTCCGAGTGTGGGCGAAAAGGCAGATTGAATTCCGCCTATCCTTCCGGTTTCTATATATTCCGTCCCCTGAGATTGCCCTTCCAAGGCCAAAGATCTAGCTCAAGGGTTGAGATCTCCCGCTTCTTGGTCCGCCCTAGCGTAACCAGCGCAGGATAATCGAATCCTCGCACTTGGCGCCGTCGTCCCCCATGAATTCCACCAGAACCTTGACCTCTAGAATCTGAGAACGTGCCGATTTTGTCCTGCCCTCCGACGTCAAATCTATGGGGTTGGGTTGGCTGGCGAGTTTCCCCAGCATGTCGTTCAACACATCCATGCCCCCCTCCTTCTTCTCCGAGAGGGGGTAGAAGAACTTGACGATGCATTTGACGATTTCCAACTCTTTTCGAGAGACGAAGGTCAGTTGCCCAGGCACGTCAATCACCGACTTGGCCAAATCTTCAAAACCCAGCGTGTAGGTCTTGACCTCGTCCGAGACTTCGCAGTCCTGGATCCGGCTCCTCAACTCCTCGAATTCAGTGTCGAGATCACCAGTCCAAGCAAGCCTGGATAGCGCGGTCTGGACAAGGACTAGAAAGAAGGAAATTCGCTTTATCATCTCTGGTTCTCCCTTCAGAAAACCGGTGGCAGGCTGCCCAGCACCAAGCCTGTTTGCTGAAGGGCCACAGTCGTAATTCGGCTTGAGGCCTTGATGCAGAGGGTTCCACGGAAGGTTTCAATGTCATCGAACAGTTCGGAAATAAATTTGGCCTCCTGTCCCAAGAGAGGGAGGTTGAGGGAGCGAGTGGCGACGGTCTCACCCGCTTTGTTCTTGAGCGTCAACTGCACCCGCGTGGAGCCAGCGTCGGCTAGATTGGCGATGGCGACTCCGCTCCTGGAACCTTGTGCGTCCTGGCTGACGAAAACCACGGCAGTGCGAAGAGCACCGGAAGATTCCACCGCCGCCTGGGTCACCAACTGATTCTCGGCCCGGATCTCGAACAGCACTTGGGCTCCAACCGCTTCGGAGGAGATCAAGCGTGCCCAGCCGCGCTGAGGAGGGTCGGAATCGCCCGCTGTCGCCAACTGGATGGTGCCCCCCGGAGGGATTCGAACTTGAAAGCTCGAATTCGTCTCGGCCCCCAGATCCACTTGTAAACTTGAACCGTCGGGCTTGATCAGGCGGATCTGAACGATGGCTTCGTCGCTGTTCTGGGTGGTGATCAAGATCAGCGTACGGATGCCTCCACCGTCTCCCACCTGTGCAAAATCGTGAAAACAGGAAGCCCTCCCGGCCAGGCCCAGGGACGGAGAGAGCAGGAACACCGCCATTAGAAGACAGAAGCGTTTCATTGGGTTTCCTCGCGAACCTTTCTTGAAACCGATTGCAACCAGTGCTTCGAGTCGCTCCAAAGAGCTGCCGTCGAGCATTGTCCGTTTCCTGGTAGCCTGCCACAGTCTCTGAGGGTTGTTCTCCCTGGACTAGTCCCGATTGGGGGAGTGAATCTGGGTTAGATGTGGGGAGAATAGTCCCAACCATTCTCCCTACCACAAAACGCTGTATCTAAATAAACCTAAAAAGGTTTCAGGATATTATCTGTCAGAGTCCAAGCCATTAACTTCCTGGCTAAGCTAGGTAAATTTGCGGACGATCTGAATGGCGGATTTTAGGAGAAAGCGGCCGGTCGATTGCGATCAAATCGGACGCAGTCCATAAGATCGGGTGACGACTCTCACAGTTGAATGGCCCCGAGGGTTGGGGCGTCACGAAGCCTGTAACTTGTAACCTGTAACTTGCAACCTGTAACCTGCCCTGGTGAAGCCCGGCTCCTTCCTTAGCAATTCCGGTTCGAGTAAACCAGTGCGAGGCAGACTGGCTCAGGTCGCGGTTCCGATCCCCGTTTTTCAGAGCTTTTCCTATTCGATGCCCAAGTCCATGAAGGAAGGGCCCGTTCCGGGTTGCCGTGTGCTGGTGCCTTTTGGGAATAGATCCCTCACAGGGATGATTGTTTCCCTGGAGCAGGGAGAGGTGACCCCCGGTATCAAAGAGATCCGCCAGGTACTAGACCGAGAGCCCGTCCTTTCACCCACCCTGCTGGAGCTAGCTGCCTGGATGGCCCGTTATTACCTCGGCCCACTCGGAGAAGTGCTACGGACGATGCTGCCGCCGGGGCTGCTCAGCCGGAATGCGGATTCCAGCCGCTTCTCCCGAAAGAGTGGGTGGCCGCTAAAGCAGCAGCTGGCCATCCAAGAGGTCCGTTCGGAGGAAACCGGCCTGACTCCTAGACAGAAGTCGGTGGTTGATATGTTGTGCAATCGAGATCTGCCTGTCTTGCTTACCCATTTCACTCGTGAGACCGGCTGCAGTACCGGACTCCTAAAGAACCTGGCGGCAAGAGGGGTACTGCAGATTGGTGAGGTCCAGGTGAGACGCTCGCCCTGGTCGAATCAACCCCAACCCTCGATTTCAACCAGACACCGCCTCACCGATGACCAGCAGAAAATCAGGGACGCCATTCGGGATCGCCTGGGAGAAGGTGGCTTCAATAGCATGCTGATTCACGGTATCACCGGAAGCGGCAAGACGGAGATCTATCTGAATGCCATCGCCCTGGCGTTGGAACAGTCCCGTTCGGCTCTGATCCTGGTCCCAGAGATAGGCTTGACACCACAGATCTCGGCTCAGTTTCGGCAGTGGTTTGGTGCCCAGGTAGCGATTCTGCACAGTCAGCTATCGGAAGGAGAGCGCTTCGACGAGTGGCTCAGGATCCGAGAGGGTAAGGCTCGAGTAGTTGTCGGAACGCGCTCGGCGGTTTTTGCTCCCTTGCCCGATCTGGGAATCATCGTCATCGATGAAGAGCATGACTCCTCCTATAAGCAGGAGGAATTGCCACGCTATCACGCCCGGGACACGGCCCTGAAGAGAGGTCAACTCGAAGGAGCCCTGGTCGTGCTGGGCAGCGCTACGCCCCAGCTGGAAACCTATTATGCTGCGGTGCAGAAAGGACGTCCTGAATATCACATCCTTTCCTCCCGCATCGAGGAGCGCTCTCTCCCCAGAGTTCACATTGTCGACATGCGGGTCGAGTTTGAAAGACATGGCAAAGCCCTGGTGATCTCGGATCTGCTCAGGGAGCAGCTTGAGCAGCGGATGAGACGAGGGGAACAGGCCTTGATTCTGTTGAATCGCCGTGGCTATTCGGCAGCTCTGCTTTGCCGCAGCTGTGGTTCCACCGAGCTCTGTGGAAACTGTAGTATCAGCTTGACCTACCACCAGGGGATCAGTCGGATCCTCTGTCACTACTGCGGTCAATCCCGTCCCGTTCCCGATCGCTGCACTCAATGCGGCAAGCAGTATATTTATTTTATTGGTGATGGAACCGAGAAGATCCAAGGGCTCCTACAGCAGCAGCTCCCTGATGCAGTAGTTGATCGTATGGACCGGGATGCGGTGAGGCGAAAAGGCAGCATGCAGCGTATCCTGGAACGCTTTGGTGCCGGAAAAACCGATATCCTGGTCGGCACGCAGATGATCGCCAAGGGGCATCATTTCCCAAAGGTGACCCTGGTGGGAGTCATCTCGGCAGACCAGGGACTGAGGCTGCCCGATTTTCGGGCCGCCGAGAGAACCTTTCAGCTCTTGACCCAGGTCGCTGGTAGGGCGGGGAGAGGAGACCGAGAAGGAGAGGTCGTAGTACAAACCTTCTATCCCAACCACTACAGTTTGAAGTCTTCCCATCTGCAGGACTACTCGATGTTCTTTCAGAGAGAGATCCAGTTCCGTCGCCGTTTCCAGTATCCCCCTTTCTCTGCTTTGGTGAATTTGCTGGTTCAAGATCGAGATAGGCAGAAGGCAAGCCGGCTTGCCACCGAGCTCTGCGGCTTGCTGATCCACCATCGAAGCGCCTGTTCGACCGCTGATCGGATGCGCCTTCTGGGTCCCGCTCCAGCGGCTTTTGAGCGTCTCAAGGGGCAATATCGGTTTCAGATTCTGATCAAGACGATCCGGCGTCAGGAAGCGCATGAGGTGATTCGCCGCAGTCTCGCCAGTCTCCGGGAGAGGAAGTGGAACTTGAGTAAGGTATCGGTTGATGTTGATCCCATTTCGCTGATTTGAAACTTCAAGAATACGTCGCACGTCTTCTGTCCTCCGAAGGTGCCGCCAACGGGTAAACTAGCAGCGTTAGGAAGCCAAGTCCGACAGAGCCGAGAACGACTTGAGCCGTTAGCAAAATGAGCCCAGGTTCCGAGGAGAGAGCTGGACAACAGCACCAATCCCCAGTAGCCGGAAGTTCCTTTCTCGAATGGGGCAGCACCGCTGGGGGCCGCTGATTTGAAACTTGAGCAGTGAGCAGTGAGCAGTGAGCAGTGAGGAGGACTTTGTCTTGGAGACGATCGAGATCGAGCAACGGATCCTTGAGGGAATGATCGATCACGCTCAGGCCGAGTACCCGCTGGAGTGCTGTGGTCTTTTCTCCGGAGTCGACCCTTTAATCGATGCAGTAACTCCCACAGACAACCTGAGGCGGAGTCGCTGCGAATTCTTCATCGTACCCAAGGACCTTTTCGCCTTCCTGCGACGGGTACGCTCCGAATCCAAACACTTCCTGGGTATCTATCATTCCCACATCAGTTCGCCGGCTTTCCCCTCCGAGCGCGACATCGCCGAGTTCCACTACCACGATGTCAGCTATTGGATCGTTTCACTAGAGGAACCGTCGCCCGACGTGCGCTGTTTCGTCTGGAGGGAATCCGGATTCAGGGAAATCAGATTCAAGACTAAGAGAGCGCTTTCATAATAGCACCCTGCGTACAGCCATGCCGTCGGTTTTCTTGGAGGGTTGGCCCTTAAAGACCTGCAATCTGCAACCTAACGAAGTTTCAGGTCAGTCGTCCCCCCAGGAAGCCCTGGCCTCATTCAAGAAGGAAACGTCGGTCGAGGATCGGCGATATCGTGCGTCACTGCGTGGGGAAGAGTTGTCCAGCTCTCTCCTCGGAATCTGGCCTCATGTTGCTAACGACTCAAGTCGTTCGCGGCTCTGACTAACTTGGCTTTGTAATACTGGTAGTTCACCCTCAGGTCGTGACAAGAGTCTGGGGAGTTTAGTCTTGGTGAAGTAGGTTGATGTTGCCGTCCAACAGGTCCCGTTCGACGCGCTGTCCGAGGACTAGAGACGTGCGACGTTCGGACGTTCAGACGTTCAGACGTTCCAACGAATCGTTCAAATTTCAGGTCGGCACAGTTTAGGGTATACAATAGATCGGTCGAGAGCATGAGCCCAATACCTGACATTCACCCCAGAGAATCCGGCGGCACGAACAGTGACGTCTTTGCGAGGGTGCGGGGTTGGGCCCCGAAGGAAGCACTTGAATTTCTGGATCTAGTGCTGCTCTTTTTCCCAGACGATTTCAAGTATCGCATCAAGCAGGTAATCGATTCTCTCCCCACGGAGGCAGACAATCTCGACAAGGTCCTGGAGCTGGTTCGCAGGCAGTGGCAGGACCTGCAGTCGGATGAGCATTTCCAGATAGCAGTAGCCGGCCTGCCCCGCGCCGGCAAGTCCTCCCTGGTGAGAATGATCACTGCTAATCAGGCCGGCGGGTCGCCTCCGATTTTCGTGCCGGTCAACCTTCCCGGACTGCAGGAGTTTGTGGGATACGAATCAGAACAAAGTCTGCCGCCTGAGCTTCAGGAGGTGGACATGGTTTTGTTGGTGCTAGATGGACGGTTTGAACTCTCCGAATCGACTCGGGATCTCCATCGCAGGCTTCAGAACTGTGGCAAGCCTCTGCTGGTCGTCTTGAACAAGATCGATTTGACCGATAGTCCGGGCGATGCTCTGAAAGAGGCCAAACGCCTGCTGGCCACCACTGTCTTTCCAGCGTCCATTCAAAAGCCTGGAACGGTGCGAAGGCTCCTCAAGGCGATTGTTGCAAGCGACCCGAAGGCCCTCTACGTCTTGACCCGCAGCCTGCCCGATTTCCGCCGCAGCATTTGTGATGCGACGATCACCCAGTCTGCGCTAGCCAGCGGCCTCGTGGGAGCCATCCCCATTCCTGTCAGCGACCTCCTTCCGGTAGCAGCGATCCAGACCGCAATGCTCTTGAAGATAGCGAGGGCTTTTGGTTACCCGCTGAGTCACGAAAGGGCTCGAGAGCTGCTTCCTCTGCTGGCTTCGGGTGTTGTGGTTCGAGAAGGGGGATATCGGCTGCGCCAGAAGTTTCCGCGACAGGAGCGGCTAATTTCGATTTCGGTTGCAGGTGGCTGGACGTTTCTGGTAGGACAATTTATGGTGCACTATTTTGAGCAGCTCTGCCGACTGACAGAGAAGCGGGAGACAGTTGTAGTCCCGCTGAAGTGAGGCTGCCGATACTGAGGAGGAGGCGCGTCCACCGGACGCTGGCCGGCGGATTGAAAACGATGGGGAAAGGTGAATGAAGGAAGCCAGAACCGCGCTCCAGCGCTCTGAGGATATGGTCCAGGGTGACCTTTACGAGGACTTGTTGAACCGGTATGAGCGAGTTCTCGTATTCGCCGGTCAACTTCAGGAAAAGGCAAGACAGCAGAAGTTGTTAGCCGGTCAGAATCAGTCTTTCAAGGGACAAGTGAAGCGCCTGAACCGTCTGGTAGATGTAGAAAGATCCTATGTGCGCTTGCTAGAGGGTGCTCTGGCTTCGCTGGGAGTCCTGAAAGGGGAACCCGCTGTTTCCGAGCCCGAGTCCGAACCAGTCGAAGTAGAGTTTGACCAGGATCTGGACGATGGTGGTGATCAAGACGATGTTGGTGATTGGACTGAAGAGGCAACTCCGGGCGACGAGCAAGATCTCCAGTAAGCTGCCTTCGGTTGGTCGTATCCATTGCCATTTGGGCCGTCTGGGTTGGCTCCGGTCTGAAGCCGGACACTGAAAACTGAAAACTCTCTTGCGAACTGGACGGCCCCTGAGATAGATTGGGTCATGCGCTTCGTGGGCGTGATCCCGGCCCGTTACGCTTCTTCTCGGTTACCCGGGAAACCTCTCGCCGAAATCGCTGGAAAGCCCCTGATTCAGTGGGTCTACGAGCAGGCTCGCAAGGCTTGCTGCCTGCAGCAGGTCATTGTGGCCACCGACGACGAGAGGATCTCGGATTCGGTCCGGTCGTGGGGTGGAGAAGTCATGATGACGCGCAGCGATCACCTCAGCGGCACCGATCGGGTAGCAGAGGTCGCACAGGCCGTCCAAGCCGAAGCATTCCTCAATCTGCAGTGCGACGAGCCCCAGATCGCCCCCGAGACGATCTGTTGTGTATGTGAATGTTTAGAGCAGGATCCCGATGTTGACGTCTCCACGGCAAGGGTTCCGATCCTCGACCTCGAGTCGGCCAACGATCCCCACGCCGTCAAGGTGGTTGTCGACAGCCAGAACCGGGCCCTCTATTTCTCGCGCTCCCGGATTCCCTACAACCAGGATAACGAGCTGTACTGCTTCAAGCATCTTGGTATCTACGCCTACCGGCGAAGCTTCCTGCTCGCCCTCTCACAGGAGCGTTCCACCTTGGAGCGCTTGGAGAAGTTGGAGCAGCTCAGGTGGCTGGAGAATGGAGTTCGAATCCATGTAGCGACGGTCAAAGAAGATAGCATCGGCGTCGATACCCAGGAGGATCTCGAACGTGTCAGACCTCTTTTGGAGAATACCGCCAAAGTTAAATTGTCGAGTCAAGGGAAGGGAAGATAAGCATGTCCATAAAGTTCATCTTCGTCACCGGTGGAGTCCTCAGTTCTTTGGGGAAAGGTTTGTCGGCAGCATCGATCGGATGCCTGCTCGAAGCCAGAGGCCTGAAGGTCACGTTGCTCAAATTGGACCCCTACCTCAACGTGGACCCTGGAACCATGAGCCCCTTCCAGCACGGTGAAGTGTTTGTAACCGACGATGGTGCCGAGACAGACCTCGATCTGGGCCATTACGAGCGGTTTACAAACGCGAAGATGACGAAGGAGAACAACTCCACCACCGGACGGATCTATCAGACGGTGATAGAGAAGGAGCGGCAGGGAGAGTACCTGGGTAAAACAGTGCAGGTCATTCCCCATGTCACCAACGAGATCAAGGCAACCATAAAGCGCCTGACGGACGCCGAGGTCGTGATCGTGGAGATCGGCGGTACGGTAGGTGACATTGAGAGCCTACCTTTTCTAGAAGCAATCCGGCAAATGCGAAATGATGTGGGAAGAGAGAACTCGCTCTTCATCCATCTGACGCTGGTTCCCTTTGTTGGCGTGGCGCGAGAGCTCAAGACCAAGCCGACCCAGCACTCCGTCCGGGAACTTCGAGCCATTGGTATTCAAGCTGATATCCTGCTCTGCCGGACCGACAAGTTCCTTTCCAAGGAACTCAAGGAGAAGATCTCCCTCTTCTGCAACGTACCTGCCGAAGCCGTGATCACCGCCAAGGACGTGGAGAGCATCTATGAGGTTCCCGCGGTGTTTCAGGCCGAAGGCCTGGACTCGATTATCGTCAGGCAGCTGGAGTTCCCGGATCATCCGACGGATCTCGAGGAGTGGAAGGCATTGGTGGCTAGTATCCAGCGACCGAAAGAAGAAGTCACCGTCGGAATCATTGGTAAGTATGTTGGATATGAGGATTCCTATAAGAGCCTCAGCGAGGCGCTTTTGCACGGTGGGCTTCCCCATCGAACCAAGGTCCAGCTGAAGTGGATCGAATCCGAGGGTCTGGTGGGCGAGGAGTGGGAAGAAAAGCTTCAGGATCTGGACGGGATCCTGGTTCCTGGGGGGTTCGGTACCCGGGGGATCGAGGGAATGCTCAGTGCCATCCGCTATGCTCGGGTGAACCGAGTTCCATACTTTGGTATCTGTTTGGGCATGCAGTGTCTCGTTATCGAGTTCGCCCGCGATGTTTGCTCACTCGAGTCCAACAGCTCCGAGTTCGATCCTTCCGTAGCGCATAAGGTCTTCTATAAGCTGCGTGAACTCCTGGGTGTCGAAGCCATGGGCGGAACCATGAGATTGGGGGCGTATCCCTGTCTGCTGGAAGAGGATTCTCTTGCCTTTCAAATTTACGAGAAGCGGGAGATCTCAGAACGCCACCGCCACCGCTATGAGTTCAATCGCGAGTACGAGGAACTCCTGGTCAGCTACGGCTTGAAGATAGTCGGAAATTCTCCCGACGGAAACTTCGTCGAGATCGTTGAGCTTCCCGAGCATCCATGGTTCCTGGGCTGTCAGTTTCATCCCGAGTTCAAGTCCAAGCCTCTGACACCGCATCCGCTGTTTGTCAGCTTCATCAGTGCTGCGCTGGACTACAAGCGTTCCAGGGTTACGGCTGGCGCCGAAGAGCAGATCGTGGCACGCGAACCGCTGCACCAGTTGGCTGGGTCGGATGAGACTAGTTTTTGAAAGAATCTTCTAGCTGCGTGCTTTCATCCCAGAGATACGTCCAGGATCATCACCAGGAAGCCCAGGATGGCAAAAATAATGGCCCCGGCGGCGAATCCAAAAGCATAAGGCAGGATCGGCTCAGCCAGGAGGACGGCGGCGGCTCCAAGGACTCCGGCTACTGGTTATACCACTCCCGAGAGTTGCCCGTACCAGAAGCTCTTCAGTCGAGAAACCCCTTTGCGCCGCAGCGGCATGGAGACGGCGAGGCCCTCAGGGAAGTTCTGAATTCCGATTCCAAGGGCCAGGGCTACCGCGCCGCCCAAAGATACTGAGGAGAGTCCGGAGGCGACCGACCCAAAGGCGATACCGCCGGCGAGACCCTCGGGTATATTGTGCAAGGTGATTGCCAGAACCAAGAGAGTGGCTCGCTGCCAGGCGGTCTTCACCCCCTCAGCCTCCCGCTTGGAAAATCCCGGGTGAAGGTGGGGCAGGATCTTGTCTATGCCCAGAAGAAATAGGGCTCCAGTAAGGAATCCGAAGGCAGCCGGAAACCAGGCCGGAACGCTCTTTCCCTCTGACATCTCGATTGCAGGGGGCAGGAGTGACCAGAAACTCGCCGCTATCATCACTCCAGCAGCGAACCCAAGCATAGCGTCCATGACCCTTCTACCGGGATGGCGACTGACAAACACCAATGATGCCCCGAGCGCTGTTAGTCCCCAGGTGAAGAGCGTAGCAACTAGTGCCTGGGTGATTGGGTTCAGCCCTTCGACCAGTTCGATCATCTTGAGACTCTCTCGTTTGTATCCATGTTCAGTCTCGATAGACCCGGAGGCGTACAGCCAGGATATCCAGCTCTAGCACCAGGTCCTGAAAGCGATTCCCGCTGAGCTTGTGTTGTCCGGTTTCAACAGCGTAGGATCGCAACGACGCCTTGTTTCCATTTGATCTGCAGATCGGAACAGACTAAAGGAGCATCTAGTACCATGGATCCGGTCCGCTACTACCTGGCTCTGATTCTGATGGTGCTCCTGCCCCCGATGATCCTTTTCTGGATCGTCATTCATCCTTTGATCCATTTCTGGCGCCGGCTCGGACCCAACCGGACCTATCTCCTGGTCGGGACACCCATCGTGATTCTGATGGTGCCGATCTTCCAACAGCGAAATCAACTGTTATCGGTGGAGTTCGGAACCAACAATTGGCTGTTGGCCTTGGGAGTCTTGTGCCTCATTGCGGCCTCTCGAATGAGGCAGCTACAACACCGGCACATGTCCAACCGGGTGCTGATCGGTCTGCCCGAATTGGCTCCACAGCGCTATCCGGTTCGGCTTGTAACCAGCGGACCCTATGCGCGGGTCTGCAACCCCCGGTATGTCGAATTAGCTCTTTCCATCTTTGCATTCTGTCTGGTAGCCAATTACCTGACCCCGTACCTCGTGTGTGCCCTCTGGGTGGCAGCTATCTATTTCATTGTCTTGCTGGAAGAGCGGGAGCTGCTGGAGCGCTTCGGGGAAGAATATGAGACCTATCGTCATCAGGTTCCCCGGTTCATACCTCGATTTAAGCGCCCAACTTAGTGTCCCCATCGGGGATGGTGAAACCCCTCGCCTTCAGGCGAAGAGAAGGTCCCCGAAGTCCTGCAGGGACGGTAGGGTCATCTTCGCGTGAAGTTGAAAGTGGTAGAGTCGGTCTCTAACGTGGCTTCGGTTTCCAGGCCGAAGTGTAGCGGTCGAGCCGAGCTCGACCAACGGTGCTCTGAAGACCACCGCCACGACGAAGGTCAGCAGAGATGAGTCGAATTCGATTCGACATCCGATCGAACCGCTCGGCTTGGAGCCGAGGGTAGGCCTTAGTCCTCCGTGGACTACCATCGGGCCGGTAGACTCGCCCACAGCCCCTGCTAAGCTGAGCCGCCCACTCCCCGGGGCGGTGAACTGCCAGTATTGCAAAGCCCAGTCCGACAGAGCCGCGAACGACTTGACCCGTTAGCAACATGAGGCCAGGTTCCGAGGAGAGAGCTGGACAACAGCAAGATCCCCCCTGTCTTTGAGACTGAAGTTGCGACCTGAATAATCTAGCCTTGTTTGTCGATTGGATTTCATGCCCGCCGTTCAGACTCGTCAGAGGTACCCATAGTATCCTAGCTCCGGGCCGCATCTTGGCGAGCCGTGACTCGTCGGAGTTGAACCATGAAGGCCCACCGGTCCAAGAAACCTCGAGGTCCAGTCACTGGGAGAACAACAGTCATGACCAAGTTCAAGAAGCAAGCCTGCCTTGACGGTAGGCCTTTACGCCCAGAAAGCCTGATGATGAGCTACGGCTATGATCCTCAACTCTCTGAGGGAGCCGTCAAGTGTCCGATCTTTCAAACCTCGACCTTCGTCTTCGAAACGGCGGAGGAAGGGAAGGCCTTCTTCGAACAGGCCCTGGGACACGGGGGCGACTTGCCGAAGGGAAAACAAGGTCTGATCTATAGCCGATTGAACAATCCCGACCTCGAGATCTTGGAGGATCGCCTTACTTTATGGGATGAAGCCGAAGCCTGCTCCGTTTTCGAGAGTGGGATGGCGGCCATTAGCACCACTCTCCTCGAATTCCTGAACCGGGAGACGTCATTCTTGGCAGCGAGTTGAGCCAGATAGCGAAGATAGTAGAGGAAGCAAACGTCGGAGATCAGCTCGGGGTGATCTATGTGGAGACCCCCGCAAATCCGACCAACGAACTGGTGGATATCCGCTCTTGCGCCCAGCTGGCCCAACGTTACTGTACTCCAGATCGTCGCCCGATCCTGATGGTGGACAATACCTTTCTGGGTTCCCTTTGGCAGCACCCGCTTCGACATGGAGCGGACCTTGTCCTCTATTCCGCCACCAAGTATATTGGTGGCCACAGCGATGTCATTGCAGGCGTCTGCCTGGGCCCCTCGGAGTTGGTCGAGCGGGTGCACTCACTCAGGACTTTTTAGGGACGATGGCGGGGCCATGGACGGGATGGCTGCTTCTGCGCAGCCTGGAGACTCTCAAGCTCCGGATGACCTTCCAGATGAAGAACGCCCGCTACGTGGCCGATTTCCTGGCGGACCACCCCAAGATCGATCGAGTCTATTATCTTGGGCATTTGACAGAGGACTCGCCACAGCATCAGATCTATCGGAGGCAGTGTGTGGCTCCCGGAGCCATGATTGCGGTAGATCATGATTGCGGTAGATATAGTAGGTGGCGAAGATCAGGCATTTCGCTTGCTGAACAACCTTCAACTGATTAAGCTCGCGGTCAGTTTGGGTGGTACCGAATCTTTGGCAGAGCATCCCTTCACCATGACGCACTCCGGACTCGAACCCGAAGAGAGGAAACAGATGGGTATCAGCGAGAAGATGGTACGCCTCTCCGTCGGACTTGGCTTCGTAACGCTGGTAGTTCACCCGTTGGCGGCACCTTCGGAGGACAGAAGACGTGCGACGTTCAGACGTTTCGACGTGCGACGTATTGTTGAAGTTTCAGCTTAGACCAGAGGAAAGGGAATTGGAATATGGCAAAACGATTGATGGTGACTGCCCCGCGACAGGTGGAATTTAAAGAGATACCCGTCCCCGACTGTCCAGGCGATGGCCTTTTGGTGCGGGCTCGGGTCACCGCGGTTAGCACCGGTACCGAGATCCGCGTTTATCGCGGGATTGCAGTGGACAAGGAGGGAGTGTTTCTCCACACTTACGTCCCTTTTCAGTTCCCCTGCGAGAACGGCTATTCAATGGTGGGCGAGGTTGTGGAAGTGGGATCCGAGGCCGCTGGATTCAGTGTCGGAGACCGGGTTTTCGTAGCGGCGTCCCATGGCCAGTACGCAGCTGTCCCGGCACACACCGCGATCCATCTACCGGACACTATCTCCGACGAAGTCGCCGTTTTCCTGAGCATCCTGGAGGTGGGTCATATCGGCCTGCGGACGGGAAAACCGGAACCTGGCGAGAACGTTGCCATCATGGGAGGGGGTGTCATCGGTCTTTCGGCGCTGGCCTACTGCCGAGCCTTTGGTTTTCGGACCGCGCTCATCGAGCTCGACCGCGGACGGTTGGATCTGGCCGGGAAAATGGGAGCCGATCTGCTCACCTCCCCTGCGGACGAGGGCTTCTCGGATAGTGTCATCGAGTTCTTCGATGGCGAAGGACCGGATCTGGTCTTGGAAGCTGCGTCGGTCTGGCCGGCTATCGAGACTGGTATGCAGATCGCTAGGAAGGGCGGCCGCGTAGTAGTTATCGCTCGCCATACCGATATGCCTGCGTTCAGTCCTGTCGGCCATCCCTACCTGGGAAAGGGACTGGCTCTGCTCACTTCCTACGGCCACCGACCGGATGGCCATCGATGGGATCGACGTCGGTCCAACGCCCTGACGCTGGAGCTGCTGTCGAAGAAAAAGCTGCTGGTTTCACCGATGATCACCGCCAGGTTCGATTGGCAGGAACTGCCCGACGTCTATAGGCGCATGGACGAAGGGGACAAGGGACTCGTGGGCGTGGTGATCCGCTGGTCCTGATTCTTGAACGGGCTTGGCTGCGCCGAGGACTTGAACGAGGGGCGATTCAGCTCATTATGATCCCCATGATGCTTGACAGGTTTTCTCCGACTCAAACTAGAATGGCGTGCTGTCTAGCTGTGGTGGCAGGGATTCTCGATTGGGTTTCTTTCATTGGTGGTGAAGGGAGAACTGGTCCTCTTGTCACCTTGGATCTTTCAATATTTTCGGGTCCTGTTTCTGCACCTTCGATCACTGGGAAGCTTTCCAAAAGTTGTATCCGAAGGGAAGATGATCCCAGGGGCGTTTTTGGATGTGTCGAACCAAAAACTTCCTGGAAACGAGTTCAGTCGTCTATCCGTTGTTGCCGTGCCCGAAGGAGGGAAGAATGTTCAGTCGCCGTTCTGATGAATTTCACGCGAGCTCTCGTTTGGAATCAGCCAAAAAGCTTGCTTCAGGTATCGTCGCCGCACTGATCGTGTTCGGTTTGTTTCAAAGCCAGACCACGGCTGGATCGACGACGATCATCTACAACAATGGCACTTCGTAGAACGTATGGTTGCCCATTCCTGGTAATCTCCCTCCACCGCAAGAAGTCCTGGATTGGGCAACTTCTAGCGGCGGTGTGGTCACTTCGTTTTAATGTGCATACTTCACTAATTCTCCCCAGCTAATCGACATCAACATACGCTTCTACTCGGGAACCGACGAAAACTCAAACGGTGCCCTGGTAGCCGAATACAGTTTCTTGGATTTGCCGGGTTTCGATCCCACGAAGCTTGGGCACTTTGTCGACCATGATGTTTCTGGTCAACCTTTTATTCTGCCGTCAGGGGCGTTTGGGTACAGCTACGAGATCATGGATGCGGGTACAGGGCCCATGCTTTCTACGGGTGCCGTCGCAACGCCTGAAGTCCGTCTTGTTGTGTCCGGGAATCGTAACTTCACTATCCTCGGCCCGCTCAACCAACCGCACATGGTGCTACGAGGCAGCCCGCTGCCGCCGCTTCCGATAGATTACACCGTGCTCACCGACCCCTTGGTGCAGGCGCAGTCCAGTCTCACATTCTCGACGCTGATTCCTGCTTTGAACCCGACGCCAGTGGATCCATACTTCAATACGGAATTCCTTATTGGCATTGAGACCAATGATCCCATCTGTTTCAGCGTTCCCTCTCCGTTCCTCGCGATACCTATTGATGAGAACACGGATCCGACCGAAAAAGAACGGCTGAGTAACAAGTTCGGGACAGAACGCATCGGCCCCTGCACTGCAGGTCTGTGGAGGTGTGCTAAGATCGAACTTGGCGATGGATTCACGTTTCAGACCGAGATTTTCGTGGACGAATTAGTGTCTGGAAACATCAGCGACTGGTTCACCAGTGCTGCTGCAGACAACAGCAGCAGGACGGACAAGGAAGGAGCCGTCGGTATCCTTGCCGCCGACAGGAAGCTCCCCGTCCTAACCGAGGAGGACTTGAAGAAAGTCATCGAACTCTTCAATGACGATACCGTTTTCAACGAGAAGACAATTGGTTTGGTCAGCGAGCACTTTGGGATTCTGGAGCCGCTGCCGGCGGCCAGTGGAACTTACTTCTTCGATTCATTCGAGAGTTTCAGGTCGATCGGAACTCCTTTGGGTACCACCCTGGATGGAAGCGGATGTGCAGCACCCTGCAGCGGCCTGGTTCTGGAGGGTGGGGGTAGCGGTATCAACGGCATCCGCATCGAGGGCTTCCCCAATTATGGAGCAGAGATCCGATCCGACGGTAACTCGATCACGAAGACCGAGATGGTTTCCAATGGAGCCGGTGGATTGCTGATCAGCGGCAGCAATAACCTGGTTGGAGGCGCCACCAAGGACGGTAACCTTTTCGCCGACAACGGCGGGTCGGGAATCGTCGTCGAATCGGGTACTGGAAACTCAGTGTTTTCGGCCAAGGGGAGCAAAGGGGTGAGCCGGTACAACCGCTTCTCCAACAATGGCGGCCTGGGTATTGATCTTGGCGGGGACGGCGTAACACCCAACGATTTCGGAGACGGAGATCCGGGTGCCAACCACCTACAGAACTTTCCTGAACTGACGAGTGTCACCACTGGAGCTCAGACCAGGATTCGAGGCAGCCTCAATAGCACGCCCGGCGGCTCTTTCACGCTCCAATTCTTCGCAAATGATGCCTGCGACAGCTCCGGTAACGGCGAAGGGGCTGTCTTCTTGGCTTCGGTTCTTACGGTTACGGATGGCAGTGGCCAGGCGAGTTTTTCGCTCACGAGTGATTCCGCGACCAACACTGTCCAGGTTATCACCGCAACTGCAACCGATGAGAATGGCAATACTTCTGAGTTTTCGAGTTGCTTCGCGATCACGACTTCCTTCAATCCTGCCTGGATTTTTGGCGTCGGGAATCTATCCGGGTCCGAAGGCTCCAGCTTCGACGGGGTTGCCTTGACCAACTTCTCCGAGAGTGCGGCAGCCGACCTGAACCTGGAGGCCATTACGGCCAGTTCATCGGGTGGATTGTTGAGTCGCTCGACTACGCAGGGCAACGCCGGTCAGTCTACGTCCCTCACTCTCTTGGCCGGCGAACAGTTGGCGCATCTACGTAGCGAGCTTTTTGAGGCAGACGCCACCTTGCCTGCCTGGATCGAGTTGACAGGCGCCACCTCGAAGATCGGGGCCTTCTCTCAGTTTGGCACCCTGGATGGTTCTCGGTTGGATGGGGGCGTGGCCCTGACCGAAGTGGTCAACAGTTTCAACTTTACTCGCGTCTTCGAGGGACCGAATGCTTTCCCAGGAGGCCAAGGAGCATCGACCAGGTTGAGTGTTCTGAACCCGAACGAAGGGCCGGTAACCGTGAGTCTGAAGCATCATCCCATAGCCCAGGATTCAGATGGACTTCAGGGGGTCTTACCGCTACAAATCACCCGTACGATTCAGGGGCGAAGCCTGATTGATGAGACCGTCTCGCAGCTTTTCGGAATCGATCTTGCTGGTGGTCGTATCGAGGGAGAAGTCCTCGAAGGCGAGGGTGTTGTCGCTTTCGAAGTGATTCAGCTGACGGATCGAGACACCGTGCTGGGCTTGAACACCGCCCGGGGGAATCCCAACAGCTTTGCCTACTCGGCTCAGCTGGCCAGCCAGCCCGGCCTTTCGACCAACGTAAACTTGATCAATACCGCTGACGAGACTAGGAACCTGATCCTGACCGCGGTCAGGGAAGACGGCACCAATAGGGGCTCTCCCGTTCCAGTCATTCTGGAAGCAGGCAAGCAGTTCAGCGCGAGGGAAGATGTCCTTTTCGGGCAAGTAGCAGAAGGACTTTTGCCGGCTGGCAGCGAGCCCACTTTTGTCGGGTCGCTGATTGTCGAAGCCGACGGTGATGGTGTGGTTGGAGACGTGATCTTCGGGGATGACTTCGACTTCCAGTACGTCGCTTCGCTGCCCCTTCAGACTCAAGTGTTCACCGAGGCCCTGTTCAACCAGGTAGCCAATTTTCCAGGATTCTTTGCCGGCCTGGCCTTCTTCTATCCCGGTGCAGCAGTCCCGGCCTTGTCGCAGGCTTCACCACAGGGAGAGCTCCCCAGCGCCGAGATTACTATCCGGGTTTTTCAGGCCATGGGTGAGTTGGCAGGGGTATCCGTCCAGGTATCGGCAGTGGGGGAGCGACTCTCCAAGCGGCTTCCAGAATTGGTGCCAGAGTCGGCAGCTACGTCCTGATTTCATCGAGCCAGGAGATCATCGGGCAGATGCTCTATGGGGCCCTGCAGGGCGAAGCCATCCAGCTCTTTTCGGCGGTTGTGCCCACCGTGATCCAATGACACCCGAGGAGCGGCGAAGACGGGTTGGATAGCGGTCCAAGAAAGACTTTCGATGCCAGGAACCTCCTCCTCAGGGTTTGCGTCCAGTTACGCGAGTGAAACTTGATTCGCAGACGTAGCTTTGGTCTCCAGGCCGCAGTCTTATTCTTCCGAGCCTTTGACGCGGACGGCTGCCTGGAGACCAAAGCTGCGTCCCGGACCCAAAGTTTCCGTCTGAAATGACACCGCGAGGGTATTTTACCGATCTTCGTCCGGAGGAATCGCCGATAGCTACTCCTGTGCCTCTAGGGATCCCAGCCAATTGGACTCGATCTCGTCCGCAGGCACCGAATGGCAGGTGTGATATTTGTGAGTCTCGGTGAAAAAGCTTCTTCGCATCGTGTTGCAGCGCTCCGGCGAACCCTGTCGCCCAGCCCCGAAGAAGTAGAACGGTACCACGACAAGCGTACCTGCGAGAAACATGAATAACTTGGTTTTCATTGCCGCCCCCTTCAAGAATCCGCCTTGCCCTGCGGCTGAACAGTTCAAACGGTCTTTGGTTTCGTTGGGATCAGATTGCCCTCCGTGGGATGCATCCTGACCCCGGGTTGCTAACAGGTTAGTCCCGCCCCCAGGGGCACTGGCTCCATTCGGGTAAGAAACTTGGATTGAATTCATCACCTAGACTGAAGGTGTTACTGCGGGTAGCCCAGGGTTGGCGATGCGGAGCGAAGCGAGCTACCCTGGGTTCGAATCGCCCTGCCTCTTCTACGCTGAAAGCGTCATTGCCAACGCGTTTCGAATCGG
>CAUZIZ010000100.1:0-19952 GCA_963579905.1 Acidobacteria bacterium UBA6911 | reverse complement strand
ATGAGTGATCGGGGGCCCTGGTATAAGGACGGCCTTTGCTTTAGCTGTACGCAGTGTGGCGACTGCTGCACCGGCGATCCTGGGATGGTGGTGGTTAATGACCAGGAGATTGAGGGAATCTCGGGGTACCTTGGGAAATCCAGCAGCCAGGTGCGCAATGATCATGTGCGCCCGATAGGCAAGGAACTCTCCCTGACGGAGCGCGAAGATGGTGATTGCACTTTCCTTGACGGGGAGACGCGCCGCTGTCTGATCTACTCGGTTCGACCCCGCCAATGCCGAAGCTGGCCCTTCTGGAAATCGAATTTGAAAAGTCCGGCTGCTTGGAGAGAAACGGAGCGGGTTTGCCCCGGTGCGGGCATCGGGGAGCTGGCTAGCCTAGAAGAAATCAAGGCAAAGGCAGAATTGATTGATATTTGAAGGACCGCGTCGTTGGTCTCGTTACCTTCACGGCTGCTACCCGCACGACAGGAGATTGTTCAAACATGAATAGAAGGAAGAGAGTTGTCGTCCTTGTTTTGTCCGTCCTGGGGCTACTCACAGCAGTCCCCGCGTGGGTCAGGGGCCAGCAGTTTCCCACTGTCTCCCCAGAGCACAAGGAGCTATTCGTCGACGACTACCTCATCGGAAAGCTCGTCAATCTGAAGCGAACCCTTCACCAACCCATCAAACATGGCCCCATACTGCGTCCTGAAAACTCCTGGGAGAACCTGGCGCTTCAAACCCGTAACGTCCCCTTCTGGGTGCCGGATGAGAAGGTGTGGAAACTCTACTACATGGCCTTTGCCCGAAAAGGGAAGCGCGAACAACACACCACTTCCCTGGCGATTTCGAAAGATGGGCTACATTGGGAAAAGCCGGTTCTGAATCTGATTGAATGGGATGGGTCCAAGGCCAACAACCTGGTTGCGCGCCATGACAACAGCGACCAGTTTCTCTATCACGCTCTCTACGACCCGGCAGACGTTCCCGAGCGTCGCTACAAGGCCCTCTTTGGTATTGGAAAGCGGCAGCCTGCGGTCTCAGCCGACGGACTCCATTGGAGCCTGTTGCCGACTCCCTCCATACCCAGTGCCGATGAATCTCAGCTGATCTACGATGAGCTGGGCAAACAGTTTCTGAGCACGGTTAAGCATACGGGTCCCTACGGTCGATCCGTCTATCTCACTACCAGCAAGAATTTCAACGAGTGGACAGAGCCCAAGCTCATCTTCCACGCCGACGGCTATGACCAGGAACTAGGCCGCCAGCGACTGGCTGATCGGATGTCCAATCCTCGTTGGGTTCCGTTGACCATCAATCAGCCCTCACAGTACAACGTCGACATCTATAACATGCCGGTCTTTCCCTACGAAGGACACTACATAGGTCTTCCAATGAAGTTTTACCAGAGTGGGCCTACGCCGATCGGAAACTCCGATGGCTTTCACCTGGTCGAGATGGTATCGAGTCGCGATCTGCACCGATGGTCTCCCGTGGCTGGCCGGCGTGCCTTCATTCCTCCCTCCTTTGCTGGACCTGATGTCTATGACACGGGTACCGTGGTACCTCCGACCCGGCCTGTTGTCAGAGACGGAGAGCTCTGGTTCTACTACACAGGATTGAAGAGACGTTTCCAAGAGGCCAATATAGCCACGATGGCAGACGGGAGCCGCCGCTACAGGTCGGTTCCGGACATTGGGGCTATCTTGCTGGCCAAGCTACGTCTGGATGGTTTCGTTTCGATGGATGCCGGGGAGTTGAAGGGAACCCTCCTGACGGTGCCGCTCCACCTGAAGGGACGACGGCTGTTCGTCAATATCGACGCCTTGGATGGTGAGGTCACAGCCGAAATCTTCGATTCGCGTGGCAGAGAGGTGATGGGCTCTTTTTCAGTAGAGCACAGTCAGCCTGTCCGTGGAGATCATCTGGAAGCGGAGCTGAAGTGGAGTGGTGGAGCGGATCTCTCGGTTCTTGGCGATAAGCAGGTACGCATCCGCTTCCATCTTCGGCGGGCACGGCTCTATTCGTTTTGGGTCACGGAGTGAGGTTGGACCAGGTTACAGGTTGCAGGAATCTGGGCCCGTAAAGCTGACAAGTCAAGTCGCTCGCAGCTCTGCTCGGTCTGAAAACCTGCAACCAATTCAGATCCGCTTGAACCCTCGGAGGACGTCTTCGATATTGACTCGCAGGATGATGGGCCGTCCATGCGGACAGGTGTAGGGATTCTCGCAGGTGAATAGCTCATCGAGTAGCCATTGGATCTTCTCTGCTGTCAAAGGCGTATTGATCTTGATTGCGGCTCGGCAGGAGAGGCTGATTGCGATTTTTTCGCGTCGACGCTTGATCCCGTTTTCTCCCGGTAGAGAAGGGGAGTCGGCGTCCTGAAACCGGTCCAGAATCTCCTGCAGGAGCTTGCGCCCATCGCAATTTGAGGCGATAGCCGGTACGCCTCTAATCACCGCTGTACTGTTTCCAAACCAATCCACCACGAAACCGTTGGCATTGAGTTCATCTAGAAGCTCGTCCATGACCGACTTCTGCTGGGAGGTGAGCTCCAACGTGACAGGCTCAAGAAGCCGTTGTACGGGCCAGGTCTGCCCTTCTTGAAAAGTTCGTAGTGCGCGATCGTACAAAATGCGCTCGTGGGCGACGTGCTGGTCGATGAGCAGGACACCTTCACGATCTGCCGCTACGATGAAACTCTCCACGAACTGGCCCAGGACGACCGGCGTGGGGCTCAGATGGTAGGTCTCTGGTATGTTTTGGAGATGAGGATCGCTGCTTAGCGTCTCTTTGGCGAGAAGTGGGGAAGAGAGGAACTGGCCGCCCAGGTGTCGTGGTGAAAAGGCGTGCGGGTTCGTAGAAGTCGGGACTGAGAAGAGCGGACTTGCCGGAGAGGACATGGAAGTGGCAGCGCCGGGCACGGCCTCAGACGACCTGAGAAAGCTCGCGGGCACGTCGCGGGCTACGCTCTGGAGATTCCGACTCGATTTGAGCAGGGCCTCCTCGATCCCGTGGTAGACCGCAGTGTGAACCGAATGGCTGTCCTTGAAACGAATCTCGGTCTTGGCCGGATGCACGTTCACGTCAATCTGCTGCGGGTCGATCTCCAGGAACAGGAGAACCACCGGATAAGTCCTCGACGGGATCAGATCCCGATAGGAAAGGTGGATTGCGTGAGTGATGACTCGGTCGCGGACCATGCGTCGGTTCACGAACAGAAACTGGGAGCTGGCATTACTGCGCTGCTCGTGGGGAAGGGAGGCCAGCCCATGCACTCGGACCCCCTCCTTCTGGTAGTCAACGGGTACCAGATGGCTCAAGAAGGAATCGCCCATTACCTGAAAGACCCGTTCTTTGAGAGTTTTCACAGCGGGTGCTTCCAGCAGGGTGCGCCCTCCGTGATGGAAAACGAACTCTACCTCCGGATGCGCCAGGGCGTAGTGGGTAATCTGGCGACTGATGTGGCTCAGCTCGGTGCTGGTGGTTTTCAAGAACTTGCGCCGAACTGGAACGTTGAAGAACAGGTCCCGTACCTCGACCTCGGTGCCTTGCGGCCAGGAAATTTGTCGGGTGTCCCTGAGCTCTCCCCCTTCGTATCGCACCTCGGTCCCCGGCGCCATCTGGGCTCCATCTTCGGCCGGCTCGACGGTTCGCAGGCGAAGACGGGAGATCGACGCAATAGCAGGTAAAGCCTCGCCTCGAAAACCGAGGGTGTTGATGCAGCTGAGATCCTCGAAGGTCGCTAGTTTGCTGGTGGCATGGTGCTCGAAGGCCAACCGAGCGTCCTCGGGACTCATTCCTATTCCATCATCTCGGATCGAAATCAAACGTTGGCCTCCCAGGTAGGCCTTCACCTGAACCGAGGTGGCTTCTGCATCCAGTGCGTTTTCCAGGAGTTCCTTGACGACCGAAGCAGGGCGCTCGACGATTTCACCTGCCGCAATCTTGTGAGCCAGAATTTCGGGAAGCAGGCGGACTCTAGCCATGTTGATCAGTATAGCTGCGGCTGCTGACGCAGTGAGTCAGTGAGGAGTGAGCAGTGAGCAGTGAAGAATGGTAAGAATCGTACCAATGCTTAGTCACCAGTTTCTCACGTCTCTGATTTTCCCCATTTCATACGATCCGCTCCATCACGTCCACTGCCTCTTCACTGCTCACTGCTCACTTGGACTGGAACTTGGGTTTTTCCCAGAATCAATCCTTGACCTGGATATGCAGCTCTCGATGCTGGTGAGGACTGACGGTCGAGGGAGATCCTGACATGAGGTCCACTGCCCGGGCTGTCTTAGGAAAGGAGATCACATCCCGAAGCGAGCGGCCTCCTGCGAGCAGCATCACGATACGATCCAGACCTAGCGCAATGCCTCCGTGGGGAGGAGCGCCAAAGCGTAGCGCCTCGAGGAAGAATCCGAATTTCTGCTGGGCCTCTTCAGACAGGATCCCGAGTGCCTCGAAAACCTGTTCCTGGAGCTCCTGTCTGTGGATTCGGATTGAACCTCCCCCAATCTCGGTTCCGTCTAGAACAACGTCATAGGCCTTTGCTAGGACCGCTCCTGGATCGGTTTTCAGCAACTCTATGTTCTCATCGCGGGGTGAGGTAAAGGGATGATGGCAAGCCAGGAAGCGTCCTTCTTCTTCATTCCATTCCAGCAGGGGGAAGTCGTAAACCCAGACACATTGATGTGCCCCCTCGGGAACAAGATTTCCGGTCTTAGCCAGATGCAGCCGCAACTGCGACAGGGCATCGTTTACCGTGGTAGCGGGACCGGCGACCATCAACAGAATGTCTCCCTTGCCAAGGCCTGCCTGATTCGCTGCCTGCTCTAACGTCACCACCTCCACAACCTTGGGAAGAGAACTCCTCATGCCGTCGGCCGTGGACTTGATCCAGGCCAGACCACTGGCTCCTACCTCGATCATCTTGGCGGTGAGATCATCCAACTCCCTCCGGGAATAGTTTCCGCCACCTGAAACCGGAATTCCCCGAATCTGTCCGCCCCGGTCTAGAATCTGACGAAAGACCTCGAAGGCGCTGTCAGCAAAGGCCGTACCCACGTCCACAATCTCCAGACCGAAGCGCGTGTCAGGGTGATCTGTCCCGTAACGGGCTACTGCTTCTTCATGGGTCAAGCGGGGAAAAGGGGGGGCTAGATCCAGGCCAGCAACTTGAAAGACCCGTGCCAGAAGAGACTCTACCAAGGTAAAGACGTCCTCGCTTCGAACGAAGGACATCTCGATGTCGACCTGGGTGAACTCGGGCTGTCGATCCGCACGAAGATCCTCGTCGCGGAAGCACCGCACGATTTGAAAATAGCGATCGAAACCCGCCACCATCAATAGCTGTTTGAAGAGTTGAGGAGACTGGGGCAGGGCATAGAACTGCCCCGGATGGATCCGGCTCGGAACCAGATAATCGCGGGCTCCTTCGGGAGTCGATTTCGTCAAGAACGGCGTCTCGATTTCAGTGAAACCCTGGCTGTCGAGAAAGTTGCGCACTTCCAGGCTAATCTGGTGGCGCAGCCGCAGGTTACCCTGGAGCCGGGGACGGCGGAGATCCAGATAGCGGTACTTGAGCCGTCTCTCTTCGGCTGTACCTTCTCCATCCGTGATCGGAAAAGGCGGAGTCAAGGAAGGGTTGAGCAGCCGGATCTCTTCCGCCTGCACCTCGAGACGGCCGGTCGGCATCTGAGGATTGACCGTCTCCTCCGAGCGTTCCACCACACGACCAACGACCGCGATTACATCTTCGGACCGGATCTCTTTGGACTTCTTGTGTGCCTTGGAACACACAGGATCGGCGACGATCTGAACCATGCCCTCGCGGTCTCGCAAATCGAGAAATACCAGGTTTCCGAGGTCCCGCGAACGGTCCACCCATCCCATCACCGTGACTCTCTGATTGATATGCTTCTCGGTGATCTCGCCGCAATAACAGGTGCGACTTAGATCTCCCATCGCCTCGATGGTAAAGTGACTTCTACTCGTGGTCGTGGTCTGTTCTGATGGTGCCACTTGCTTACATCCTTCCGCCTTCTGTCCAGGAAGTCTCCTGTTCAGATTCAGTTCTAAACGGCTTGTCGTACGTGTTCCGCAATGGCGTCTCTTGGAAGCTTTTGCTGAACCCCATCCGACATTCGCTTCAGGGAAAACTGGCCGCTGTCGACCTCTTCCTCGCCCACCACGCAAACAAACAGCGCCCGAAGCCGATTGGCAAGGCGCATCTGAGCTTTCAAGCTTCGTTCGCCAAAATCGACATAGACGAAGATTCCATCCTGTCGAAGCCGGCGTGCCAGCAGCAGTGCCTCTCCCAGGGTCGCTTTGTCTGGATAGGCCAGAAACAGCTCGGGCTCGGGAGGCGCATAGGTTCCCTCCAGGTCCTCCTGCCTGGATAGCAGAAGCACCAGCCGTTCGATACCAAGAGCAAACCCAAATCCCTGTGTGGGAGGACCGTTCAGGAGCTCTGAGAGACCATCGTAACGTCCTCCCCCCAGGAGGGCGTTCTGGGTAGGACCTAGACGGTCACTGATGATCTCAAAGGTGGTCCGGATGTAGTAATCCAGACCTCGAACCAGGCGCGGCGCAACTTCGTAGGTGATGCCCGCCAGGTCCAGATACTCGATAAAGTGGGCGAAGTGCTCGGTACATGTCTGGCAGAGATGGTCCTGAATAGAGGGAAGGCGGTCGATTATGGGTTGGCAAGCAGGAACCTTGCAGTCGAGGACACGCAGTGTATTCGTTTCCATCCGACGCAGGCATTCAGAACACAGCGAAGAAGCGTTATCCTCGAGTGCTTCGCGTAACTTCTGCACATAGCCGGGGCGACACTCGGGACAGCCCACCGAGTTGAGCAAGAGCCGAACATCCTCCACGCCGAGTTCCTCGAGCAGGCGCGTCAGCATCTCGATTACCTCGGCTTCGATGGCCGGATTATCTGATCCCAGCACCTCGGCACCCAGCTGGTGAAACTGTCGATAGCGGCCCTTCTGGGGGCGTTCCCGCCGGAACATGGGACCAATGTAGTAGAGCTTGCTCAGCAGCTGCTCCCGATCCAGACGGTGCTCGATATAGGCACGAACGACCGAAGCCGTGCCCTCCGGCCTCAGGGTGATGGGCTTGCCCCTGTGACCGGCCAAGGTATACATCTCCTTTTGGACAATGTCGGTTTCCTGTCCGATGCTGCGAGAGAAGAGTTCTTGCTCTTCGAGAATGGGGGTACGCACTTCTGCATAACCATAGAGCCGGAACAGCGAACGGGTGGCAACCTCGATCTTCTGCCACAGTTCAACCGATCCAGGCAGGATGTCGTGCATGCCCTGTATTGAGTGAATCTTCATAGTCCTCAACCGAATCGAAAATTCTAACATGCTATCACCGTATAGTGTCGAGTAGTACTGTAACTTAATATTATTTAAAGGCTTACACTAGTTTATAGAAAACAAAAAAACCGCCAAATATCTCCCAATTATGGAGACTTGGTTAGCTTTTGGTTAGCTATTTGGGCCGAACGCCTTCACGATCAACTTCTATAGAGAGGCTGGGCTTGATTTGTTCTAACCCGCATTTCTCATCGCCTGTCGTAGCGAGGCGCCGCAAGGGACATCCTGGCGCCAGGGAAGTTGGGTATGCTCACGGCTCCGGAAGGCGGCGGTGCGCTTCCGACCACCGAAATCACGGTCATCTCGCGACTCCGTCCAGGTCGAAGCGTATCCATTCCGGGGTCAAGTGCTGTTCACTGAGTCGAAAATCGATCTGGGCCTGGCCCTCTTGGTCGATAACCTGAAGGCTCACCGTGCGATTTCCCTTCGTGCCAGCAAATCGGAGCAAGCTGAAAGCCTGGGGGGGCTGGGGTCAAATTAGCCGCCCGTAGACCTCCAGTTCATAGTAGACCAGCCAGCCCGGGTTCAGATCTTTCAGTTGCACCACTCCGGTGTGGGGAACGCTGCTCGATGTCCTCCCTTGGCAGTTCCCTTCACGACGGGTTGTCCCAGATAGCGTTCGTAATTCTGCTGGCGATCCAACCAGTATTGGACTTTCACCGACGCGGGAACATCAGTTTCAATCCAGATCTTGGCCGATGTGGTGGTGGTGTGCCCAACCATGGGACCACTGAGCAATTCGGTTGCCTGGAGCACAGGTTTGTTGGTCAGGACATCAGCAAGCAGAACGTCTGGTGGCAAAAACGCTGGGTACTGAGGTTTCCTTTGGAATACCGGGTGTTCGGCGCGGTCGCATGAGTGCTGATCTTGACCTAATACTCCCCCTCGACGGCATCCGCTTGACCTACATCGAGAACGAGTCCATCCTGCCCTGGTAGAGGGAGAAAGCAGGCATGCGTGTAAGAGGTCTCACCCTGATCCTGACCTTTTTCGTGGGTTCCGTGCTCCTAGGGTTGGGCAGGTCCGGCTATCTTCTGGATTCTCGATTTCACGTCATCTCCCAAGGATCGCCGGCAGGGTCCCTCGTGCTTTTGGACGGGGATCAACTCCTGTGCCTGAGCAGCGACAACGGCGGCACCGTCCAGGTGAGTCGGGACGACGGGAAGACCTGGAGCCATCTGGCTACCATGTACGACGGTCCGGGCCCGGGACGACCTACCGGGATGACTTCCATTCCCAATGTGGAGACGGCTTTGGCCCTCAGGACCCGGAAGGGCGTCATCATCTGGATCTACCGGGACTGGGAGAACGGCAGCTGGTCCTGGGATGAAGAGAAGGGTGAGGCGACCGAGGCCCATCGGGACGTCTGGTCCATTCGCAGCCTGGACGGGGGCAGGACCTGGGTCAACCGGCAGCGGGTCTTCGAGGGCTATTGCGGCGCCCTGATCGACATCATCCAGACGGGGGAAGGACAGGTGGTGGTGCCCATCCAGCGCTATCTGCCTAATCCCGGGCGACACGCCACCTGCACCTACGTCTCCGAGGATGACGGCAAGACCTGGAAGCGGAGCAACATCATCGACTTCGGTGACCAGGGCCACCACGCGGGGGCCTATGAAGGCACGCTGGTAGAGCTGGGAGGGGGCCGGCTCTACATGCTGCTCCGCACCAACCTGGACCGCTTCTGGGAAGCCCTCTCAGAAGACCACGGCTACTCCTGGCGAGAGCTGCGTCCCAGTTCGATCGACGCCAGCAGTGCCCCCGGCTACCTGAGACGGCTGGCCAGCGGCCGGCTGGTGCTGGTCTGGAACCGGCTCTATCCCAGGGGCGAGACCGAGTACCGAAGACACGCCGGACAGGCGTCGCTGTATCCCGCCAGCCGACACCGGGAGGAGCTGTCCATTGCCTTCTCCGAGGACGAGGGCCAAAGCTGGACGCAACCGGACGTCTTCGTCAGGGGCGAACGGGTCTGCTATCCCCAGATCTGGGAGCGCCGGCCGGGAGAGATCTGGGTCAGCTACGTGGTTGGCAAGGACTGGACCATCAACCAGGTCGGCGCCAGGGAAGCCGACCTGGTGGGCTCGATTCGCATGGAAAGCTTCGAGCTCAAAACACCCCGTTAAAGAGCCGGAACAAGCGAGCGCCCACGCGGTTCTTCCGCAAGGTGTTGAAGGGCCAAGGCAGGGCCCCGTGGAGGCTGATCACTGACAAGCTCAAGACCTACGCCGCTGCACATCGCGAAGTCTTCTCCTCAGTTGAGTATAGAACCGCTCAGTATGAGAACAACCGGGATGAGGTTTCGCACGAACCCACCCGAGAGCAGTCAAAATTAGATGATGTGTTTTATATCCCCAATTCATCTTGTAAAATGTATGTATGACGATCAAATCGATTGAATCTTCCGTCACGACTCGAGGCCAAACAGTCGTGCCGGCCCCAATCAGAAGGCGTCACCACATTCAGGCGGGTGACCGCTTGGTCTGGCTAGACGACGGACAGATGATTCGAATTGTTCCAGTGGCGCGATCACCTCTCTCCTCGCTGCGTGGGAGCGGCCGGGGAGAACGGCTGATCGATGCCCTACTGAAGGGTCAAAAAAGAGATCGGGGACATGATTCCTAAACACTATCTGCTCGACACATCGGCCCTCCTGAAGCTGATCGGGGACGAAGAGGGTGCAGATCGAGCAGGAGTTGCTCCCCTACAAACAGTAGCTTGGAAACGGTTGGCAGGGCGCAGCCAAAGTCAATCCCGCTGCTCCGAGTTAGGTACGGCGAGGGCAGATTGAACTGTGGGAGTCTGCTGGAGCGGCTGCTCAGGGAACTCGGACCGAACCACCAGGATACGCAGCTATTTGGCCAGGGTTCCCAGCATCACGTCGGCCAGGAATCTAGGCAGTCCTGGCTAGCGCTTCTGGAATCTTTAGGGTCTGCACAAAAATAACTTGGCATTTTAGCATCTCATCTTCACACCATCTTCGGCCGCTCCTCAATCGTGAAATCCTCAACTTAGACCCGGCTAAGCCTGCGGTTTCCCTCAATCGTTCGCGGCCAAATCTGGCGCAAATCTGAGCGCCAATTCTACCAGGTTATCCTTGCGCAGACCCTTAGGTTGGCTCGGTCTCCTCAATAAACTGGCCCATGTGTCGGAACTTCTGGTAGCGACTGGCCAGAAGTTCTTCGGATTCGAAACCCTCGAAATCGTCCAAATGGCGCAGCAGAGCACCCTTCAAGCGGCTCGCCATCTGATCCCAATCCGTGTGTGCACCCGGCTGGGGCTCAGGCAGGATTTCATCGATGATTCCGAATCCCTGCAGGTCACTGGCTGTCAGTTTCAGACTTTCTGCCGCCTCGCGCACGTGGTCCTGGTCCTTCCACAGGATGGCCGAGCAGCTCTCCGGTGAGATTACTGAGTAGATCGAATTTTCGAGCATCAGCACGCGATCGCCCAGAGCTATCGCCAGGGCCCCGCCACTTCCACCTTCTCCCAGGATAGTGACAATTATGGGAGTCTTGAGGCATGCCATGGAGCGAAGATTGTGAGCGATAGCTTGGGCCTGGCCTCGCTCCTCGGCGCCCAATCCCGGATAGGCACCCGGTGTATCGACGAAGCTGAGAATAGGGCGACGGAACTTCTCAGCTAGCTGCATCAGACGCAGCGCTTTTCGATATCCCTCAGGCCGAGGCATCCCGTAGTTGCGATAGAGGCGCTCCCGTGTGTTACGCCCCTTCTGCTGCCCCAGAACCATTACGGGTCGACCCTCCAGAAGTGCCGTGCCGCCAACGATAGCGGGATCGTCGGCATATCTTCGGTCTCCGTGAAGTGCACGGAACGAGTCAAAAATGCGTTCGATATAGTCGAGGGTGTAGGGTCGAGACTGGTGGCGTGAGAGTTGGACTCGATCCCAGGCGCTAGCGCCCTGTTGGATTTCCTCTTCCAAGTGGGCGATGGTCTGTTGTAGGGAGACGATTTCCGCTTCGGACCCCAGAGGAAGTTCTCCCATTCGCTCCCTGAGGGCTGATAGCTGCTCTACTTTGCTCAAAACAAACGAGGGCCAGGATCGATTGTCACCTCACTTCAACCGGAATTGAGCAATTCTCAACTACGGTAAGCACCAAATAGTCGCCCAACTCAGGTTCAAGTATACAGTTTTACCGAGCTTTCTCCAAAGAGGTGCTCGACCTCCGAGATGAAATCGGGAATCGGGTTGATGGCAAGCTCGTCCTGGGGGATGAGGCGGATGCGATAGGCTTGGTTATTGACCAGCTCAAAGTGCAGCGGACACCCTCCGGGATGCCGTTGGAGCAGGGATTCGAGTTGTTCGGCCTTCTCCTCGTCAAGGCTAGGCAGCGGGATGGTTATACTGGCCTTTTGCACGGCGTTGCTCCACAGAGTCTCGAGAGGCTTCATCTCAGAGCAAAGTAGGCGCAGCTGACCTCTGGCGTCTCCTTCGCAACGTCCCTTCACCAAAACAGGTGCGTCCGATTCCAGAAGGGGGCGGTAGCGTTCGTAGGCTTTCGGCCAGACCAATGCCTCTACGGTTCCGGTCAGATCCTCGAGGACAAAGGTGGCCATCTGGTCTCCCTTACGAGTACGAAGGAGCTTGACGCCGGTAATCACTCCTCCAATGGTGATCTCTTTGCCAAAAACCTCCTCGGTCAGTTCATGAGCGTTAACCTGGCTGAATCGTTCCAGCTCATCTCTGTACTGCTGGAGAGGATGCCCCGTGAGGTAGTAGCCGAGTGTCTCCTTCTCGTAGGCCCATAGGATGGCATCAGGCCATTCCTCAGAGCTACCTGGGTCAACGAAGGTCGTGGAAGGCGTGGACGGAATCGCCTGAAAAAGACCCTTCTGGCCGCTGAGCCGATCCCGCTGAGCCCTATTACCTTGCTCGATGCTCCGATCAAGCCCTTCCATCAGGGAGCGTCGAGAGCAACCCATGGAGTCGAAGGTACCAGCCTTTATGAGCGCTTCAAGGACGCGCCTGTTGACGTTCTTCAAATCCACCTTTTCGCAAAACTCATCGAAGCCCGAGAAGTGACCGGTTTCCGCTCGGCAATCGAGAATCGCTCCGATGGCCGATTCGCCCACGTTACGGATGGCTGCCAGACCAAACTGGATGTCGCGGCCGCGCGCCGAGAAATGTAAGTCTCCGCTGTTGATGTCCGGTGGTAGGACACGAATTCCCATTTCCCGGCACTCGTTCAAGTATTGGACGATCTTGTCAGTGTTCGAAGTTTCACTGGTCAGCAGCGCTGCCAGGAACTGGACCGGATGGTGGACCTTCAGATATGCCGTTTGATAGGCGAGGAGGGCGTAGGCAGCAGAATGGCTCTTGTTGAAGCCATACCCGGCAAACTGTTCCATCAGCTCAAAGATCTTCACTGCCTTGCTTTTGTCGATGTCTCGATCCTTCGAGCCCTGCAGGAATTTCTTCCTTTGCGCCTGCATCACACTCTTCTTCTTCTTCCCCATGGCCCGACGCAGCAGATCAGCTTCGCCCAGAGAGAACCCCCCCAGTTTGCTGGCGATCTGCATTACCTGTTCCTGGTAGACGATGACTCCATAGGTCTCTTGGAGGATATCCTCGAGCTGGGGCAGCTCGTATTCGATCTCGACCTTGCCATGTCTGCGATCGATGAAGTCATCGATCATGCCGCCTTGGATGGGACCGGGGCGGTAGAGGGCATTGAGGGCGATCAAGTCTTCGAACCGACTGGGCTGCAGCCTTCGTAGGATCTCGCGCATTCCCTGGGACTCAAACTGGAAGATGCCCGTCGTCCTTCCCTCGCAGAAAAGCTCAAGGGTCTGCTTATCCTGGAGATCGATCTCGGACAGCTCCAGAGTCTCCTGCTGGCCCTCGATTTGAGACAGCGTTTGTTCGATCACGGTCAGCGTGGTCAAGGCAAGGAAGTCCATCTTGAGCATTCCCAGCCTCTCCAGGTCGCTCATGCTGTACTGCGTCGTGATCTCATCCTTGTTGCTCTTGTACAGGGGGATCAGCTCGATCAAGGGTCGTGGAGCGATGACGACACCTGCTGCATGGGTGGAAGCATGCCGGGCCAGGCCCTCCAATCGCTGCGCTACCTGGATCAACTGCTCATAGCGCGGATCACTCTGGGACAACTCCCGCAGCTCCTTAACGTTTTGCAGGGACTTTTCCAGGGTGGTATCGAGAACTGAAGGTACCAGGCGGGCCAGACGATCGACTTCGCCATAGGGAATATTCAGACCGCGGCCCACGTCACGAATGGCTCCCCGGGCAGCCATGGTGCCGAAGGTAATGATCTGGCTGACGTTGTCACGCCCATACTTTTCGGTGACGTAGTCGATGACCTCGCTGCGCCGGCGCGTACAGAAGTCGATATCGATGTCGGGAGGTGTCACACGTTCTGGGTTCAAGAAGCGCTCGAAGAGCAGGTCGTAGTGGAGTGGGTCGACATCGGTAATCCCCATGGCATAGGAAACCAGACTGCCCGCTACCGATCCGCGCCCAGGGCCCACCGGAATCCCCTGCTCCCGTGCGTGGCGAATGAAGTCCCACACGATCAGGAAATAGGAGGAAAAGTTCATCTCCTGGATCATGTCCAGTTCCCGCTCCAGTCTCGGCATGTACTCCTGCACGGAGTGACGAAGCTTGCCCAATTCCTCTTTCTTCTTGAGCTGTGGCAGCCGACCCTCAAAGCCTTTTCGCACGACCTCTTCGAAGTAGGAGTTCGGGCTGTAGTCGGAAGGGACTTCGAAATCGGGAAAGATAGACTCGCCTTCTTTGAATTTGAATTCGCAGCATTCCGCTATGCTGAGGGTATTTGTGAGGGCGTCAGGGATGTGCCCAAAGAGACTGGCCATTTCCTCTTCGGTCTTGAAAAAGAACTGGTCGGTTTTATAGGAAAGACGATTCTCATCCTGGACGGTCTTGCCGGTCTGGATGCAGAGCAGCACATCATGGGGAAAAGAATCTTCCTGGGACAGGTAGTGGCAGTCATTGCTCGCGACCAGTGGCAGACTCAGTTCCCGGGAGAGCTGCAGTATCCCAGCATTGACCTTTTTCTGCTCCTCCAGACCATGGTCCTGAACCTCGAGATAGAAGTTGCCTTTCCCGAAGATCTCGGACATCATGCCCGCCTGTTCACGAGCTTCTGAATAGCGCTCCTGCTTCAGGTTCCAGGCAACGCTTCCTTGCAAGCAGGCGGAAAGGGCGATGAGACCGTCGGAGTACTGCTCGAGCAGTTCCTGGTCGATCCGGGGACGATAGTAGAAGCCCTCCAGATAACCCAGGGAAACCAGCCTCACCAGATTCTGATAGCCCTTTTCGTTCTTGGCCAGGAGCACCAGGTGATTGCTCTGGGCAGAGCGTCCCTGCTTGACCTTTCTGCCCTCGCGAGCCACGTACACTTCGCAGCCAATGATCGGCTTCACGCCGTGCTTGTATCCGGCGTCGTGAAACTGGACGGCTCCAAACAGATTGCCGTGATCGGTCAGGGCGATGGCGGGCATCCCCAGCTCGGCAGCCCGCTGGACCACGGAATCGATCTTGTTGGCTCCGTCAAGCAGGCTGAAATGGCTGTGAAGGTGCAGATGAGCAAAGTTGGATTGGTTCATGCTTATTCCCACTCGATCGTGCCCGGCGGCTTGGAAGTGATGTCATAGACAACGCGGTTGATGCCGTGTACTTCGTTCACGATCCGATTCGAAATTCGGCCTAGGACCTCTTGGGGTAGGGGTACCCAGTCGGCGGTCATTCCGTCGACACTGTAGACCGCTCTGACGGCGATCACATCCTCGTAGGTTCGATCATCTCCCATCACCCCGACGCTCTTGACAGGAAGCAAGACAGCGAAGGATTGCCATATCTGGTCGTAGAGTCCGGCTGCCCGGATCTCCTCGTCAACAATAAAGTCCGCCTCCTGGAGCAGGGTCACGCGTTCCTTGGTGACCGGACCTAGGATCCTTACGGCCAGTCCTGGACCCGGAAAGGGTTGCCTCGCAATGAACTCCTCGGCAAGGTTCAGTTCTTGACCCACCTTGCGAACCTCGTCCTTGAAAAGCTCCCGAAGGGGCTCAATCAGCTCCAGATCCATTTTTTCGGGCAATCCTCCTACGTTGTGGTGACTCTTGATCACGGCCGAAGGTCCTCTTACCGAAACCGACTCAATCACATCCGGGTAGAGTGTGCCTTGCACCAAAAAGCGCACCTCACCAAGCTTTTGAGCCTCGGCTTCGAAGACGCGGATAAACTCCTCCCCGATGATCTTACGCTTGCGCTCGGGATCGTCGACTCCCTGGAGGCGCCGAAGGAAGCGATCGCCTGCCCGCACGCCCACCATATTCAGGTCCAGCCGCTCTCGGGTCGTGGTCAGCACGTCATCGAATTCTCCTTTGCGGAGCAAGCCGTTGTCGACGAAGATGCAGGTGAGCCGGTCGCCAATGCCGCGCTCGACCAGGGAAGCGGCTACCGTGGAGTCAACGCCACCGGAAAGACCGCAGAGGGCCTGTTCCTCCCCGACTTGAAGTCGAATCTGGCGCACCGTTTCCTCCACGAAGGAAGCCGGTGTCCACTTTCGCCGACAGCCACAAATCTCAACGAAATTCTCCAGGATCCTGTCGCCCTGCGGTGTGTGGACAACCTCTGGGTGAAACTGCAGACCATAGCGGTCTCGGTCAGTATCCTCCATGGCTCCGAGAGCATTCGGAGTCGAAGCCGCCAGGTGAAAACCAGGAGGTAGTTCCTCGATACGATCGCCGTGGCTCATCCAGACCTGCATGCTGGAAGGGAGGCTCCGAAAAAGTCCTTTTTCACTGACAGCTTCGAGCTGTGCCTTGCCGTATTCCCTCTCGGTAGCCGGCTGGACTCTACCTCCGAAGTGATAGGCCAATAGCTGCATTCCGTAGCAGATGCCCAGCAAGGGAACGGGAAGATCGTAGATTCGCCTGTCTGGATGGGGCGCGTCCGCTTCGAAAACCGACCTGGGTCCTCCTGAGAGAATCACGCCTTTTGGGTGCCGCTTCTCGATCTCGGACCAAGCAGTGTGATAGGGCAGGATCTCGGAAAAGACTCGCGCCTCCCTAATCCGCCTTGCAATCAGCTGGGTATACTGAGAACCAAAATCCAGGATGAGGATAACTTCACGATCGCTCACCGATACCTCAACAGCCAGAAGTTAAAATTCCGGGATTGGGTGGGAAATGCTGCTCCCTATTTGCGACCCCGTTATCGAAAACAAGTATAGCATGTCCTACCGACGAAGCTGTCCCTTGACGGGCCTCTCCTAAACTTAGGCTCTGTACAAGAAAGCTAGTCCAAGCCGACGGAGACTGCCCAACAGGAAAACGGCAAAAACTCAGGCCGAAAGTTTCTTGACTCTTGAGCCGCAAGATCTGACTATGAGGCGCCATGCCGAACGATCAGCTACTGCAGGCAGCGGTCCTGGGATTCCTGCAAGGCCTTACCGAGTTTCTTCCTGTCAGTAGCTCGGCCCACCTAATCGTCATGCCCTGGATCCTGGGCTGGTCCCCACTGGGAGTCAGGTTCGATGTCATGGTGCATCTGGGAACGCTACTTGCGGTGCTCGTTTACTTTCGCAAAGATTGGTGGAGTCTAGTTCACCACTTTACAATGCCTTTGAGGGAAGGGCCAAGGCAGCCGGCAGAACCCTTGGCGGTCGCTCTTCTACTGGGCACGTTGCCCTCTGTTTTGGTGGGCGGCTTCTTCTTTCCCGTCATCAAAGAATATCTGAGAGGTCCCCTGGTTGCAGCCGCGGCACTGGCCCTGTTTGCGCTGATTCTGTTCTGGGCCGACCTCCGAGGTAGGAAGAACAGGTCTCTGGAAGGGATTCGGCGGCGGGACGCGGTTCTGGTGGGAATAGCTCAGACATTGGCGTTCATACCAGGAGTCAGCCGCTCAGGCGTGACGGTCACGGCAGCGCTGCTACTGGGCCTGAAGCGCCCTGACGCAGCACGGTTCTCGTTCCTGCTTTCGGCGCCAGTCATTGCCCTGGCCGGCGCTTCGCAGTTTTCTTCACTGATGCCGCCGGAATCAGCACCGGCTACGGCTAGCCTGACCTTTCTGCTTGGTGTATCATGCTCTTTCATCAGCGGCTTCTTATGCATCAAGTATTTTCTGCGCTTTCTCGAGAGGCGTACGCTGCTCGCATTCGTAGCCTATCGCTTGCTACTTTCGGCCTCTATCTTTGCGCTTGCGCTCTAAGTGCCCAAGAGGCGACAGACGATCGGGAATCCGGGACGAAAGTAGCCGCTGCCCGCCAGAATCCGATTCTTAGAAGGCACTTTGGGAGGCAGTTTTCCAGGACCTTTGATTCTGTCTCCCGAGGTTCTAATGATCCCTTCATGGAACGTTACATAGACGCTCAGATAGATCAGTATCTCAAGAATGTACGGGTCAGACTCCTTAGAATGAAAGTCGCCTACGCGACCGCCCGGGAAACCATCGATGAGGCTAAGAGTGGCCTGAAGAAGAACCTTCCTTTTCCTCAGCAGCAGCGCTGGAAGAATGCCTTGAAGCAGTTGTCGGACGCTGCCAACGGGCTGCGCTCAATGATCGAAACTATCTTGTTGGGGAACCTCGAGGGAAAGGGCGATCTCAGGCCAAGGGTGAGACCCGGTGGCAAAACCACTGCCTTC
Organism: Acidobacteria bacterium UBA6911; assembly: GCA_963579905.1. Lineage (GTDB taxonomy): Bacteria > Acidobacteriota > UBA6911 > RPQK01 > JAJDTT01 > CAUZIZ01. The sequence continues at coordinate 1,950 of CAUZIZ010000100.1, read as the reverse complement.
GCCTCAGAAATGAAGTTTCTCGAGGACGAGATCGGCTTGGCCGAACAGAAGATACTTGCCTATTTCTTTGCGCAAATCCACACGGTCGACGTCGACGACATTCGAAATCAGAATATGCTGGTTCATTTGTACCGTGTCCGCGAAATGGCCAAGAAGCTGAGGAAGGCACTTTGATTCAGAGGGCTTCGGTAACTGATCCTTCAGGAGGTAACTCCTGACTCTTCTCTTGCTCTTGACGCTCGCTACTCCGACTGGGATGGGGGTTGAAATCGAGTCCATCCACCATGGATCTCTGGTGCTCAAGTATCAGGATAAAGTCATCCATGGAGATCCATGGAGTCGAGGAAACTACGATGGTGTGGCCAAGGCTGACCTGGTATTGATAACGGACATCCACTCCGACCACATGAACCCGAATCAGATCCAGGAAGTGACGAAACCTGGAACCATCATCATCGCTCCCGAAGCGGTGCAGAAGACTGTCGCAAATGCCCAGGTGCTGCGAAACGGTGAGACGACTGAACTACTTGGGATCCGGATCGAAGCCATTTCCATGTACAACCTGAAGCGCGGGCCCGGCCCGGGGAAGCTCTACCATACCAAGGGAAGGGGCAATGGATATCTCCTGACTCTGGGTCAAGAGCGGGTCTACATTTCGGGGGATACTGAGTGCGTTCCCGAGATGAGGGCACTCAAGAACGTCGACATAGCATTCATCTGCATCAACCTGCCCTACACCCTGCCCCCTCAAGAAGCTGCGAGCTGCGTCAACAGTTTTGCGCCGAAGGTCGTGTATCCGTATCATCACCGGGGATCGGAGCTAGGGGAATTCAAGAGGGGGAGTCACGGCAGCAGGCACCGAGGTGCGCATCCTCGACTGGTATGGTAAGTAGGACCTTGCCCGGTCACTCCGACGACTTCAGGGCCTCCTGAAGCTCGGGCTCGCTCAATCCTTGAGGCTTACGGCTCTGCCTTGGCGTAGCGCTCCCGCGACTGAGGGCGAGGCAGCCGGTGCGATGGATATCCCGAATGCCGTAGAGCCGCATATTCTGAAGAAAACCGTCTATCTTCTCAGGTTGTCCCGTCACCTCGAAAATGTAACTGCGGGGACTGGCGTCGACCACATGGGCCCTGAATACCGCGGAAAGAGCAAGTATCTCGGCGCGATTGTCTTCCTTGACGTGCACCCGGACCAGGGCCATATCTCGGAGCAGCTGAGTGGAGGAATCGTAGGGAACTACTTTGATTACATCGATCAACTTGTTCAGCTGTTTCACCACCTGTTCTGTCCCGGGAGCATCAGTCGAGGTGGACAAGGTGATGACCGACATGCTCGGATCTTGAGTCGGGGCGACGTTGAGAGTCTCGATGTTGTATCCTCGCTGGCTAAACAACCCCACCACGCTCGCCAACACGCCCGCTCTGTTTTCAACCAGCAGGGAAAGTACTTGAGCCATTTGCGTCTCCTCTGTCCGCTCCCTCGTGAGCTGTTTTCGTCTAGTCAGGATAAGAAGTCTTCCCTCCAGAGTCAACGTAAGCCTAGCGGGCTGTTTCCTATGTTCTTAGGATCTGCGCAAAAATAACTTGGCATTTTGGCATCTCATCTTGCACACCATCTTCGGCCGCTCCTCAATCGCGAAATCCTCAACGTAGACCCGGCTACGCCTGCGGGTTCGCTCAATTGTTGGCGGCCAAATCTGGTGCAAATCTGAGCGCCAATTCTACCAAGTTATTCTTGCTCAGACCCTTAGTCCAAAATGGAAAGAGGCGTCCGGCTGGCTAGAAGTAGCGAGCGACCTCATACCGCCGACATCAGAGAGGTCAACCCCAACGGGGTTGCGGCGTACAGGTATGTTCCGGGCACATAGGCAACAGTTTCTCCCAGGCACATAGGTTACAAGAGGAGTCATGTCATGGAAAGAGACGTATGTAATGAGCGAAGGAGTGAAA
>CAUZIZ010000099.1:0-20095 GCA_963579905.1 Acidobacteria bacterium UBA6911 | reverse complement strand
CAGCCATTCGGGGGCTCCCTCATGAGAGGGACGGTTGCCCGAGCGGTTGACGGCATAGAGCACTTCGCCCCTCTGGGCCAGCGTCACGATCAGCGGCGCGTAGCCCCACTGCCCGTCGTAGCTGATCCCGTCGGACGAAAGGACCGTTTCCCGAGCTTGACCGTTCCAGCTGGGGCTCAACCGGGTGGCCACCTCTGCTTCCCGTTTTCGGAGGATTGCGCTATGCTTTTTCTTCACCTGAAATGCTTCCTTTTGGGCCTCTCTGAAGATTCTTTGTCGAACTCCAGAATACCCGTCAGGTCGGGAATTTCAGGTGTTTACAGGTGGTTTAATCCACTTCCATCTACTTGTTTTGGGTTCTAGAACCGGCCTGTATCCCTCGAACTTGACAGAGGACGAGTGAAACGATAGGCTACGTGTCTCTTCGGTACAGGGCCTCCTGAAGTCATCTATGAGAAGAGTTGAAGGCCCCATCAGTTTCATCCCTGCGAAGCTCCTCCTTAAGGACTAGCCGACCAGATCGTGGCTACCAGCAATGCAAAAACGCACACTATGTTCTGCTCTTTTCGCGGTTCCCACCCCGGGGTTGATGCCTGCCGTTTCTCTTAGGAGGGGAACATGAGTGAGAAGAAGTTGTACGTAGGTAGTGTGCCATATTCCGTTGCTGATCAGCGCTTAGGGGAAGTCTTCGCGGAGCACGGGACTATTGAATCGGCGCGGGTGGTTACGGATAGAGATACTGGACGGTCGAGAGGGTTTGGTTTCGTCGAGATGGAGAATCAAGGAGAGGCTGAGCGCGCGATATCGGCTTGGAACGGGACAGATCTTGACGGTCGGACCCTTACAGTGGATGAGGCGAGGCCTCGCGAGAATCGGTCGGGAGGTTTCGGCGGCGGCCGTGGCGGCGACCGCTGGTAGCCGAAGCGATGTAAGCCCACAGTTCTGATGGGGTGCGAGTCGGTGCACCCCTCTCTTGGGGCTCTTCTGGGCGGGCCGCAGTCGTTGCCAAGCGCGGCGACAACACGCTTTCCATATCCGTTTTCGTAGGGAGTCGGCTCCATACGGGCAGCCGATAGGGGCCCGCAAGAGATTTCGGATTCGATCGGATTCCCCTGACACTGACTCTTGCCGTCACTCCGTGGAGAGGCTTGATATGGCTAAGAAGAAATCCAGACAGACGTATCTCAAACGCCAGCGTGAACTCCAAAGGATGGAAAAGGCCGAACTCAAGCGCCAGAAACGATTGGGGCGGAGGAGCGGTGAGTTCCCGTACGAGAGTTCATCCCACCACAATGTCGCAAATCCTGACCTGGAATCCGGAGGTCCGCTGTTGGTGGAGATACCGGAAGCAGGCTCCAGTGAGTCTATTGACGTTGACGCGCTCAGGGCGTCGCTTGGGCTGAGCCCTCTCAAGAAGCCTACTGAGCCTGCCGGAGAGCCCACAGGGTCTGACGCACCCACGGAGTCCAGTGAGTCTTAGGGTCTGCGCAAGAATAACTTGGTAGAATTGGCGCTCAGATTTGCGCCAGATTTGGCCGCGAACGATTGAGCGAAACCGCAGGCGTAGCCGGGTCTACGTTGAGGATTTCGCGATAGAGGAGCGGCCGAAGATGGTGGGAAGATAAGATGCCAAAATGCCAAGTTATTTTTACGCAGACCCTTAGCGACCCTCGCCCGAGGATCCAGCGACGTAGAGTCGGTCTCAGGGGCCGGTTTTTGAGCCTATCCAAGAGTTGGGATCACGTGTGTAACAACCTTCAGAAAGCGAGCGAGTCTACCGGCTGAACGGTGTCCGACTGGACCACATTTCGGAGTTTTAGCGGCAAGCTGTAAATGAATATCCGCCTACATCGAAGTTGGATTGCCCCTGGGTTGGTCGTTTTGCTTGCGGCCATCAATTTCGCCGGTGCCATGGACGAGGAGCCCGATCCATCCCCGGCCAGGCCTTCCACCTCTCAGGTACCCGGTAATCCCCCGGTTCCCCAGTCTTCGAATCCCAAGCAACAGCCGACATTCTTCAAACAGCTTGCGATTGATTTCAAGAATGTATTCACCACCCGGGAGAATCTCTGGATTCTAGGCGGCGGTCTCGGCGCGAGTTTGGCTGTCAAGCCCCTCGATGACGCTATCTCGAACGGTCGATTCAACTCTGAAGGTTCTGGAGGAGTGGGCCTGGACCGCGTCTTCGAATCTGGTGAAATAGTCGGGGGAGCCCTATTCCAAATCGGTACCGCTGTCACGACTTTTTGGATGGGTAAGCTATTCGCGAATCCCGAGCTCGAGAACTTTGGTCGCGATCTGGTGCGAGCTCAGATCGTAACTCAAGGGCTCACCCAGGCCGGCAAGCATGCGGTTCGGCGGATGCGACCCGACGGGAGCTCGAAGAAGTCTTTTCCTTCCGGACACTCCTCCGGTACCTTCGCCACTGCAACCGTGATTCAGCGTCATTTTGGCTGGCGGTTGGGTGGCCCAGCATACGGACTCGCCAGCTACGTCGCGGCTTCCCGGTTGAGTGAAAACAAACACTATCTGAGCGACGTGGTCTTCGGCGCTGCGGTGGGAATTCTGGTAGGACGCACGGTGACCTTCGACGTCGGCCAATCGCGATTTCAGGTCTCCGCGGCGGTTGTGCCTGCCGGTGCGGGTGTGCGGGTGTCCCTAGCTCCTTAGAAAAATTCATACCTTTTTTGTTGTACCTCTTTTAGCGTCTTTTCCCTACCCTTTTCCCTCGCACTTAAACTTGCCCTTGCCTTCCTGTCCTTGCTTCCCAAGGCAACGGGCTTCCCTGTCAGTTTGTTGGAATATCCCGAGGGTCCTGGCCATTCTCGATTCAGAGAGCGGACTTAAAACAGCTTCGATTTTGACCGGCCAGGAGCCCGGATGCCTGGAAGGGAGAGGGAAAGAGCGAGGGAGATGGCCCAGCGCACCGGGCTCAAAATTGTTTTGGGTAGTGGATGGTACCGCGAACCCTACCTGTGGCATGCCAGCACCAATCAGATCGCTGAGGAGATCGTGGTCGAGGTGACACGGGATCGAAGGCACCGATGTCCGCGCCGGCCTTATCGGTGAGATGGCGCCCACGCCAACTACACATTGCCGGTGGAAGAGAGAGTTCTTCGAGCCGCCACGCGGGCCCAACTTAAGACCAATCTCTCGCTCTCGACGCACCAATCCGAGGGCACGGTCGCATTGGAGCAGTTAGCTATTCTAGAGGAGGAAGGCGTCGATCTGAGGCGAGTGATCTGCAGCCACGTCAACACTTATCCTCATCATGAGTACCACGCCGCCCTCGCCACTAAAGGCGCTTACGTGTCCATGGAGGGTCTGGGTAGTCGCCAGCCAGTGGATGCCGAACGCGAGATGGAGATGATGCTGGCGATGATCAACAACGGCTTCATCGAGCACCTGCTGCTCTCTCACGACGTGTGTGTCAAGCCCATGTATACTTGCTACGGAGGTGGGGGGGCTACGAATTCATCCCGCGAACCTGTCTCGGAGCGATGAAAGAGCGAGGTGTCAGCGACGAACAAATCCACCTGATCATGGTGGGGAATCCACGGCGAGCCCTAACCGGGGAATGAGTCATTTGGATCTAACCATGGACGACGGCAAACCACGCTGCTCCTGGATGGGTAACGACGAGCTGATGCTTCGGTACCACGACGAAGAGTGGGGAGTGCCGGTTCACAACGACCAGAAATGGTTTGAGTTCCTGGTACTTGATGCCTTCCAAGCAGGGCTTTCCTGGAGGACGGTCCTGCACAAGCGAGAAGCGTTTCGAGAAGTATTCCACGGTTTCGACCCTGCCCGAGTGGCCCGAATGACGGAGGTTGAACTGGAAGCTGCACGGCAAAATCCAGCCATCCTCCGGAATCGCCTGAAGATTTGGGCCACGGTAAAGAATGCCGCTGCCTTCCTTGATCTGCAGGACCGGCACGGTTCCTTCGACTCCTTCATCTGGTCGTTCACCGATGGATCAGTCATTCACAACGAGTGGAAAGAGCTAGAGCAGATACCAGCCTCCACACCTCTCTCGGATACGATAAGCAAAGCCCTCAAGGAAAACGGATGCTCTTTCGTCGGCACTACCATTTGCTACGCCTTCCTGCAGGCTGCGGGGGTAGTCAACGATCATCTGGTCCGGTGCTTCAGGGGGGAAGATCTGCGAAGTCCATGAGAAAAATCCTGCTCTTATGTCTGCTTGGATCCTCTCTGGCGTTCGGCGGAGGAAGCATTGTCGAGGTGGGATTCGAACGCCAGCTCTTCCTGGATCGGCATCTCATCGACGAGATGCGGGGCCTCGAGCTGAAATTACATCGACCGTTACCCCGCGAAGAAGTCCTGCGCTTCGATCAGCCCTGGGAAGGCGATACGTCCTGGCATCCGATCGTGATTCGAGATGGTGACCTCTTCCGAATGTGGTACCGGGTGTCCTCTGGAAACCAGGATCGAGGGACGAAGACGGCCTATGCCGAGAGCCGGGATGAGTTCACTGGGAGCGGCCCGCGTTGGGGTTGATCGAATTCCAGGATTCCACTGAAAACAACCTGATCTGGCCTACCCCTGGAAACAAGGGAATCAACATGTGCGTCTTCAGGGACCCCAACCCTGAAGTCCCTGAGGCGGAGCGCTACAAAGCGATTGTCCAGACCCGGGACATCCATGGCCTGATCTCAGCGGATGGACTACGCTGGAAGGTGATAGAGCCAGATCCCCTGATCCCGCGTCTGGAAGATCAAGCCAATGACGGTCCTCACGCCGCCTTCTGGGATCCCTGGCAGTCCCGGTATGTCGTTTACAAGCGAGGCTGGTGGGGGGGGCGCCGGAGAAGCAGTTGGACGCTGCGGGAGCCCGGGGGGCCGCCAATCGCACCGTTAGACGGTTCACCTCCAAGGACTTTCGCAACTGGCAAGGCCCCGAGTGGGTGGAGATCCCATTCGGAACCCAACCTCGGGAGCAGTTCTACACCAGTGCTGCGCTTCCCTATCCATGGGCTCGGAATGTCTACCTTATGTTTCCGATGCGCTTCATCCTGGATCGGAGCGGGCGAGACTGGCCCTATCCCGGTCTCTCCGACATCTGCTTTCTCAGCAGTCGGGATGGCCTGCGTTGGGAGAGAAGCTTTCGTGAAGCCTGGATTAGGCCCGGCATGGATCAGAAGAACTGGCACGAACGCTCTATGTCCTTCGGCTCGGGTCTGGTCGAGACGGCTCCTGGGGAGCTGTCCATGTATATGATCGAGAACTACCGCACACCGGAAGCCCACATCCGACGGATGACGCTACGGAAGGATGGATTTATCTCGGTGCACGCCTCCGATCTGGGGGGCGAGTTCACCACCCATCCCTTGAAATTCGAGGGCAGCCTCCTGCGGATCAATTATTCCACCTCGGTGACCGGATCCCTTGGGGTGGAAGTCCTCAACGACTTTTCCCGTCCGGTCCTGGGTTTCACGCTGAAGGATAGCGGCGAGATCTTCGGAGACCACCTACAGCAAAGGGTCCGCTGGAACGGCCGCGACGATTTGAGTTCACTGGAAGGACAAGTCATTCGTCTCCGCTTTGTTCTTCGCGATGCAGATCTCTACTCATTTCGCTTCGCGCAGCGTTAGGGGCGCTATAGTGAGCATTTTCTGCAACGCTGACAGAGTCGTAACCCTGAGGGAGAGGGACTCAGCGCTTCGGTTATCCATTGATTCACGTCTTCGCGATGGCTGCACGAATCGGGTAGAGACGATCGAGGAGGAGCACAGATTTGAGCAATAGTTGTCCCTCACCTACGCACTTCAAATACAGACCAGCACTAATCCTAGCCCTGATCGTGATCGGTGCCTGCGGAGGCTCTGACGGAGATGCTTCCTGCAAGCCAGAGCCCAGTGTGGCCAAAGAGCACACTGAAACGGCTCCGCCGATCTATCTGACCGACCTGGACCAGTTCCAGCCTCAGTCGTCCCTTTCACGGGACTGGAAGCGGGGAACCTGGCGTCTTCTTGACTACACTGGGGAGCGGGATTTCGACGGCTCCGCGATCTCCCAGATGCACGACGCGTTTGAGCAGAAGCCCGATCCCGATCGTTCCTTTTCCGGCACCTTGCTGGTGGCCACGGACGGCAACCAGGCCCCCGAGATTAGCTACTCCCCGGATCGCTCCGGCTGGTACCGGATATATGTGGGTCTGGTCCGCAAGCCGTTCGAAGAAAGCAAGGCGGTTCAAGTGAGACTCTCTCGAGATGAGACCTTTACGACCCTTTCGGGACGAGAAGGGGACAAGGATCATCAGCAAGGCTGGCTCGACGAGATCTACTGGAAGACCGCTGACCTGACGGGACAGGACATTCACTTACGGCAGATCACCTATCCCCGGATCCGGCACGCCTGGGTGGGATTCGTCAAACTGGTTCCCTTGTCTGAGGGCCAGGTTGAAGAGCTGAAGGCGGATCGTCGCGACCCTGAGCATCGGAGGCTGTTCGTTCACACCGATCCCGGCGTCCCCAACGAGGAGGGCTCCAGCGAGGAGCTGCTGTCTCATCTGGAACCGCTGCGTCATGGTGATGTTGCCCGACTCTACTGGGAAACGGGTTTTGGCGACAGGGTCTTTTACTTCTCCAACATCGGTAAGGATCAGACCCGCATGGGCCAGCTCGGTGATGAGTCAAGCGAGCCTTTCTATGTCCATGAGTATGGGAGGGTAGGCGTAAGGACCTGGCAGGCGTACCGGCGGAATCGTGTCGATCCGCTGACGGTGGCGGTGGATTTCGCACACCGACATGACATCGAGCTGCATGCATCCTACCGGGTGGGCGGCTTTCTCTTTCCAGCTCCTCATTTCGCCGATACCCGGGACAGCTTTTTCGAACGGCATCGGGATCTGGTGTGTCTCGATCGGGAGGGTAAGCCGCTGCCGCGGATTTCCTACGCTTTCCCTGAGACCCGAAAGTACGTCCTATCCCTGCTACGGGAGATGGCGTCGAACTACTCGATAGATGGCGTGGCCCTTCTCTACAACCGCCGCCCTCCGCTGCTGGCCTACGAGGCTCCGCTGGTGGAGGGTTTCCAGGCCCAATACGGTGAGGATCCTCGGGAGCTGGACCCTTCCGATGAACGTTGGCTTTCCTTTCGTGCCGGATTCCTGACCCAGTTCATGCGAGAGCTCAGGGAAATGCTGGATGAAGTAGCCCGCGAGCGGGGTCGGAGCCGGCTGGCGGTGACTGCGGTAGTATCGCGCCCGGGTGAAAATCTGTTGCACGGTATGGACCTGAAAACCTGGGTCCGGGAGGGTCTGGTCGACACCCTGGTGCCCTATTCCTCCTCCGTCCGACTGAACAGCTTTGTCCCCGCCTGGGATGATCCCAAGGACGTGGCGCACTTCGTGTCCCTAGTAGAGGGAAGCGACTGCGAGCTGGCGATTAACCTGATGCCTCGGGACCTGAGTGGCGAGGAGTATTACCGTCTAGCACATAGTCTGTATCAGTCCGGCGTAGAGCGCTTTTTCTTCTGGGACGGTCTAAGCCGGGCTCGGAAGGCTCTGAGGCTGGGGCACCGCGAAGAGGTGGAGGAGTGGTTCCAGCGAGGACAGCCCAGCCTCTTTCCTGCAGCGGTACGCCTTTGGAGTGTGGATGGGTGGGATCTTCGGGTGGAAACGCCAGGCTGAGCTAGGAAGCAAGTCCCAGGGCTAACCTGAAACTTCAAAGAATCGTCTGAACGTCGCACGTCCCTTGTCTGTGGAAACCGTGGCACGGCCTTCCAGGCCGAAGTATTCCTTCGAGGTCCCAAGGGACCCAATCCCTATTTTGAGCAGGGAATCTTCAGGCGCTGACCGGGCTTGATCAAGGAGCTGGTCAACCCGTTGTAAAGCATCAGGTGTTGGGGACCCTGAACGCCACAGTGCCTGAAGCGGTTGGAGATCTGGCCGAGGCTGTCTCCGCCCTGGACCACGTAGTCGACTTGCTCGCCAGGCGCCGGATACACGTTGGAAACGAAGTCGTGGAAGTCCTCGCGTAAGGGGTGGTTTTCGAACCGCTCACGGAACACTTTTTCGTACACTTGGGGGATGACGACGGACTCGCCTTCTTCAAGCCAGGTTCGGATGTTCTCTCTGGGGTTGAGGTTTCCCATATTCCAATGGTCGATTCCCAACAGCAACCCGAGTTCCAGATGGTGGAGGCTGCGACCTAGTTTGACCTCGACCGTCCTAGTGTCGAGCCGCGGAATGTGAACCCCATATCGTTCCGGATCGAGACCGATTGCCGTCGCGGCAAGAATCCGGGGAACGAATTTTCTGGTTTGACTGGGGAGTCGATGGGAGATCCTTTGAAAAGCATTTCTGTCGGAACGATAGCGGGCGAACTTCTTGCCCGGACCGTAGTTGTAGTCCACTAGAACCAGCTCCAGGTTCCAGGCAAAGTTTTTCACCAGATCTAGCAGGTATTCGAGCTGCTTCTGCGTGGATTTGGGGACGTCGAAGTAATCTCCTCCGCGCAATCCGTATTTCCGTCCCGCCCACTGCATCTGCCAGATGCCCTTCGCATTGGCGTAGGAAACGCTGTAGCTGCGAAAAAGGCTCTCCTGTATTCCCAATCCGAAACCGAACGCCATGGGCATTCCGGCTGCCTCGTAGAGAGGTCGGATGATGTGCTCCAGGAACTGAAAACGGCTGCTGGCACCGAGGAAGGAGGACCTGCCGTCAGTCAGCCAATAGAGGATTTCCTTCTTCACATCCGCCCTGGCCTGGATATGCTGGAAGAGGTCTTTTACGATGCCGAAGCGGGTTCCTTCTCCCTTGGCTGGGAGGATCCGGTAGGAATCCGTTCCGGTCTCGAGACCCGGGAGGCTTCCCGTCAGGAGCGCTTCGGCGCCGGGTAGGGAACCCGCCGCTGCTTCGCCCGCAGGCGGCGCTCCAAGAAGCTCCGAGGGCGCGATAGCGAGACCTGTCCCGGCAGTGCCCAGGGCGCAGTGTAGAAGGTAGCGTCTAGATAACTTGTCCATTCCGCAGTTCTCAAGCCCGTCCATGATAGCTGAATCTACGACTTAGCGGAAGAGGTTTCAGATCAATCAGGGTCAGGGATGTCTGTGTCAGCAGCGCCAGGAGCACCGGGATGGTCGGAACAGATGAAGCTGGAAGTAGCTCCTCAGAAGGTGGCGATTGGGTTCAAAGGAGATCCGGTTCCGCCGCCGACGGGGATGGGAGAGGCGGTTAGAAGGAACTCCCAGCGCCTCCGCTTTTCGGCAGCTTTGCCTAGTGCCTCCAGGTCGCAGTTGTCGAAGATGTGGACCCCCATTGTGTTGAGCAGCAGCAGGTGAATGGGCTGGCCGGCTCCTTCGATTCCTGAGGGGATGACGTCGCTGGCGGCGTCGCTTCCCACCAGAGCCACATCCCGATCCTTCAACCACTTGGCGCAGGAGGCATGAAGACCCGCTGAGGCCTTGCCCACGTCCCAGGGTCCCTTTTCTGCTCGGCGTGCCCAGCGACCTGTGCGGATGAATACGGCGTCACCACTTCCCACCCGCAGCCCCGCCCTCTTTTCCCAGGCCTCCAGGTCCTCCGGGTAGATGGCCACGTTAGGCTCGAGGTACGCGACCTCCTTCGACCGCGCGATATCCATTAGAATTCCGCGGGTGAAGATTCCGTTCTTGAGATTGGTGATGGCCAGCTTCCCGGCTCCCTTGGAGGTGACCTCGGTCATGGCAAAACCGTTGAAGAGTTTGCCCTGGTGGGAAAGGTGACAGAGCGAATCGATGTGGGTGTGGGCAAAGCCGTGATAGCTGACGCTGTAGTTGTCGCTGCTCCAGGGATCGACGAGAATCATTTTGTGCCCGAAGGGCTCAGGATTGTCGACCGCCTTTTCCTTTTCGGTATCACGTGCCAGAGACACTGAAATACCTTCCGTTACCAGTCGGGCCGCTTCCATTCTCTTCTGGGGAGTGATCAGATTGACGGCGCCGAGCTGATCTTCTTTTCCCCAGCGACCCCAGTTGGAGAGCTCCGTCATCCAGGTTTCGACGTCAGCCTGGGTCATCTGATGATGTGCCGAAGATCCCGAGGGTTCGGCTCGGCAAGACAGGTGGATCCAGCCCGCCAGGACGCTTGCAGACAGCAGGAGAATAAGTAGGGAGGCTCCCCTGAGTTGCTTCATAGCTCGCTTCTCCGAGAAGGAATTCCCGAGTCCATCGGGGCTATTCCAATGCTCCTGCCAGATACAGGGTGCCGAAATGCCAGGTAAGGACCGCTTTCCCCTCCATAGTTCCGTGACCCGGCATCACATCGAAATCTGAATGATGAGCCGTACCTTCAGCAGTCGAAAAGGAAGAGTGGAGAAGAAGCAGCTTGGATGAGTCCGGCTGGTCCCCTCGGGCCAGCTTCGGATGCAGAGCCAGAGTCCAATCGCTGGCGTTTCTCACGGCGCCGATGGTGTACTCCCCGGCGGGCACTGCAGTCGACCCCGACGAGGTTGCACCCGATAGAGAAAGGACTGCCCGACTGGGAGTGAAGTCACCCACCTTAATTTTCTCGATGTATGCCATATTGGCCGGGACAGTGTAGTAGTTGATGCTCGCCTCGACTGTACTGGGTAGTTTCGCTGTCACAGTCTTAGTGAGGTGAGGGTCGGCCAGTGCCGTGGCTGAGGTACCAAGGAACAAAAGAGCCGTCAGAGAAAGTGTGCGTTTCATGGGTATTCTCCTTATGGGTAAGTTGGCAATTTGAACATTAAGGGTACTTTTTTGCGTCGGTGAATGCTAGTGAGCAGTGCGCGTAGGCAGCAATAAAATCGGTGAACGGTAGTCAGTAAACTGTGCTTGTCGCAAATACCGAAACTACTTATCTGCCGACCTACTGAGCCGCTTCTAATTGTTTACTGCTCACAACCCCACAAACTGCGCCACCCCCGTCTCCGCGGCTCGGTAGGCGCTGAAGATGGCCTTCAAAGTGCTGAGACATTCGGCTCCCGTCACCGGTGGTTCTTCTTCCCCTCGAGCTGCGTTGACGGCCGACTGGACCAGACGCTGGTAGCTGTTGGCGGCGGAGAAGGGGAAAGACTGCACTCCCTTGGGAGCCTCCGGATGGGTGGAGTACCACTCCAGTGGGCTGTTGTCCTCATCCAGCCGCAACCATCCCTTTGCCCCCCAGATCGTGAATCCCAAGTGGTATCCACGTTTCAGGTAGTAGCCGCCGTGGTAGGTGCCCACCATCCCCCGTTTGAACTGGAGGGTGAGAGCCACCGCATCTTCGGTTTCCAGGGGCTGTCCTCCCACATTGTTGTAGATAGCAGAGACCTTTTCTATCTGGTCCCCCGTGAGCTTCTGGATCAAATCCACATAGTGGATTCCCAGCCAGATCAGCTGTCCTCCCCCCGCCTTGTTCTTGAAGGCGAGCCAGGACTGTTGATACTGGGGCCGCGTCAAGCGGGTCTGATCCGCCACCACTAACAGGTGGGTTCCAAAGGGCTTTCCGATGAAGCCCGAGCGCATCAGTTCCAGGGCCTTGAGAGCCCCGGGGTGACGACGCATATAAAAGGCCATCATCAGATGTAGTTTGCGAGACTCGGCCAGGCGGACCAGGGGCTCGAAGTCCTCGGCCCGGACGCAGGATGGTTTTTCGGTCAAGACGTGGCAGCCTGCCTGCAGAGACATCTGTATCAGCGGCGGAGCCTTATGTGCCGCCAGACTGACGAGTACCATGGGGGGACGAAACGTCTCGAGCATTTCCTGGTGGTTTCGAAAGGTGGTCATTTTTCGACCCAGCGCCTCTCTTGCCTTCAGAAAAGTGGCTCCGCTCTGGTCCGATACGGCGACACCGGCCACGCCCTCGATCTGGGCCAACGCTTTCAAGTAGGCGCTGAGGTGCGGGCCGTTTTCCTGGGTTATGACTCCGATCTTGATGGGACTTGAGGCAGCGGTGAATCGCGCTGTCGAAGCCAGGTTCCCCAAGGAGAGTGCGGTACCAGCCGTAGCCTTCTTGAGAAATGCTCGGCGTTTCATGCTGAGGACAGTTTAACAGCTGAAACCCAGAAAATCGATGCACGACCGGCAACGGGAGTGACTCCATCCTGGGAATTCCGCTGGGGGCTCCCTATTAAATTCGAACCCCTGGGTTCCCCACACCGTCAAAAGAGAAAGGCCACGACTGTTGGGGAGATTGGAGGGCTCGGGTGCAAGTCAAAATTACCGGATTGATAGTGATTCATTTGACGTTAGTGGCTCTGGGGCAGGACTACTACCCTCGGAAGGATGCCGCCTTTGGTCAGGTCGCCGTTGGAGGAGGGATCGAGACGGTTATCAATCTGACCAATCGGGGAACCTATCTCTATACCGGCAGCATTCGCTTCCTGAGGGGGCAGGGGAGTGTCTGGAACCCCCTGGTCAACGGCACTGCGATTGTGAATGGTGAGTATGCGCTTGAGATTCAACCGAAATCCACGGCCACGATCCGTCTTACCGGGGATCAACTTGAAAGCGGCGCGGCAGTCGCGGTCTCGCAGGACCTGCTTCTGGACAACTTCATCGAAGCCAATCTCACTTATTTTGTCCGTTCAGGGGAATCCGTTACGGACAGCGTCGGTGTCTCTCCCTCAAAGGAGTTCTATCTTGCCTCCGTTCCTTTCCAGGATCTGGAGAGCATCGCCCTGGCATTGGTAAACGGGGATCTGAGCGGAGAGCGTGTCGCCCACGTCCTCCTGCGCCTCTTCACTGAAGGGGGCTCTCAGCTGGAGACGAAGAGTCTCGAGCTGGGTTCCTTCTTTCACGATGCCAGTTTTCTTTCGGAACTTTTTCCAGGCCTTGACCTGGAGCGGGGGAAGGTTGAAATTTCTTCGGATATTCCAATCTTTGGCACCGCGCTCACCCTGGAGGAGGGGGAGATTTCGAGTCTGCCCCTGGAGCCCTCTCCGGTTGCTTACACGGTGCGCATGATTTCGTCGGAGGGCTCGGTCGCAACCGGTGAAATGGCGCTCTGGGCAGAAGGTTTTTTTGTCAAGGGATATTTTCTGATCTCAGCTATCGACGAGGAGCCACTTCCGGAAGCCGTTCTGGAATTGGTGAACGGGCAGCTGTTCGACCAGTTCCTGCAGCTCTCTTTTGCGGTTTCCGAGGACCCCTTCTTTGCGGAGGAGGCCACGCTTTATTTCGAACACCCCAACTTCTCGTTTGACTCTGACGTCGTCTCCGACTCCTGGGTGCAGATGTTCCTCTCCGATCATGCCACGCTGGAGGGCACCTATGAATTGTCTCGTCGAACCGACTGATCACTCAGTCTCGACTTTTTCGGTCAGGAATTGAACTCTCTCGGACGTAAAATGATCTAATCAGGGTGATGACTACTCAAAGCCAGCCGAGCCGGGTTCCCAAGGTATGGTTTCGCCCCACCCTTCTTCTTCTGTTCCTTTGGGGGATAGGCGTTTTGACGGTTCCCACTCTGGCGTCCCGGGAGCATCCTGCCAGAGTCAGCGATCTGGTGGGGAGTGGGGCCTATGAATCGGCAGGAGATGTGGATTGGAATGAATTGACGCCTAACCTCCCCGTATTCACGGGAGATCGGATCTTTTCGCACGCGGATTCGAGGGTCGAAGTCGAGCTGGGACGCGGCAATTTTCTACGCATCGCCGACAAGACTGACGTTGTTTTCTCCGAGCTCTCTGATGGGCGAACCGGCCTTCAGCTTCACCAGGGGGATTTAATCGTCCGGATCACTCGTCCGGATCGCTTCTTGGTAAAGACCCCGGTTTCCGCGATCGAGCTTGAGAAAGGTGGACTTTACCGGATCCAGGTCGATGAGAATGGCGCCACTCGTATGCTGGTTCGTAAGGGACGAGCCCAGGTCGAAAGCCAGCGAGGCAACCAGAAAGTACAATCTGGCCAGCAGTTGGTGATCGATGATGCCCAGGCCGGGGTGCAGCCTGCGGGGCAACTTGATCCGGATGACTTCGACCTATGGAGCGATCGCCGAGATGCCGAAATTGTTCGGCCCCATTCCGTGAGCTATGAAGGCGGAGGCCATTATCCGGGAGCCTATGACCTGGATCGGTACGGTCATTGGGAAAATTACCATCCACACGGAAGAGTCTGGGTGCCACGAGTTTCGGTGGGATGGGGTCCCTTTCGCCTTGGGCGTTGGGGCTATCTTTCGGTAGGTTGGACCTGGCTCAGCCATGAACCGTGGGGATGGCTGCCCTACCACTACGGCCATTGGGTCTACTACGAGCCTCATCATCACTGGGCCTGGGTGCCAGGGGGATTCAACCACTGGTATCCGGCTCGGGTTAACTTCTACTTTGGCGGCGGTTATGTTGGATGGGCTCCTTGGGGACATTACGGCGGGCGTGGTCGCAATGTGGTGATCAACCAAACCTTCATCAACCGGTGGAATCCACGGCATCCAGGCAACGGCCTGAACGTGTTGAGAGAGAGAGACTTTGGAAGAGGTTCTCGACTCGATCGCCGGGTCACTCCCACACGAGCTATCGCCGGCGGGTTTCGGCAAGGACTACCAAACCAGCTGCGTAACCCGGCTCGGGGGGGACGAGGTGTGCAGGCTGGGGGTGGTGTCGGTCGTTCGGCAATTGCCTCCCGGTCACGGACTGTCAGCCCCATCCGAGGTCGTAGGGGCCAGGCAGTGGCGCCCAGCCGGAGCGGTTTAGGCTCGAGCCGTTCGGGCTTCTCGGGTACTACGACATCCAGAGCCAGGAGCGGAGGGGGCACGTCCCCCAGGGTTTTCAGAGGAGGCGTATTGCAGCAAAGTGGAGTCTCAACTGGTAGTCGACGCGGCCCCAACATCATCAAGGTCGGGCCGAGTCGGGCAGGGACCAGTCGCTCGGACGACGGATCCAGATCCAGTCGTGGTCGACAGACCTTTTTTAGCCCGTCGACTCCTCGAGTCCAGCCGGAGCGTGCCCTGGCGGGAGGGTCCCTGGGACAGCGATCGGAGGGCCGAGGCACTCGAAAGTTTTCTTTATCGTCGGGTCAGCGGGTTTTAGGGACTCCCTCGAATCCGAGGAAATCGACGCCACGATTCGGTCGCACTCGCTCGACCAGTCGGTCGAGTCCATCCGTGAGTCGTCGCCGCGGTGTACAATCCTCGCAACGCTCGAGAGAGTCGACGTCTGGTTCGATAAGTCGCTCTGCGCCTCGGTCGCCGAGTAGATCGAGCATTGGCCGCCCGTCTCGCTCGGCTTCCCGACCATCGGTGCAGCGGTCGAGTCCAAGTAGCCGAAGTCGTGGATCTTCCAATCGATCCAGAAGGCGGTAACGGCGACTAAGCTGAAACTTCAAGAAAATACGTCGCACGTCTGAACGTCGCACGTCTCCTGTCCTCCGAAGGTGCCGCCAACGGGTGAACTACCAGAGTTACGAAGCCAAGTCCGACAGAGCCGCGAACGACTTGAGCCGTTAGCAAAATGAGCCCAGGTTCCGAGGAGAGAGCTGGACAACAGCACAATCTCCCCATCCTCAATCTAAAGTTTTCTCCTCAATGATCCAGCGCCGGCTGAAGGCGTGACGCACCTAACACCGCCTCAGGGCTCTGTCAAAAATAACTTCACATTCTGGCATCTCATCTTCACACCATCTTCGGGCGCTCCTCAATCGAGAAATCCTCAATGTAGGCCCGGCTACGCCTGCAGTTTCACTCAATCGTTCGCGACCAAATCTGGCGCAAATCTGAGCGCCAACTCTGCGAAGTTATTTCTGACAGAGCCCTGAGTGTCCCCATCGGGGATGGTGACACCCCTCGCCTTCAGGCGAAGAGAAGGTCCCCGAAGTCCCGTAGGGACGGTAGGATCATCTTCGAGTGAAGTTGAAAGTGCTAGAGTCGGTCTCTGACGTGGCTTCGGTCTCCAGGTCGAAGTGTAGCGGTCGAGCCTAGCTCGACCAACGGCGGCCTGGAGACCACCGCCACAACAAAGGTCAGCAGAGATGAGTCGCATTCGATTCGACATCCGATCGAACCCCTCGGCTTGGAGCCGAGGGTAGGCCTTAGTACACCGTTTCATAAATACGGTAACGTTTGCAGATGGGGCTTGCGAGGCGAGATCAAGGCAGGAGGAGGACGACGATGCCTGGCCATCTTCGACGACGACCAACGCAGAGATCGTCCGCAACCCCCAACTGCCCTTCGGGTGGCGACGGGACGCGCCGATTTCTTTGTCGCTCCTCCTCTAAGACACAAGGCATCGAGTTCGTCGTCGCTTCGCGAACTCGACCCGTCGCGCTCGCCGTAAACGTTACCGTATTTATGAAACGGTGTACTAAGGTTCCGGATTGAACGCTTCCCAACGTGGCATGGCCTTCCAGGCCGTGCTCTACGGATCGGAAATCACGGGCGGGCATGACCATGCCCGTGTTGGATACTGGCGTTATTTCTACAATAGGGCCAGAGCTCCTGCGGGCAATCCTCTCAAGGGTCTATGATGCTGGGAAAACACAGGGTAAACTCGGTTTTTGGCTTCACCCTAAAGATAGGGGCTATTCACCAGGAGGAGGTATTTCATGCGAAACTCAATCCATGCGCTAGGCGCCGTTTTTCTGGGCCTGACATTGGCAGCTTGTGCTCCGGTCGAGAAGAAGGCTGATAAAGGAAAGAAGTCCGTCGACATGAGCGCATGTGAGGGCTTACCCAGCCATGCCGAGCTGAAAGCTGCGCTGACCCAAGGACGACAGGAGGCCAATGGCGGTTTCAATCTCGACATGTGGGGAACGATCGTCAATCGCGACGGAGTCGTTTGTGCAGTCGCCTTTACCGGTGGGGCTCGAGGGGACCAGTGGCCCGGCAGTCGGGCGATCTCCGCCCAGAAGGCCAACACCGCGAACGCCTTTAGTCTTCCCGGTCTTGCTCTATCTACGGGCAACCTCTTTACTGCCGTCCAGCCAGGAGGCAGCCTCTTCGGCCTGCAACACAGCAACCCCGTTAGTACCCATGTGGCCTATGGAGGCGACGCTACCCAGAACGGACAGGAAAACGATCCGATGGTGGGCGGCAAGGTTGGCGGAGTCAATGTATTCGGAGGCGGTGTCCCGCTCTATGACGGTTCAGGAACTCTACTGGGCGCGGTTGGGGTCAGTGGCGACTCCTCTTGTGCGGATCATAATATCGCGTGGAAGATCAGAGATTTTCTGGATCTGGACAACACTCCCGGCGGTGTGAATCCGATCAGCAGCGACGACAATATCGTCTACGATACTACCGTGGATGCCTCGACCGGCCATACAACCAGTGCGAGCGGTTGGGGACACGCGGCTTGTTCCGAGGATGCCACCACGATCGGGAACGGGTTGCCCACTTCCCATCCCAAGGGTGCGACGATGGGTCCGGTGGCACCGTAGAAGTCTAGTTTTCAGGGTGCAAGTTACCGGTTTCAGGTTTCTTGCGCCGTGCAGTGGTAGCGTTTGGGGGGTGGCACCCTCGGGCATCTTCTAAAACGAACGATCTTGCGGCGCTATCTGGGGAGAACACAACCTGTAACCTGGAGCCTGCAACCTCCAAAGTCAATGATGGATGCCCACGTTCATCTGGGACGGCTTGTCGTAGAGGACACGGGCCTCAAGCCGGCTCAGTTGCTTCGCTGGATGGACCGCTATGGCATCGAGAAGGCGATCGTCATGGCGGTGGAAGTTCCCGAAGAAGTGGATTTCCTGGTCTCCACGGAGGCTCTGCTAGGGTTGACCAAGCGCTATCGAGATCGTCTCCTTCCCCTGTGTTCCACCGATCCTCGCCACCGCTATCCTGGCAGGTTCGAGCCCTATCCGATCCTGGCAGAATATGTGGATTAAGGATGCGTGGGCTACGGGGAAAATTTATGTGGCTTGCCAGTGGACCATCTAATGCAGCAGAAGGTCTACGAAGCCTGCGACAAGTTAGGCTTGGCCCTGGTGATGCATTTCGACCACTGGATCAATCGGGACAGACAGGGACTGTCGGGGTTTGAGAAGATGCTGGCGAGATATCCCAACGTACGCTTTGTGGGGCATGCCCAAAATTTCTGGAGGGAGATCTCCCAGAAAGTAAGTCCCCGGGTAGTCTATCCACGAGGCGCCGTCGTGCCTGGAGGGCGGCTGGACGAGTTGTTCCGGAAGTATCCGAACTTGTACGCGGACCTTTCTGCCCAGTCAGGATACAACGCCATTACCCGAGATCCCGAGTTCGGGCTGGCCTTCCTCAAGCGATGGAAGTACCGTCTCATGATGGGGACGGACAGCCTACACACAAGGGCCATTCCCTTCTGCAGTATCGCGGGGAAAGCACCCATTCTCGATTTTCTCGAAACCGCGGGGCTCTCGGCCCGAACCTTTGCCCAGATTACCCGACGCAACGCAGAACGTGTCTTCCGACTTTCGTAGGATTCAACGGGTCGGCGAACGAAAGCATTGGCCCGTCGAAGTCAACTCAATGCCCTTGCGGGCCAAGCACCGAAGTGAATGTGAGCTCTATTGGCAGGAAGAGTCAATCCAGAAGCCTAAAAACCGCGGCTCCGGCGTAAGGGAAGCATCTCTCGAAAGCAAGGCAAGACTACCTGTGGATCTCGGAGCTGGGAAGAACCTCTGCGCCCTCAATACCCACTACGGCAAAGGCCTGTTTGACTTGGGCTTCGGCTCGATTCCAGTCGCGTATGCCTCGGCTGCGGTAGTCATCACAAACGAATTTGGCCATTCTGGTGAGTTCGCCCTTAAGGCGCTCGATGTAATTGAAGAGGTCCTCCGCCTCGTATGGCAGCGACTTCTCCATTTTCTCTTGAATATCTCTTAGAGCTCCATCGGTCATGCCTATCCCTCCTCGAGAAATCTAACAAATAGGGCCGACATTGTGCCGCTCCATTTGAAGCACGATGTCATGCTGACTCTGTTCCTCGCTGTCGGCCATTTTTGCTTTGAGGCTAGGCGGCAGAGTGCGGACGCTGACCTCGGAGGAGCTCGAACGGAGACAGATTTAGGACGTGAAGTAGGAGGGGGAC
This sequence comes from Acidobacteria bacterium UBA6911, assembly GCA_963579905.1. GTDB lineage: Bacteria > Acidobacteriota > UBA6911 > RPQK01 > JAJDTT01 > CAUZIZ01. The sequence continues at coordinate 1,161 of CAUZIZ010000099.1, read as the reverse complement.
CCGCATTTCTCATCGCTGCTCTACTGCGTCGCCGCAAACATCCGTCCTGGCTGCGTTACGCTCTGTCGGCCTCCTCGATGTATTGCACGAGTACGACTGCGGGGGCTCGCTACGGGTGGTCTCGGGCGCAAGCCTTGCCAGGACGGCCCTTGCGGTGCCTCGCTACGACAAGCGATGAGAAATGCGGGTTAAACTGCTGGTTGCTGCGCGAGTTTCATCCGGCGTGAGTAGTAGCTTCCTGCTACCAGTGGTAGGAGAACGAGTGCTAGGGCGTAGAACAAGGGGGCGGCGGAAAGGAAGGCAATCGCTGCGGTCAATGTATTCAGCAAGTTGTGGGGAGAACCCACAGAAAATCAGTCTTCCACACGAGGGCTAGGGATTCGACGGTAACCAGGGCGACCGCCATTGCCACCAGAGTCGAGATGAAGATGAAGATGAAGTAGAAGTAGAGTAGACTGTCGAAAAGGATCTTCAGGGCAAGTTCGGCAACCAGTTCGATCTGAGTCGATCCCAGGACAGAGGGCCGCTGCTGCAAGCTCTGTAAGACCCAACCTATCACAGACGTGACCAAAGCCAACTGGGAGATGTTGGACAGATGCTTGTAGAGGCGTCTGACTTCAACTCGCAAGCCGCTAGTCCCAAAACAAGTAGATGGAAGTGGATTAAACCACGTGCCTGAAATTCCCGACCTGGCGGGTATTCTGGAGTTCGACAAAGAATCTTCAGAGAGGCCCGAAAGGAGGCATTTCAGGTGAAGAAAAAGCATAGCGAAATCCTCCGAAAACGGGAAGCAGAGGTGGCCACTCGGTTGAGCCCCAGCTGGGATGGTCAAGCTCGGAAAACGGTCCTTTCGTCCGACGGGATCAGCTACGAAGTCTTGGAGAAGATTCACGCCGTCAGTTACGGCGGTCTGTGGGGCTTTTGCAGCAGGTCGTGAAGTGGAGCGGGCAAGGTCTGGGCCCAACACCCAGCGAGTTTCTTCCAACGGGCGGAGATTGATGTGGATGGGAGCATTGCCCCCACTAGCGGCGAATGCAAGGAAGGGATGGAGATCAGCTACGACGGGCAGTGGGGCTACGCGCCGCTGATCGTGACGCTGGCCCAGAGGGGCGAAGTGCTCTATGCCGTCAACCGCTCGGGCAACCGTCCCTCTCATGAGGG
>CAUZIZ010000098.1:0-20344 GCA_963579905.1 Acidobacteria bacterium UBA6911 | reverse complement strand
CACTGGACGCCAAGTCTCCAATGAAGAAATGAAGCGAATCAAGATGCGGCCCAACCCCGTCCATGGCGAATGGAACTATGTGATAGAACCTAGCTCCCCTCAATGGTCACATGCTACCTTTATTCATTTACGATTCCTAACGGGCAAGAGTGCCCGTCCTACGGGTCACTACTCTGTCAGCTGGGGCTTTGGCACGATTACCTTGTCCATGAAGCTTTAGCTTGGTCCCACTCCCAGGAGCGCTGGCCCCATTCGAGAAGGAAACTTGGAGTCTCGGCCGTGGCGGCGGTCTCCAGGCCGCCGTGTATCGAGCCAAAGGCTCGAGAAGAAGAATACTTCGGCCTGGAGACCGAACCCACCTCGACCCGCCGGAACCAAATGAAGTTTCAGCTTAGACTCAGGTATTATTAGTCACCAATCATGACATTCATACGAATCTATCTGATCTCCGCGCCTCTGTTTCTCCTGGCATTTTTCCCCCTCCTGGGCCAAGCCGAGACTGTTGAGGAGGACCAGGGCGTCACCGGATTCGGCCTGGCCCTTCGAAAACTGGGGACGCTCGGCTCCATTCTCTACGTGACTGCCCACCCCGATGATGAGATCAACGCCTTACTCGTCAAGCTGAGCCGCGGCCAGGGAATTCGAACCGCTCTGCTGACCCTGACTCGTGGAGACGGGGGACAGAACGAGATTGGCCCTGAGCTATTCGAGGCCCTGGGAGTGCTTCGCACGCAGGAGCTCATGACCATCCACCGCTACGATGGAGCCGAACAGTTCTTCACTCGTGCCTTCGAGTTTGGCTATTCCTTCAGCGTTGAAGAGACGCTGAACAAGTGGGGAGAGGAAGAGATCCTTCGCGACATAGTACGTGTAATTCGGAGCTTCCGTCCCCAAATTATGATCTCTCTGAATCCGGAGGGCACCGGCGGCGGTCAGCATCACCAGGCATCTGCCCGTTTGGCTGCCAAGGCCTTTCGTTTAGCCGCGGATCCAAGACAGTTTCCCGATCAGGTTGGGGCGGAGCTTCGCCCCTGGCAACCGCTGCGCCTTTTCCAGACATCCCTACCGGGCCAGAAGAAATCCAAGGAAGAGTCTGAGGTGATTACCGTAGAAGTCGCTCTGGGGACCTACGATCCCCTCCTGGGCGAGTCCTATTCCGAGTTTGGTGCCCGAGCGAGGGCAAACCACCGCTGCCAAGGAATGAATGTCTTACCGAACCCTGCCCCCCGCACGGCCCTACTTCGACTGGCCGACCAGGTCCTGGACTCGAAGCCAGGGAGCCTGTTCGAGGGCCTGGACCTATCCCTTTACTCAATCTCGGCCCACGATTCCAGACTGAGGGACGGACTCGTCCGATTAAACAATCTGATTTCGAAATCTCAGGAGGCGTACCGACACTCCGACTATGGTGCGGCCACCACGGCTCTCAGCCAGGGACTCGACCTGATCCGCAGGCTCAAAGGCTCGACCGAGCACCCTGAGGCACAGTTTCTGCTTCAGGCCGAACAAGCTGACTTCGTCTTGGCATTGGAGAAAGGCCATTTTCTCTACTTCGATGCGATCCTCGTAGAGAAGCGTGACGGCAGCCTGGTCCCCGGCGAAACATTCGAGATCGAGAGCCGCTTCCGGACTCCAGAGGGATCTCCCTTGAAGCTAAATTCGATCTACCTTCTCCAGAATTCAGGGGTACTCGGAGCCCCAGCCAAAATCGAGGATCAAAAAGAAAATAGCGGATCCGTTCGGTTCAAGATGACGGTCCCCCAGGGCGCCGAGCCGACCCAGCCTTACTGGTATCGGAGCGACCGATCTATCGATAGATTCTCTACCCGAGACGGCTTTCAGGGAACGGAAGCCGTCTCGCCACCCTTTCTTAGAGCGCGACTGGAGTTTCAAAGCGGAGACGTGCCGCTTTCAGTTGAACGTCCCGTCCAGTACCGCTGGTTCGACGCCGACGTGGGACAGACACGCACATCGGAGATCCAGATCGTACCGAAACTCTCGGTTGTTCTGCAGCCAGCAGTACGAATTGTGGCTCTGGGAAAAGCCCAAGAGAAGGAGTTCCGCGTAACCGTCCGCAACAACGGACCGGGAAAGACCGAGGCCAGCGTCTTCCTCGAAACTCCCCCGGACTGGGAATCTGCGCCGCTGCTGCACCGGCTCCAGTTCAACCATGAGAATGAGACCATCTCAGTCGTTTTCAGAGTCAAGGTACCGGAGGGATTGGAACCGGGAGAGTATCCGGTTGAGGCTCGAGCCAAGAGCGCTGGCAAGACCTATGATCAGGGATACCAGATCGTCAATTACCACCATATTCAGACCCGCCACTTGTACCAGCCGGCGAAGGCCATCGTTAAGGCATTCCACCTGAACCTACCCCAACTCAGGGTGGGCTACGTCACGGGTGTCGGAGACGAGGTGGGAAAAGCGACGGAGGAACTCGGACTGGAGGTTACCTATCTCGACCGGAGTTTCCTCGAGGGGGGCAACCTGGACCAGTTCGATGTCATCGTAACCGGCGTTCGCTCCTATCTCAATCGTGACGACTTGAAGGCCTTTAACCATCGCCTGCTCCAATATGTACACGATGGGGGACATCTGGTCGTCCAATACAACAAATACGAATTCAACCAGGCCCAATACGGGCCCTATCCCTCCCAGATTCACCGACCCCACGATCGCGTCACTGATGAGGGGTCGCCGGTTCGAATTCTAGTACCCGACCACCCCATCTTTCGCTCGCCCAACCAACTGACGGGTGAGGACTGGCTGGGATGGGTCCAGGAACGGGGGCTGTACTTCTGGGGAGAATGGGATGCCCAATACGAGCCGCTCCTGGAGTTGCAGGATCCTTGGCCCTATAACCAGGAAGCCAAGAGGGGCTCCCTGCTAGTAGCCCGATACGGCAAGGGTACCTATGTGTATACTGGACTGAGTCTCTTTCGTCAGCTCCCCGCTGGCGTTCCAGGAGCCCTTCGGCTTTGGGTAAACCTGCTTTCGTTGGGACAGGCGCCGCCAGACCAATAGACGCTTTCACCCTATCCCCTGGGACGGTCCCCTCGAATCCGTGACCTGGTTGATTCCCAATCCTCTTTGCAGAGAGAATGGCCGGCCATGGACCGCAAAGACACTTCGGAAACGCCTTTGTCCGAACAGGAGGTTTCGGCTTCACAATCGGGGTCCACCCGTCTCTTCTCTCGCACGTTCTACGCCTTTCGATACCGTGACTTCCGCTTGATGTGGTGTGGAGCATTCACCTCTACTATCGGCACCTGGATGCAGACTGTCGCCCAGGCCTGGCTGGTGTTCTCACTGACCGGGTCACCCTTCTACCTGGGTCTGGTTGCCTTTCTGGGCGAGGCACCGATCATGCTCTTCTCCATCCTGGGTGGTGCAGCCGCAGATCGAATCGATCGCCGTAAACTGATTCTGGGATCCCAGTATGTCCAAATGAGCTCGGCCTTCATCCTGACCGCCCTGGTCTATTGGGACTTGATCCAGATTTGGCATTTCATGGTGCTCGTCTCTTTGGTGGGGACAGCCCAGGCCTTCGGCGCTCCAGCCTATCAGGCCTTGATTCCTGGTCTGGTGAAAAGAAAGGACATGCCCAACGCCATTGCCTTGAACTCGATCCAGTTCAATCTGGCCAGGGTGTTGGGCCCACTCCTGGCGGGCGTCGTGATGACCTCGTTGGGGGCGGCGGCCTGTTTCGCCCTGAACGGGGTATCCTTCCTGGCTGTAATCCTGAGCCTCCTCCTGATCCGGTCGAGTTTCTCTCCCGCTCCCTCCGACGATTCCGTCTGGCACCAGATCAAGGAAGGATTTGGGTTCGTCAAGGGTCAGGGAGCCCTTTGGCAGCTTAGCATTCTCGGATTCGCCAGCACCTTCTTTGGCGTTCCGCTGCTGACTCTCCTGCCCGTTTTCTCCCGGGAAGTCTTCGATCTGGGGTCGGGCGGTTACGCCAGCATGATGGCATTCTCAGGAGTAGGGGCCGTCGTGGGAGCGCTGTTGTACGCCAACCTGGCCTGGATGAAGAACCGGGGGCGGTTCGTCTTGAGGGTCCAGCTGCTGCTATCAGCCCTTCTGGTGCTATTTGCATCTTGCCAGAATTTCTACCTTGCCTGCGTCCTCCTCTTCTTCGTCGGGATCTGCATGATGTCACTCTTCGCATCCATCACTTCCCTGGTCCAACTGGCCGCGACCGACGAGATGCGAGGAAGGGTGATGAGCATCTTCACGGTCAGCTTTCGGGGGGGAATCCCTCTCGGCAACCTGTTGGCCGGGGCGGTGGCCTCTCGGGTTTCACCCTCCTTTGCGATCCTCGTTGGAGGCGTTCTGCTGGCCGCAGTAGCGTCCAGCTTCCTCGCCTTCAAAGGAAAGGTAAGCAGGCTTTAGCCCAACCCCCTGCGAACCAGTCGTTCTATGTTATGATGCCCTTCGAAATTCTTGGTATTCCCCGTGTTGTTTAGCGTGAACCCATACCACTGCTTGCCCCATCGTGCTGGAGCCAAAATGAGAAATCTTCCGACCGATGAAATGACCCAGAAACACCCTCTGATGCTGCTGTTTCCGGCCATCATACTAGTCTCGATGCCCTGGGTTGGATGTGCTCCCGAACCAGCCGGACAGGAGCCGGAACAGCAGGAGGACTCCAACCTGCCCAAAATCATGGCTGTCGTCAGCGGATCCGAGATCCCTCAGGACAAGGTCTTGCAAGCGGCTGACCAGAAACTCGAGAAACTACAGATGGAGCGGCTTCAGTTTGAAGCCAAGTACAAGAAGGGACATTTCGAAGCTCTGCAATCGAGCATCGAGGACTTGGTTCAGCAAGAGCTCACGAGGAGGGAGGCGGAAGAACGCTCTATCGAGGTAAAGGAACTTCTCGAGACAGAAGTCCAGAGCAAGGTAGCTGAGCCCGGCGAAAAGGAAATCACTACTCTGTACGAGGCCAACAAAAAGCGCCCGGGGAAGTCGCTGAAAGAGGTTGAGCCCCAGATTCGCCAGTACCTCAAACAGCAGAGTTACAATCAGAGCTACCAACAGTTCGTCGCAAGACTCAAGGAAAAGCACAACGTCGAGTATTTTCTTCAGCCCCCTCGGGCCGACATAGCAGTCGAGGGCAGTCCCTCCGAGGGACCCAAAGACGCACCTGTGACTCTCGTCGAGTTCTCGGACTTCCAGTGCCATTACTGTTCTCGCATGCAGCCCACGCTCAAGCGAATCAAGGACACCTACGGCGAGAAAGTCCGACTCGTGTTCCGGCAGTTTCCACTCAATAGCATCCATACCCAGGCCCAGAAGGCAGCCGAGGCCTCCCTTTGTGCCGACGATCAGGGCCGCTTCTGGGAAATGCACGACAAGCTCTTCGAGACCGATACCAGCCTCAAACTCGACGACCTCAGGGGGAGAGCCACCAGCCTGGAGCTGAACCTGGAAGAGTTCAACCGATGCTTGGACTCCGGAAAATATGCGGCAACGGTGCAGCAAGACGTGCTCGACGGCGTGAAGGCCGGTGTGACGGGCACCCCTGCCCTATTCATCAACGGCTTGTCATTCTCGGGAGCACGCTCCTTCGAGGACATCTCGGAGGTCATCGAGACCGAGCTCCAAAAGAACGTTAGCTTGCCTGAAGGATAGTCTTTGTGAGGCTTGTCCCGCGGTCATCAGTTTGGCTGTTGTTCCCCTTGCTCCTGGCTGCTCTCATCTTCAGCGTCCAAGCTCACCAAGGTTCACTAGCCTTCTGGACCATTGAAGCTGGCCCCGAGGAGATCGAAAGCAAGATCGCGATCTCTCTGCTGGACTTGAACTTCCTTGAAAAACTGGATCGTGATGGCGACGGACTCCTCGATTTCGACGAGGTTGAGGCGAAACACGCCCTGGTTGAGGAAAGGGTTCTTCAGCATTTCCTGATCCGAAATGACGGGCAGAAAGGGACGAGCGAGGTCCGTGATCTTCGTGTCCTCAAATCGGGTAACCTGGAGCTATCCGTTCTCCATCGTTTCGAGGCCAGGCTGGGGACTCTCGAAATCGAGTCCACCCTTTTTGAGCTAACCGACGATCAACATCAGACCTTTTGTCGCGTAGGTATCGAGGGTGAGTTCACGGAGTATGTCCTCGACGTCCGCAACCCAGTCGAACGTATCGAGATCCTCCAGGGATGGCCTGGCTTGTTTCAGCGCATGATCCGCTTCCTGGAACTGGGGGTCGAGCACATCTTTACGGGTTACGATCACCTTGCCTTCCTCATCGGACTGATCGTACTCGGAGGGCCGCTATCCGCGTTGGTCGGTGTCGTCTCTTCCTTCACCCTGGCCCACAGCCTGACGCTGATCTTGGCCACTCTAGAGATCGTCGCACTTCCAACCCAGTTTGTAGAGACGGCGATTGCTCTCAGCATTTGCTATATCGCGCTGGAGAACATGTTCGTGCGAGAGATCAAGTATCGTTGGATCATCACCTTCTTTTTCGGCCTCATTCACGGCTTCGGCTTCTCCAACATCCTGCGAGAGATGGATCTGCCCCGTAGAGGTCTTTTCACCTCCCTTTTGTCGTTCAATCTGGGAGTAGAAATCGGACAGGTTCTGGTTATCCTGGTGCTCTTCCCTTTGATCCTATACATCAGCCGAAAAACCTGGCACCCACTTGCCATCACCCTCGCCTCCGGCATCATCCTGGCTCTGGGAGGGTTCTGGTTTGTGGAGCGGATCGGATGATCAAAGTTGTCGCACGTCCCAGGACATGGCTCACCAGTGGTGTTTTCTAACCTTCAGGTTTCCGCTACTGTCAGTCCACGGCCGCGCAGTTCCGGTCAAGAGACGTTCAGACGTTCAGACGTGCGACCTCTTTGATTGATCGATTAACCCCTTAACCCGTAACCCTCAAGCTGCTATAGTGAGCCTCATGAAACCTCTCGAGAGTGCAGTTGATCGAAGGAGTTTCTTGAAGGGCGCTAGTGTGGCGATCACCGGAGTCAGTGCCTATTCGGCGCGCGCCTATGGCCGTATTCCCGGTGCCAACGATCGCCTCAATGTCGGCCTCATCGGCTGCGGAAACATTGGGAACTCCCATCTAAAGGCTCTCCTGGAAATGGCGGATGAAGCCAACATCGAAGTCGTGGGAGTCTGCGACGTCTACCAGACTCGGGCCCAGCATTTCCAGGACCGGATCTCGAAAGTGGGTGGCAACCCAGCCCGTAAGCGAGACTACCGGGAATTGCTTGAAATGAAGGAAGTCGACTATGTGGCCATCGCGGTGCCCGAACATCAGCACGCTCAGATGACCCTCGATACACTGGACGCGGGCAAACACCTCTACTGTGAGAAACCGATGACGCACACCCTAGCCGAGGCCCAGGCTGTCGTCAGCAAAGTAGGGCAGACCGGACTCAAGATGCAGGTAGGTGTACAGGGCATGAGCGACGACAGCTACTCGAGCGCCAACAGGGCCATCCGAGCCGGCAAGTTAGGACCTGTGGTCGAGGCCCAGATGGATTATGTCCGAAACTACCCGGTCGATCTGGGACCCTGGAAAAGAGGGGTACGTTCGGACCTGCCCCGACCCGCTGACCTGGACTGGGACGCGTGGCTGGGATCGGCTCCGAAGCGGCCCTGGAGCGCGTCCCGCTACTACGAGTGGCGAAATTACAAAGACTACTCGGGAGGCATCTCCTCTGATTTGTTCATTCACCGGCTTACACGAATCCTGAAAGCCTGCGATTTGACTTATCCGAAACGCATGGTGGGAATGGGGGGCATCTATCTCTGGGATGATGGCCGAGAACTGCCCGACAGCTTCGAGCTATTGGGGGAGTATCCGGCGGTAGAGGGTGTCACGCCTGGCATGACCGTGCACATGCTCGGCACCATGGCCAATGCGCATGGCCTTGATCACTGCATCCGAGGTCACAAAGCGACGCTTGTCTTTACCAAAGAAGGATGGAAGATCATCGACGAGGAGTCCAAGGAGATCTTGGAAACCCACGTCAAGACGGGCTCCGAGAGTATCGGACTGCACCATAGGAATCTGCAGAGCGCGATCCGATTCGGCAGCTCTCTGGCCTGTCCGATCGAGCTGGGCCTGTACGGCGTCGCTGCGATCGTCATGGCCAATGAATCCTGGTTCCAGAAGAGGATGATTTCCTGGGACTTCGAAGCTTCCAAGATGGTCTAGCGCTAGCGGGGCCACCAGGGTTAGCCCCGCCTCAGGCTGCGCCGGATCATACGGGAAAGAAACTTCAGCATCCCATAGTGGCACGGGCATCCCTGCCCGTGATGTCTCCACAATCACGGCCTAGAAGGCCGTGCCACGCTTTTCAGACAATCGCCTGGAAGATTCCTTATCCAACGTTAACTCAATGGTTTCCATGCTTCCTCCGTCCGAATCTGAAAATGAAGTTTTAGCTTAGTGGCCCCCAGCGGTGCTGCCCCATTCGAGAGCGAAACTTCGGCCGAGGGACGTGGCGGTGGCCTCCGTGTCGCCGTGTTCTTTCCTTCGAGCCTTGGGATCGAAAAACGGCGGCTCGAAGGCCACCGCCACGGTTTTTGGACAATCGCCTAAAAACGCAGCCAGGGCGGATGATTGCGGCGACGTAGTAGACTAGTCATGAGAAATTCGGGTTAGTAGACTGCAATACTAGAATTTTCCGGGCGGGCCAACCAGCCGATAGAAAAGCCTCTCGTAGTCCTCTGTGACCTTGTCCCAATTGTATTGCTCGAGCACCCATCCCTGGGCTTTGAGCGAATAGTGACGATACGCTTCAGGCGAGCCACAAATCTGGCTCATCAAACGGCTCAGAGCAGTGACATCGTTGAAGGGATAGAGGATGCCGGCCTCCCCTACGGCCTCCCGATTTTCGGGGATATCGTTGACAAGCAGCACGCATCCGGCTCCCATTGCCTCCAGTAGACCCGGATGGGTTCCCCCCACTTCACCTCCATACACATAACAGAGACTGTGGGATAACAGCTCCCGATAGCCATTGCCATAGATCGCCCCCGTAAGAAGGATGTTCCTACCCTCGGACAATCGCTGCAGTTTACGAATGTACTTCTGATTGTAGGGAGCATCACCCACCACCACCAGAGGGAACTCCACACCAGACTGCGTATGCGCTTCCATCACGAGATGGGCATTGTTTTCGGGCTCGAGCCTGCTTACGAACAGAAGATACTCGCGCGGCTTGAGATGCAGTCGATCGACCGCCTCCTGGCTACTCGACCTCTCGACCGGAGCACCATAGGGGATGTACTCGGAACGGAATTCGTATTCCTGAAAATAGTAGTCCTCGGTGATTCTGGAATCAGTGACAACACAATCTGGTACCCAGGTTGCCATTCTCTCGCCCAGATGATGAAGAGCCTTGCCGATGCGTCCCCACTTCTTACGCAGCCTCTCGATACCATCCACATTGAGAACGACCTTTTGCCCGGCCAGCCTGGGGATCCCACAGAGGAAAGAGTTCGCCGCATTGCAGACAAGAAGTACGTCATAGCCCTTGAACAGTGAGAGCACAACACTAAACGCCGTATGGGTAACCGTTTCCAGGTATTTGTGCTTGAGGCACGGGGTAACCCGAATGTCGACTCCTTTGTAGAGCCGGAGATTTCGATCAACAAACTGTTTTCTGCCGTATACCGTGACCGTGTGTCCGTGTCGGACCAAGCGGCTGGACAACTCTTCGGCAAACGTCTCGAAGCCGCCATAACTAGCTGGAATGCCACGATTTCCTAGGATCGCAACTTTAAGAGGATCAGCTCGCTCGAGCTTGGACTGCATAGGGAGCCGTTACGAGGAAGAGCAACAATATGATAATTTCGGCGTCGCCAAAATTGTATTCAAACAATCCCGCAACCTGAAATGCCACCACGGCAGCCACTCCATTTAGCGCCAGGTAGCGACAGAATTCATCCGAGGATCGCCGATACAAGCTTATCAGGTCGCGCGCCACCGACAGCCAAAGCGCCAACCACACGGCCAAGGCAAACAGTCCTAGCTCTGCTCCGATCTGAAAAACGTTATTGTGCAAATGCTGATATGCCGAGTCGGGGAACTCCTCGTGAGAGCGATATTCCAGAGATGAGCGGGACAGGAGTCCTGGCCCGACTCCGAACCAGGGCTTTGCAGCAATCATCCGCGCCCCGGTTTGGAGCAATTCTCCCCGGATACGAGTGGTGGTGTCAGTCACGTCAAAGCCGGACTTCAGCCGATCTCGAAAGGGCTGAGGCAAGGTCAGAACCAACACCACCAACGCCGCCAGAACAATCAGCATCCACTTCCACCTAATAAAAATCAGTAGGACAAGACCTCCCACAACGAAACCTACCCAGGCACTCCTTGTCATCGTCAGGACAAGCGCCCACAAAATAAGGGCCAGCCCCCCGGCCCACAAGAAAAAGGCATGCTTGCTGACAGAGGGAGCCATCGTCTGGTCTATGCCGGCTGACTCCGCTCTACCAGAGTGAGAGGTGCGGGCTATGAGTCGTCCCTTCCAGAACAGATAGCCGGTCAGAGAAAGACTAACGAACATGAGTTGCCCAGAAAGAGTCATCCAATGGCTCATGAACCCTGTGGTGCGGTTTAGAAGATCGACATCCTTGAGCCAGAAATACTGCAGCACAGCATAGCCGGCGCTAGCGATAACAAACGCGTGGATCCAGCGCAGGGCCCCCTCCACCTGCGATTGTCCCAAGCAGCTGAAAACCAGGGGGACATAGGCGAATCGAATCAGACGTTTGAGACTCCGTAGACTGTGGGGCACGTCGTCGGAGAACAGAGCGGACAAGACAAAAACAAGCGAGAAGAGTCCTAGGATCCGGGCGTAAGGAGGGAACTTCAGGTGGATTTCTCGACTGAGCACGGCGTCCAGGATTGACAGCACCAGCACTGCCACAAGCAGAATATAGGAGGCAGCAATTGAAGCAGTGGAAGCGATGATGGCTCCCGCTACGGCCAGCGCGATCAGCCTCTTCAGGGACAACTCTTCAATACTCTCAGAGGACATTCGGCCTGAGCAAGGCCATCCTTCCTACCCGACGGATTTCTGTGAGTCCTTCTTTTGAAACCATTCGACAGTGCGTTGAAGACCTTCGGGGAAGGAGGTGGAGGGCTTGAATCGAATCGTCTCCTCGGCCAGCGCGATCCCTGCTTTGGAATGACGAATGTCACCCAACCTTGGCGGCTCGTAGATCGCCTCGAGTCGACTCCCCATGACCTGGTTGAGGCTCGCAACCAGTTGATTGAGGGAGTAGCGGTTTCCACACGCTATGTTCACGCCGATGCCCTTGGCGTCAGACCGAGCCGCCAGGAGGTTGGCCCTGACAACGTCCTGGACAAAGGTAAAGTCCCGACTCTGCTCCCCGTCTCCGTAGATGATCGGCCGCTGTCCGGCCAACATTCGCGTCACCACTCTCGGAATGACCGCGGAATACTCCGAGTTTGGATCCTGGCGAGGTCCAAAAACATTGAAGTAACGAAGAGCGATGGTTGGCAATCCGTAGATCTGAGTGAATACCCTGCAGTACATTTCACCGACGCATTTCGTCAGGGCATAGGGAGACACCGGATCCGGAGTCATCTCCTCAATCTTGGGCAACAGGTTCGAGTCTCCGTAGATCGACGAACTGCTCGCAAAAACCAGCTTTGCCACCCCAGCATCTCGAGCGGCCACCAGAACCCTCAAGGTTCCCTCGACATTCACGCTGTTGGCCGTCAGAGGATCTTCGACCGACCTCTGAACCGAAGGTTGGGCAGCGTGGTGATAGATTGTTTCGGCGCCCTCGAAAGCCCTCTCAAGAGCGTCGTCCCGAATATCCTGGTCGAGAACCCGAAACTGCCTGCCGAACTCTTCGGCCAGGCCCTCGATGTTCTCGTGCTTACCGGTCGAGAAGTTGTCGAGTGCGACTACCGTCCGCCCCTCCTTCAAGAGGGCACGACAGATATGGGAGCCGATGAAGCCGGCCCCTCCAGTCACGATGTCGAAGGTTTCCGTCACCATTCCACCCTTCCTTTTGGGAGATGCGGATCAGAACTCCAGGAATCCGAGCTGGACCTGTTCGAAGCGGCGATTCTAGCAGATGTGGACACCCTCGAACAGGCTTTGCTAACATCTGGTCGGGGTGAGATGAGCGCTTTCGGCTACCAGAATCAGAACTTGCTTTGCGAGGACACTCCCCTGGCTGAAATCGCTCAGAGTGTGGGAACGCCTTGCTACGTTTACAGCAAAGCTCGAATCCTCGAAAACTATCGATATTTGGCCGAGGTATTCTCGGTCATCGCCCCCCTGATCTGCTACTCCGTCAAGGCCAATGCCAACCTGAGTATCCTACGCCTGCTCCAGCAGGAAGGCAGCGGCTTCGATGTGGTCTCTGCCGGAGAGTTGTATCGGCTTCGGGCAGTCGGAGCCGACCCCCAAAAGGTTGTGTTCAGCGGGGTCGGAAAAACTCCCCAAGAAATGGAAATAGCGGTCGAGGGGAAGATCCTCAGCCTGAACCTGGAGTCTGTTCAGGAACTAGAGCAACTGGTCGAACTGACTAACCGGAGCTCACTGGAAGTCAAAGTAGCCCTACGCATCAATCCGGACATTAATGCAAAAACACATCCCTACATTGCCACCGGACTGAAAGAGCACAAATTCGGTATCGACATTGACCAGATCGAACGAACCGTCAGCGTGCTTCGGGAAGCGGCAAACATCCAACTGACAGGCTTGGGCTTCCACATGGGTTCCCAGATTCTGGACGTCCAGCCCTTCATTGATGGTTTCGTCAAGCTCAAGAGCTGGGCTGAAAAACTCCGCAGGCAGGGTCTTGACATCGAACATCTGGACCTCGGCGGCGGGTTCGGGATCCCCTACCAGGGTGAGACCAGACTCGACCTCGAGCGGTATGCTGTCTTCCTGAGCGAGAACAGTGACGGATATCGGATCCTGATGGAGCCCGGCCGCTCTATCGTAGGAGATGCCGGCACTCTACTCACCCAGGTTCTTTATCAGAAGTCCAGTCATGGGAAACCCTTCGTGGTCGTCGACGCGGGGATGAACGATTTGCTCCGACCAACCCTGTATCAGGCCTATCACGAGATCTTGCCGATTCGGGAAAAGGAGCAATGGATCACAGCCGACGTAGTGGGGCCAGTCTGTGAGACTGGCGACTTCTTTGCTCGCAACCGCCACGTTCCCGATTCCAGATCAGGCGATTGTCTGGCTATCATGAATGCCGGAGCCTACGGCTTCACCCTTTCATCGAACTATAACTCCCGGGTCCGATCTGCAGAGGTGTTGGTAAACCGGGATCGGTGGAAAGTCATCCGCAAACGAGAGACCTTCGAGGATCTGATCCGAGGTGAAGAGTAAGCTGATTCGTTGAAATCTCAATCTGTGGGCCTACTCCCCCCGACCTCACTCTCATCCTCCCCAGCCGGGACTTCGGAGAGCTTTCTTCGCCTGAGGGACAAAGGCTTGCGACATCCCGGAAGACGACACTCCGCCCTGTACAACCCGGTCAGATCCTGTGTATAATGCCACCGTTCAGATCGTTAAAGGGTTGGTTGAGAAAGGGAAATTGCATGAGATATGGGGTGCTTCTTCTCAGTTTTATCGTGCTCTTGGGAACACCTCTTGTCCTTGGGGAAAAGACCAAAGAGACCGGTATCTTGATGGATAGAGCGTGTGGCCAAGGAATGGCTGCCAACGCTGAGAAGGTCAAGAAGCACGGGCCTGTATGTGCTCTCATGGAGAGTTGTAAGCAGAGTGGCTTTGGACTGATTCTGGACGGTAGATTCTTGAGCTTTGACGAGACGGGAAACAAGATGGCGTTGGTCATTTTCCAGAATACGGAGAGTCAGAACAACATCCAGGTGGAGGTAACCGGTGATTTTTCGGGAGACCAAGTAAAAGTCAAGAGGATCGTCGAGTCCACTCAATAGAGCGCTTCTGATATCCAGACCTCGACTTCACTCCGAGGTTCCCCTTGGTAGCCCAGCTTCCCTATTGGAAATCGAATTCACAGGATCGAACGATGAGTGGGATCGTTTGGTTCCTGAAACAATTCCTGCGAAGTACGTACTCGCTATTACAAACCACCTCAGCATAATCGGGTGATCAGGTAGGTTGCTTGACTGCTGAAACAACAAATGGATTTTCTATGAAACGCAAGCTTAAGATTCTTACGCCCCAGGAGTTGGAAGTCATGAAGATCGTCTGGCAGCTCAATACTGCCACGGTCAGGGATGTCTACGAGGCGTTTCGCGAAAAGCGCCGCATTGCGTACACCACTGTCATGACCATGATGAAGATCTTGGAGGGTAAGCAGTTCCTGAAAAAGTGGCAAGAAGGCAGGGCCTACGTCTACAAGCCGACTAGTCCGAAAAAGAAGGTTATCTCCGATATGCTGACGGAATTCGTCAACCGAGTCTTCAGCGGATCGGCCGAAGCTCTTGTTCTGAGTCTGTTCGAAGACACCTCCCTCTCTGCCGCAGATCAGGACAAGATCAAGAAACTGATAGCCGCACGGAATCGCAAAGGCTCCTAGGACTCGAATCCCGATCTTCAGATTCTGGACGAAGACGTGGGTCTTGGTGCCTTACTTAGGGTCTACAACAAACTTTTCTTTGATTTCTTGCTGGATCTCTTGATCGACGTTGGCCCCGCTGGCAACCAGGCAGACATTCTTCCCCTGGAGCCAGTTCGGTATTCTGGGGACCGCGGCCAGAGCTGCGGCCCCTGCCCCTTCAAGCATGGTCCCGGTAACCCAATGAAAGAGTCCCATGGCCTCTTTCAATTCAGTTTCGGAGACGAGAACCATTTCGTCCACCACTTCCAACATCAGCTCAACCGCGGCAGGTATCGAGATACGAACCGCCATCCCCGTCGCAAAGGTCTCACAGCTTTCGGTGTCGCGGGGGGTTCCGTCGCGGAAGGAGAGGGTCATACAGGGCGCCACCTCCGACTGCACCCCGATCACTTGAATGTCAGGGTTTCTAGCCTTTAGAGCGCTCCCAATACCGCCGATCAGCGCGCCATTGCCTACCGGTACGATTACCACCTCTACCTGAGGCAGGTCGCGCACAATCTCCATCCCGATGGTCGAAGTGCCGGCGACGATGGCCGGGGAGTCGCCGTCCTCGACAAAAAAATCAGTAGGTTTATGTGGCCTTGCCAGCATTAGCTCTTTGGTCTCATCCAGGTCGCGGCCTATGAACTCGAGCTCGGCTCCAAACTGCTCCACTAAAGCAACCTTGCTCCGATCTGCACCCACTGGAACACCCACGGTCAAAGGAATGTCCAGGCGGCTACAGGCAAAGGCCATACCTGCCCCATGGTTGCCAGTTGAAGCCGTCCTCAAACGCTTGACCACCCCAGACTTGACGACGCTGCTAACCAGGTTCAGGGCACCTCGAACCTTGAAGGAACCAACCGGACTCTTGTATTCGTGCTTGACGTACAGAGCGGCCCCAAGTTTGCCGCCAAGGGCGTCTTCCCTGGAAATCGGTGTAGCAGTCAGGTGCTGGCCGATTACCTTCGCGGCGGCGTCGGTCTCCTCCAGGCTCGGCCTAAGTCTTTTCATGTCTTGAATCTAGCACTCACCCCGTGGGCACCGCAACCACTGGGTCTTCGCGAGCTCCCCCTGGAGAGTGGCTCAATCCTTCCAAACAAGAGGGTGCTTCGGTCGACTGTTCTTCTCGTTTCCCTTCTTATGCACCGGGCAGCGATGGCTTGCAAGAAGGACCGGATTTCGGTTCTAATCTCTTGACCATGGCGACTGCCTTCTCGCTCTTGGGTCTTACGCTACCGGTTACTTCGGTTCCCCTAGCCGCAGAAAGCGGAGAAACGGCCCTGACCATTGCCGAGGGTGAAACACTCAACAACGATCTCTTCTTCGCCGGTGAAAGCACGAACGTAAAGGGGCAGGTCCGGGGTGACCTCTTCTTTATAGGAAAGTCGGTTCGGGTTGATGGCGCTGTCTCCGGTGACCTGGTTGCGGGTTTACAGGACCTGATGCTCAGCGGCAACATTCAGGGCGACATCTGGCGGCCGGCCAATACCTTCGCCTCGCAGGGCACACCAGGGGTGATCTCCGCTCCGCCGGGCAGCGTCTCGAGATCCAGGGAGAGGTCGACGGCAACACCCTGTTCTTCGGCCAGGAGTTCCATCTGGCTGGCGACGGCATGATCGGAAAGAATCTAAGGCTTGGGGTGCAGGAGGGACTCTTGTCCGGCCAAGTCGGTGGCAATGTGCTAGGGGCAGCCGACGATTTGGTAATCTCCGGAGAGGTCCACGGCAACGTCGATGTCACCGTGCGCAAAATCACTCTGGAAGAAACGGCGATGATCCGCGGTTTCTTGCACTACGAGAGCGATGAGTTTGCAGTACTCGCCCCCGGCGCCAGAGTAGAGGGCGGAATGGAGCGAACAGAACCTGAGCAGGAAGACCTGACTCCCAAAGTAGCCGCTGAGCGTTGGGAAGAGGCCAAGGAAGGCCTCCTTTCATTTGGACGAGTCGTCAGTTGGCTCTTGTTGCTGGGCTTCCTGGGCGTCGGAATCCTCTGGCTCGTAATTCCCCCCCAGCAATCGACCGAGGCTGCCGATACCCTTGTCGCACAACCTCTGGCCAGCCTGGGGCTTGGCTTCGCGCTTCTGGTAGCTACCCCAGTAGCAGTTTTGTTCCTCTTGCTGACCCTGATAGGTCTTCCGACAGGATCGGTCCTGCTGGGCTGCTACCTCATTCTCCTCTATCTCAGCCCGATACCAGTAGCTTTCTGGCTCGGCAGAAAAGTCCTGCGACTGCTGCGAGTCTCAGACCCCCATCTCGTTCTGGCATTCATGGTCGGAGCCATTCTTCTACGACTGCTCTTCCTGCTCCCCTGGATAGGATTTTTGACCTGCTTTCTAACCGCGGTCCTTGGTCTCGGTTGCATCTTGTTGGCGGTAGCCTCACGGTGGCGGGCGGCTTGAAGACGCGTCTGAACGTCTGAACGTCGCACGTCCTTTGACCGGCAGCAGCCAGCTTCGGACCCACCGCCTGCGGAAACCTCAAACTTTGAAGATTCACCACCGGTGATCCCCGACCTGGGACATGCGACGTTCAGACGTGTAACCTCATTCCTAGTACTGTTCGTCGAAGTCGACGAGATTGGCCGGAGTTTTTCCCGCAGCTAACATGTCGACATTCTGCAACGCGTCCTTCATGTAATCCTCCTCCATGGTCGTCGTGAAACAGGAGCGATCAGCCGTTGCGATGACGTTTTCCAGTCTGTGGACGCCCAACCTTGAAGGGACCGGACAGAAGTACCCGATGGTCAGAAATTCTTCTGTGAAAGGTCTGCAATCGTAGAACCACCAGACGTCGCTGGCAAAGCCAGCAATCCCTCCCCCAGTCAGTGCCTGGAAGACAGCCTTTTCCTGTACAAGGTCCCCGCGCGCAACGTTGATTAGAAAGGCCGTCTTCTTCATCGTCCTCAGTTCCGCCTCACCGATCATTTTGTAGGTCTCGTGAGTGAGAGGCGTCGTCAGCACAACGAAATCCGCCTCGGAAAGCACCCGATGTAGGTCCTCAGGTCCGCCCAGAAAATCTAGTCCAAGTTCTCTGACCAGTTCGGGTGCAGGGTTCCTCTTGATCGCCGTGACACTGGCTCCAAAGGCTCGGACTCGCCTGGCAACTTCCTGACCGATCGATCCCAAACCGACGATGGCTACCGTGCTCCCCTTGATCGTCACGCTCCGCGTCGACTCTGTGGAGGGATACCACTTCCCATCGGAAAGGGCGCGGTCCGCCTGAACCATCCGCTTGGCCAGGACCAGCAGGAACGTGACCGCCTGCTCGGCCACCAAAACACTGTTACCGTGGATGTTGCCCATCAGAAGACCGCGAGCCTGGAGCATCTTGAGAGAAAAGCCCAGGTAAGCCTGATCCAAATCTGGTTCCAGTGGATTACCGGCGATCGCTCCGGCATGGGTCACCTGTACCATTCTCAAGTTCTTGGCGGCGGCGATCATGAAGGCCGGAACGTAGCCTCCGACAATTACATCCGCGTCGCGGGCCACCTCGGTAAGATCGTCGGGCTCCGTCCCCTGGGGGACGACAATCCGGCACTTGGAGGAGACGTAGGATTCATAGAGACGCACTTTCTCGGCCGAGGCCGGCCAGGTAAGAACCACATTGAGGGTTTCCGACATGCTGAGATTGTAGCCCAGATCGGAATACGTTCGCACGTCAGTTGAAGAGGTCGCACGTCTGAACCTCTGAACGTCGCACGTCCCAGGTCATGGATCCCCGGTGCTATCTTTCCAACCTTCAGGTTTCCGCTACTCTCAGTCCGGAGCAGTCTGCTGCCGGCTAAGAGACGTGCGACGTTCCGACGTGTAACCTGGGACCTATGCGGCAACCTATACTTCAAACCACCGGAGAAAGAGAATGAAGACCTACCTACACTCGACGCTATGCTTCTTGACACTTCTCGCATGTTTCCTCCAGCAAGATAGGCTGAAGGCCACACAGCTTCCCGAAGTACGGGTGGGGTTCATCATCGACGGGCCTTGGGAGGGCAACGAGGAGACGCTCAAAGTCACCAGGGAAGAGATTCTGGTACTGACACGCGGCGAGTTCGACGTTCGCTTTCTACCTGAAATGACAATCGAGGCAGACTGGACGGTCCCTGGAATTGAGGCCGCAATTGATCGGCTGCTGAAGGATCCAGAGATGGATGTCCTTATCACCTGGGGATTGATCACATCGGATCTCATTTGCCGCAGAGAAAATTTCCCCGCACCCGTCGTGCTAAACGTGGAGCTGCAGGGAATAACCTACGTTCCGGCAAGCGACAGTAGTGGTGTCACGAATCTGAGGTCACCTGGCCCATTCAGCTCAAAGACGATCTGGAGGCGTTTCACAGGATCGTCCCCTTCAAAAAGCTGGCCTACCTTCTGAATCAGTCCGTCTATACCGCCAACCCTCGACTTCTACAGAACGTGGAGTAGGTGATAGAAAGACTCGACTTCGAGTTGGAGGTATCCTTCCTTCCAGTCGGCTTTTCTGTCGAAGAAACCCTGGAGGCTCTCCCCAAAAGCACTGAGGCAGTCTACGCCGCTCCTCTCCTGCATTTGCCCCCCGCGGAATTCGATCGTCTGGTCCAGGGACTGATCAGGCGCCGGCTGCCCAGCTTCTCTCTCTTCGGACGAGATAGGGTCGAGCGAGGCCTTCTTGCCAGCCTTTCCCAGGATGCGGCCCTTCGGCGCGTGGCTCGGAGGATTGCCCTAAACCTCCAGCGAATCCTACTGGGTGAGGACGCTGGAAGCCTGCCGATTACCTTCAGCAGGGGAAAACTTCTGACCATCAATATGGCGACCGCACGAGCCATCGGCGTCTCTCCTAGCTGGGATCTTCTCACGGAGGCCGATCTGCTCCACTCGGAAAGAAGCGACATCCTGCTCCAGGTTTCGCTACGCGTCGCGGCCAAGGAAGCCTTGGCCGCGAATCTAGACCTCAAGAGCCTGGACCACCTGGTATCTTCCAGTGCCGAGGAAATCATTCGACGCGCCGAATTCTATCTAGTACCGTCTAACACCATAACACCTGTTATTGTTATGGATTACGATCTCTTCGTCAGAAAGATTATACCGTAAACTCCACCCAATTATACGTAGTTCGTTAGCTATTGGTTAGCTAAATTCGTGCTCTTCCTAACTTACTACGGATGCACTGTACTCATTGCCAGCAGGAGGAGTTCTGGGAACGTTTCCCTACCGCCGGCGGAACACGCGGCTAGTAAGCGCGTGGGCGTACCCTTGGGTGAGCCAGTAGTGGTGCCGAAACACTGGGGATTTGAGAGTTCCCTGTACCAATGTCGAAGCTGCAAGGAAAATAGTGTCAGCTTCTATTATTTTTGGGCTCAGCTGGATCTAAATGATGATGTCGAGGAGGAGGAAGCTGACGAGGAAGACGAGGAAGAGGTCTGGATGTTTCAGAAGATCGGTCAGTATCCACCTATACAGGAAAGGATCGATCCCGTGCTTCAGAAGGGCCTGGGAGACGATCTAGGTCTCTACGTAAAGGCCATAAGGAGCAGGAACTTCGGCTGACTGCTCATCTGGTTTTCGACCACTCGTCGCGACAAAGTGAACTACGCAAAGAACTTGATCCCCCGCAACTGAAACCAGAAACCCGGTAGACGCCTTGCACACTGAATTCAGCGATGGCATTCACAACAAGACCGCCGAGGATGAGGCCGCCGTCGGTGAGAAAAAGATTGTCTTGGGAAACATCTCGGCTGTATGCTCATCCGCTGGAACCCGTTGGCTGGTTTTCAGCGACACCTGAAGAAGGAGAAGTTCATGCCACTTTTCAAAGCAATCCGCG
>CAUZIZ010000097.1:0-20414 GCA_963579905.1 Acidobacteria bacterium UBA6911 | reverse complement strand
CTCACTTCGGAACGGGGTTCTCGAGAAGCCGCACGAGGGTCCCTTATCACATTCACAGGCAGCATCAATTCACCCTGCTCCCGCCAACAACTTCGAGAACATCTGCCATCCTCCATACCCCGGCAAAGCTGGATTCTTCCCCGCCGGGCTGAATGATGAGCAGCCACGGCACCATGGGAACAGAAAATCGGGATGCTGTTCTTGGATTGTCGTCAACATTGACCTTATAGACCTTGATCTTCTCACCGAGTGTTTCCGCCAGCTTCGATAAAGAGGCGATGTTGTGCCGGCAAGTCTCGCAGCGAAAGCTCCAGAATTCGATGATCACGGCGGACGACTGGCTGTCGAGAAGGAGTTCGAGCTCCCGGTCGCTTAGATTGATAGGCTTCACGCTTAGTCCTCTTGTAGGATCCTCTAAAGACTCCGGTTCACGAATGAGTATCAACGGAAGACAACGCTTTGCCAAATCGTTGCCCCCCTGCGTTACGCAGCAACTCCACGGTCTCCTTCACTGCGTCACGCAAGCTGCCGGAGAATCGAAATCCCAACCCCTGGATGCGCTCGCATCGCACTTCATAAGACAGTTGGTTCATGATCTTTGCGTCTACCAGACTCACCTGGACGTCCGGAACTTCCTCGCGCAGAAGCTGAATGATGTCGTTTACCGTCGCGTTCTGTGTCACGAAATTATACAGTCGACCGTCGAAAAGGCCCTTCTCCAGGACGAACCGAAATGCCCGGACGGCGTCCCCCAGCTCCAGATAAGGACGCTTTTGGTGGAGTGCTGTCTTCCAGACACTGAGTGGCTGGCCCAGGCAAGCTTGCCAGCAGAATTTATTCACAGCGGTGTGAAAGCGCATGCCGGCGGAAGTGCCGCAAATGGTCCCCAAGCGCAGGACAACCGATCGAAGCCCTTCTCTGGAGGTCAACTCAGCGAGAAACTGCTCCGCCCTCAACTTGCTCTCGGCGTAGGGACTCTGAGGCTGTAAATCTGCCAGGGAGCAGTCCTCGTCAACGACTTGGTCCTGGGAGCCATACACACTGGTGGTGGACAGAAAGAGCAGGCTGCATCCCTCTTCCAGACAAGCCTGGGCCACACGCTGTGTCGCCTGGAAATTGACCTCTTCGACCTGCTCGGGGATGTCGAAGCTACCGGCTGCGTCTGTGATTGCCGCCAGGTGAATCACGACGTCGATTCCTTGGAACAAGCTTTTGAGGTCGGCCCTGCGCACATCCGCTTCAACGAAGTGAAAAGGCGTGCCCGCTGGAAGATTAAACAGTGTGCAGTAGCGTTGGGTGGACAGGTCGTCC
The DNA here is from genome assembly GCA_963579905.1 of Acidobacteria bacterium UBA6911. GTDB lineage: Bacteria > Acidobacteriota > UBA6911 > RPQK01 > JAJDTT01 > CAUZIZ01. Next base: position 19,103 of record CAUZIZ010000097.1, on the reverse strand, counting down.
AGCAACACGACCTTTTCAAATTCGCCAGGCTGCAGTGAGTGGATCAGGCGTGAGCCGATATGCCCCAGCGCTCCAGTGATCAGTAGTCGCACTTCCCCACCTCGCGTGTTCGAGTTCTTAGGGCCCGCGCAAAAATAATTTGGCATTTTAGCATCTCATCTTCACACCCATCTTCGGCCGCTCCTCAATCGTGAGATCCTCAGCGTAGGCCTAGCTACGCCTGCGGTCTCGCTCAATCGTTCGCGACCAAATCTGATGCAAATCTGAGCGCCAATTCTGCCAAGTTATTCTCGCACGAACCCTTAGGAGCGTGTCAGCAGTCCACTCGATCGGAGACAGACTTCTGAGGAAAGAACGAATCATAGGCCCATCAGGCGCGAAGCCAGCGGCACACCCTCTTCTACCGATACCCGAGGCTCCCAGTCCAAATCGCGCAGGGCCTTGCTGATGTCTCCGAACGTTACCTGCATTTCACCGGCTCGGCGGGGAATATACTCTATGGGACTGTCCAAGAGCTCAGCCATGCGGTTGACCGAGACCGTAGTGCCGCTCCCGATATTGTACACTTCGCCGGATTTGTCGCTCTTCAGTGCTGCGACAATGGCGTCGACGATGTCGGAAATGTAGGTGAAATCACGGGTCTGGCTGCCATCGCCAGTCACCGTCAGCGGCTTTCCAGCCCGTTTCTGACGCATAAACATCCCGAAGAGGGCACTGGCACCCGGTCCGTAGAGATTGAAGAAGCGCAAGGACAGGGCTGGCAGTCCGTATACTTCCGACCAGTGCAGCACCATTTCCTCACCCAAACGCTTCATCAGTGCATACGGATACTGAGGCCGCATCGCTGCGTCTTCAGGGGTTGGATACTGGTCGGCGACACCATAACACGCGGCTGAACTGGGATAGACGAAACGTTTGATTCCAGCTGCCCGGCTGGCCTCTAAAACATTGAACGTCCCCCCCAGGATGGCTTGAGAGTACGTACGCGGATCCTCGATAGATTCAATGATGTTGGTCGGTGCCGCCAAATGCACCACCCAACCGGCCCCCTCAAATTCAGACTGCCAGTCTCCATCGAGCCCGATGTCTGCTTCGACCAGGCGCAATTGCTCGGAGTCGGCAACTGGGGCGAGATTGGCCCGGGAGCCTGAGCTCAGATTATCGATAACGACTACCTGGTGTTGGTCTTGAATCAGTCTGGGTACGCAGTGGGAACCAATGAACCCGCATCCACCCGTCACGACTACCTTCATCTTATTTCCGCCCCAATCAATCGGTTTTAGCACTGCCTATGTGATAACAGACAAGCTGGCGGTCCCAGATCGTCACTTCCTTCCAGTAGAGCATGCCGCACTTCTCCATGACGCGAAGGGAGGCAGCGTTCTCAGGCCAGGTGATGGCCGCGATCTGAGCCAACCCCAGGTCTTGAAAGCCGTAGCGCAGCGATGCCTGCACTACCTCTGTTGCATACCCCCTACCCCAGTGGCTTCGGCCGATCAGGTAGGCCACCTCGACCTGCTCCAGCGGCTCCAACCAGGCCAGTCCACCATGGCCAAGCACGATGGAATCCTCCTTACGCGTCACACACCAAAGACCGTAGCCACGTTCCTGCCAGTGATCCATTTTCCCCTGCAGTGATCGTCGGGTTTGTTCCCGGTCCTTGACACCATTCATATAGCGCATCGTTTGCGCGTCGCCGTACAGGTCGCAGAACGCATCGAGATCGCTGGATCTGAATTGGCGCAAGATCAGACGTTCAGTCTCGAGCAGGGTCCGAGCTGCAGATTCCTTGGAGCGATCAGGTAAAAGGGGAGAGCCTACCATTCGCAGATTTTTCTCTGGTCAAGGGTCTCGTTGGTGCAACTAGTACATCGACTTCGCTTCTGCACCAAGAGAAACCCAGTTACGGCTAACCGACTGTCAGGTACTTACAGGCCACTTTTCGAAACGTCGCAACGTAAGCTGCGATGACTTGGTCTATCTCCGATTCGGTGATGATATTCGGGGGGTTGATGTTGGTCCGATGGAACTTCGCGTTGAGCAGCATGTTGTGTTCATCGAGCATGGTCGCTTCGAGCTCGGCGTTGAACTGGTCGCGGTGGGTGCAGTCGCAGTTCGCTGGTCGAGGTTGGGGGCAGACCGCACAGTTATATTCAATAGAAGTGAGCAAGCCACGTCCCCGAACATTGCGGAAAAACGGATGGGGCCCCAATTCCTCCAGGAGTCGGCCGCGCATGTATTCGCCGAGTTGGTTGATGTGCTCCAACATCTGGGGTCGATGCATAATCCGCTGGACCGCCAGCGCCGCGGCCAGGCTTAATGGGTGGCTCTCGTAGGTAGTCCCCAGCATCACCCGTCCCATTTCCTGCGCAATTGTCTCCTCGAACTCATGCCGCGTCACGACCACGCTGATGGGGGCATAGCCGGCCGCCAGTTGCTTGCCAAAGCAGACGAAGTCGGGCGTGATTTCGTCCCACCCGATACAGAAGCCCTTACCACTGCGGCCGTTGCCCACATACACTTCGTCGAGAATCAGATGCACACCGTAACGATCGCAGATTTCGCGCACATACTTGAAATAGTTGGCGGCTGGGGGGACGTTGCCCACCAGTTGGCCCAGCATGGGCTCCGCTACAAAGCCGCACACCTGGTCGGGCCCAAGCTCCACGATCTTCGCCTCTAGATATCCGGCACTGCGAGATGCGTACTCGTCGAGAGATTCTCCTTCGAGGCGCAACGTATAGGGATTGTGCTGGGGAATGCTGGCGACGTAAGGCAGTCTGATTGGATCGGAGAAATCGTAGATGGGGATGGTGGTGACGGAGTTGGCTCCGGTCGTGATGCCGTGGAAGGAATTCTCGCGGCAGATGAACCACTTGCGCGTCTTGCTCCCGAGGGCGTAATGCGTCTGAAAGCTCAGATGCAGCGCACTCTCGATCGCTTCACTCCCTGAGCAGCCGGAAAACCACACCCGGTCGAGGCCAGCTGGAGCGTCGGACAGCAGCAGCTCAGCTAGCTCTTCCGCCATCCGATTGCTCCAGCCTTGCGAACTGGCATAGTTGACACCACCAAGCTGCGCTCGCATGGCGTCAAGGACTTCGGGATGCGAATACCCCAGCTGGACGCAAGCCGAGTAACCGGCCGTCAAATCCATCAACCGCCGCCCGTCCTCCGCTGTCACATAGATTCCTTCTCCGCCGGCAATGTAGGGCGGAGGAGGCGCACCAGGATAGCGACGAATGATCTGATTCACTGGACTACTTGAGTTTCTCTGCCACATCCATGGCCTGAGCAATACAGTCGTCTATATCTATGTAGCGGTAGCTGCCCGCCCTCCCAATCGAGAAAACACCTTCGGGCATTTCGTCGATGTAGCGCTGAGCCCGACTCTGCTCTGCCTCGATGGGCATCGTGTAGTGTTTCCCACTCATCGAGGGGAACTCGATACCAATGAGGGTTGTCGGGGCCTGGTGCTGGGTGAATTTCTTGTACTCTACCAGGCGTTTGAATTTCTCTTTGCCGCTGTAGTAGAGAAAGAACACGTCCTCCGGGAAGCACTGCTCCATCGGAAGCACGATCGGGAAGAAGTCCAGTCCAACGAACCGTAACTCTCCATAACAGTGTTCGAAGAGAATATCGGGGGCGATAGTGCTGGTGATGACATCGAAGGTCTGATCCTGGCCATTGATTCTGACCGTTTTGTTGGGGATGTCGAACTGCTCGATTTTGGTTCCAAGCAATACGCGGGTTTCTGCTGTGGCAATTGCAAAGTACTCATCGTATCCGTTCGGCGAGTACGGGTAGGCCGAGATCGAGTCGTGGAAGTTTTTTTGTTCGCCCCGATAAAGGAGCGAGCCCTTGGATGTCCAGTCCGGAATGTTGGCGTCGATTTCTCGATTGTCGTCGACCAACCACATCTTCTGGTTGTAGTGCTTGGCGAACTTCTCATAAAGAGTTTTGCCGACGGACTGAATCCAGAAATCTTCGAGGTTGGTTGCACGAGCTTCTTCCGGAAGACCATCCAGTTCACTGAGGACCTGTTCGCGGTCGGGCATTCGGCCGATGTCGTCATAGTGAATCGGAAAGTTATAAAACTGCTGATCCTGCTCCACGTAGGTCAAGAAGAGGTGGTCCAGGCGCCGCAGCGGGACGTACTTGTTCAGGAAATCGAAGAGGCGTTCGTCACGCGTTAGAAAATGGCGTGGTCCGAAGGTGTAGGGATGTCCGCCGTACCAGCGTGTTCGAACACCTGCCCCCAGAAAGGGCGCCAACTCAACCAGTGTGACGTCCCAGCCGCCAAGTAGGGCTAACTGGTGGGCTGTCGCACAGCCCGCAAAACCACCACCAATGATCAGTGCCTTCTTCATAAATCTTCACCGTTGTCGAGGCGTGTGTACTTCGGAATCAGGAAGGGAAATGTTCGGCCTTGTAGTAGCAGGTCTGGCAAACCTTGGGGATTGCTCCATCCAGATGTGCTTGCCGAAAGCTCACATACTCATCGGACTGCCAGAGATCCGTGAAACGCACGCCTTTTCCCAACTCGTAGGCATCGGGATCGCCAATCGTGCAGCAGGGCACCGTCCGCAGATCAGAAGTAACGACGGCGCGCTCGAAGGGCCAGGGACAGAGCTTTTCAGTAGCACGAGTGCTGTACTTTTCATTGATGACCCAGAACGAGACCTTGACGCCCAGAGCGGCGCCTCGATCTACCAGAGCCAACAATCGATCGAGCTCCATACTGTCCCCGACGCTCTCGGCGGCATTGCGTTCGGCCCAGTCGTCGGTTCCCCACCCGGTCATGTCCAGAGAGAAGACCTGATTCGTGAAACCCAGCTGGTGTGCGAGGTCTACCAGATCTTCCAGTTGGTGCTGGTTGGCACGCTGCACGACGGTCCACATCTTCGTCCGGACGACACCACGCTCGCGGCTGTGTGCGTTGATCTTCTGACAATTATCCGTGACCCTTTCGAAGCGCCCACCTCGGCGGATGCCTTCGAAAGTCTCCTTGTCGGCGCCATCGATCGAAATCTGAATCTCGTTGGCATCGGAGTCGATGTATTTCTTGAAGTTATCCTTGAGGTGCAGGAAGGAGGCATTGGTGGTCGTGCGCACCCATATGTGCTGACTTCGAGCGTATTGGATCATGTCGAAAAAGACGTCGCCCTGCATCGAGGGCTCCCCGATGCCCTGCAGTTTGATTTCCACGAGTCCGTACTGCTCATCAATCAGCCGCTTGAACTCTCCGAACGGCATGTCCTCTGCACGCTTGCCCTTGTTCCAGTCGCTTACGACGCACATAGTGCAGCGGTAATTGCAGCGACTGACGTTCTCAACATCCAGCTTGATGGGCAGATAGTCCAATCGAGCGCTGCGGCGAGCCGAGTTCTGGTAGCGCTCGTAGTTCTCACGGCGCTTGGCAGAAAAAGAAAGTGCCGATTCGCGCTCGGACTCATAGGCCTCCAGCCCCGCGGCCGGCTCGGGACTGGGTAATGAGGCGAAACTCGGATGGTCATTGGTGGGTCGTTCGATCATCGGTGGGTTTCCCCCGGCAAAGAGTCACAGGTCGAGAAGACAGCCTTTGCTTCAGAGCCGGTTGCTGAAGCTGATGTATTGCTGCCCCCGTCCGAACCAGGAGCTGAAGTACCTGCTGTTGGCGATTGCCGCTCCATCGATAGTATCCTGTAACACGAAAGACCTGGCTTCTTCAAGAGCGCCGGTAAGTTCTGCGGTGAAATCCCGAGGAGCAGCGCGCACGTGTTCCACCAGCTTACTCAACAGATTCCGTGCCTCGTCTATCCTCGAAGGATCACGCTGCTGCTCGTACAGACGGGTCGTGTCTCTGATGCCTTTGCACAGATGGTATAGCGTCCTGTTGGCCTCCCTGGATCGTCCGGGAGCGGTGATTCGGTAGTCGATGAAGTTATGCGCGAGGCTCCAGTACTGTTCGGTTGTCCTGGCGTTGTAATCCTTCTTCTCTTCGCTGAAAACCGACTTATACCAACGCCAGTCGGTCACGATGTGAGGAGAGGAAGCAAAAAAGTCAAACTCGTCAGACAGCACCGAAATCGTGTCCGGCAGCGACAGCAGTCTCCCAATCGAGGCCGGGTTGATCAAATTGTCGATGATCCAGTCTTCGTGATTACGACTCATGCCGCTCAGTGTCGCCAGATGTGAAGAAAAGACAGGAAGAAGACAGTTGACCTGGTCGTCAAGAGGAGCCGTGGCATCGGACACCATATCGGCGAACAATCGGCGCAGGGTCTCCGCTAGCTTCGAAATATAATCCTCGCTGGTAACGACAAGAACACCACCTTTGGCGACCAATCCTGCCAAGCGCCCAAGCACCTTCTCGGGCTCGGGTGTGCCGGCGAGGAGTCCTTCACAGAAGACGAAATCGAAACCTCCTTCGCTTTGGAAATCGAACAGGTCCAACTCCAGGGTTTCGACTCGGTCTTCAAGCTCGGGATAGTCGCCGATCAATCTTCGTATATCCGCAGCTCCGGTTGGGTTGGGTTCCACCAGCAAAAGGGACTCCGGCTCAAGGCTGGCGGTGTATAGGGCGTTGAAACCTGAGCCAGGACCGACCTCCAGGACTCTCTTGCCCGAGATGAATCCCGGAAGAATCCCCAGTTGTCGGTAAAGCGTTTCTCGACGGGTGAAGTGTGCCCGCAGGTTCGAGATATCTTGGCGAACCGGCGATATCCCATGGGCTCGATAAAAGCTCAAGTGATCCGATTCGTTCGATTTATTAGCTTCCTGATTCACGACAAATATTTGAACTGCACACTATCGGGATCGTACTGATGAAATTCTATCATGTTGCCGTCGGGATCGTTGATCCAGAACTGGAGAACTCTGTCAGTTCGTCCTCGTTTGATTTCGCCTGAAAATCCTTGCTCGTGGAGCTGTCGCAGCCATTCGTGGATGTCCTCTACTTCAAAGCAAAGATGGCGAAAACGTGACGTTCCCTCTTCAAATGGCGGAGTCTTGAAGAACTCGAGAAAAGTATTGTTATTGACCAGCAAAAAGACCCCGTAAACCTCTCCGTTGTCATTCTTGTATTCGTGGACAACACTGCATCTCAATACATTGCAGTAGAAATCCATGGTGCTCTGTAGATCGAAGCTGCTCAAACAGACATGTGACAGCCTGGTTGGTTGCATCAGGAACCCTAAAGCACCTCGAGAGAGGGCAGAAACCGAATGAAATGGCCACCTTGATCCAGATAGGGTTGGTTCTTGGCGATGATCGGATCGGCATACCTCCACGACAAAATCAGGACATAGCCCGGCCTGCTCTCAAGCAGCCTACTCGAATCGTGCACCGGTAAATGATAACCGGGACTATAGAGTCCCTGTTTGACAGGATTGTCATCTACCAGAAAGTCCAGATTATCGCCGATATCAAAGTAGTACAAGAGGGTGGTTACTCCAACCGAGGCCCCGAATCCGACGATCGTTTCCCCCTGGGACTTGAGCTCCGCGATCACCTCGGACACCGAAGACTTGACGCGGTTGACTCGCTCTGCAAATGGCGTCAGAGAGGCACTCCGGAGCATCCCTTTCCGCTCTTCCAGCTCGAGCATGTGGTCCACTGAGGCGGATACCGGACGGGTCCCGGTGTCGAGTTGAACGATACCGCGTATCGAGCCGCCCTTGGTGGTAAGGTTGCTAACCTCGATCAGCTGCATTCCGTGTCGCTCAAACAATCGCTCAAGGGACCGGACCGAGAAGTAGCAGAGATGTTCATGATAGATGGTGTCGAACAACAAGTTGTCGACGATGTCAGACCAATAGCCGGTCTCGAAAACGAAAAGTCCATCGTCTCTCAGAAGAGACCGGACCGAACCTACGAAGCCCTGGAGGTCATCGACATTTGCCAGCGTATTGTTGGAGGTGACGAGTGTTGCAGGACCGTGAGTTCTCCTGATCTGATCTGCTATCTCGGGTGTAAAGAGAGCAGGTAGCGTCTCAATGCCCCTCGAAGTTGCATCTTGTGCAATCGCACTGGCCGGCTCGACTCCCAGAACCTCCATCCCCTGCTTCTGAAAGAACTTCAGCAAGGTGCCATCATTGCTACCGATGTCGACGGCCAGGTTTCCACTGGTCTTTCCCAGGAGTCGTATCATGTCGGTGGCATATTGACGGAAGTGCTCTACCAGTCCCAATGAAACCGAAGTCGTATAGAGGAAGTTTCCGTAAAGGATTTCTGGACTCACAACTTGAGTCAATTGCGGGAGCGAGCAGTTCTGACAAAGGGATAAGTCGAGTGAGTAGATTTCCTGCGCGGTTTCCAGCTGTTCTTCGGAAACGTAGGCATCCCCTACCGGGCTCGGCGCCAGCGCCAGCACGACTTCGAGGCTACCGCTGTCGCAAGCACGGCAGGTCGTGCGTTGAGAGGAGGAGAGCGGGCTTGAGCTCGTGTTCATGTTACGGTCCTGTCAAAAGCGTTGATCGTGCTTTTGGAGTCCGATCAGGAGCGTGTGACTTTCAGGTGATCGAGATCAGCAATACGTCGCGCCAGCGACTCATGCCACTGCAGGGACACGCCACCATCAACCGTAATGTTCTGGCCTGTTATGTACGAAGCTTTGGGGCTACACAGGAAACCGATCACCTGTGAGATCTCATCGGCCGTCCCCATACGGCCGAGGGGAGTGATATCCCGGTAAAGCTGGCTCAACTCTTGATTGTCCTCGTAGAACTGCCGAGACTCCTCTTTGAGGACGGTACCGAGCGAAACCGCATTGGCGCGGATCCCCTTCGGACCCAGGGTGCATGCGTAGTAACGCACCAACTGTACCAAAGCAGCTTTTGCGACGTGGTAGCTGAGGGGTTGTTCACTGGCAATCAGAAAGCTAGCTACCGAACTTACCACCAGAATGGACTTATCGCCTTCCGGGCTGAACGATCCGGCCATTGCCTCGATGATATTCCTGGTTGCGGTTACAGAGACCTCGAACTCACCCACCCAGGTATCGCCTGTATCCCGATATCTCTGCAAGAACACAAGATAACTTGGCTTTCCCCTTTCGCGGATGAGGTCGGAGAGAGCGAGGTGAAGCTCCTCTTCCTTCGAAACGTCCGCCCCGATATAGTTCACACCCGGGATCTTCTGATCCGGTTCCGTGGGAGGACGTCTACCGATCACCGATACGGCGTGACCCTCCCCCACCAGTGATTTGACGAAAGCACGCCCTATACCGCGCGTGCCTCCAATGATCAGCGTATGCGGATGTTCCATCGGCTATCTCGTCCCCCACCAATACACCAAACCGCCGCGGCCTTCGCTTGACCGGGATGGGTCCAAGGGCAACAGATCGTCCGTCATTCCATGTGAACCAAGCATCTTCCGCTCTGGCCGCCGCGTACGGTCTCGATGGCCTGGTTGATGTCCTGCAGAGCGAACTCATGGGTGATCAACGATTCCAGCTCCAGCTTTCCAGCTTGCACCAATCGGATGTACCGCGGAATATCCAGATGGGGTTCACTACTCCCGCCATGAGATCCGGTGAGGATCTTCTTGAAGTGGAGAGGTAGGGAATAGATGGAGATGTTGTCTCCTTTTTTTGGCACCCCGACCAGTATGGTCCTGCCGTCTGGATGAGTGAGCTCATAGGCAAGGCCGATTACATTGGTATTGCCAGTGGTGTCGATGACGACGTTGGCACCCTTTTCGCCGACGATCTTCCGGATTTCCGCATCCAGGTCGCTGACTTCGTTGGAGTTGAAACCGTGGGTGGCACCAAACCTCTTGGCCATAACCACCTTCCCATCGAACAGGTCCACCGCGATGATCGGGTTGGCGGAAACCAGGTCCGCCGACTGGACGATATTCAGGCCAACTCCGCCGACGCCGAAAACGACAACCGATTCTCCGATCTTGACCCGGGCGTCATTGTTGATCACGCCCATCGCCGTGGTCACCGCACAACCCAACAGGGGTGCCAGGCGCAGGTCGAAGTCCTGGGGGATCGCCGTGAGTCGGTTCTCGGAGACTACCGCATAGTCATTGAATGTCGTCACCCAACCCGCGTTGATCTTCCGTCCTTGGCAGAGGTACGTGGGAGGCGCACACTGCAGCCCATCGCTCTCTCTCCAGTGCATGACGACATGGTCTCCCTGTTTGACCGTCGTCACTCCCGGCCCTGCATCCAGAACCGTGCCCGACCCCTCATGTCCCAGCAAATGAGGGAGAAAGCGATCCGGTCCCTTGGCGCCATCGATCTCATTGATTTGAGCCCCGCAAATGCCACTGTAGTGGACCTTCACCAGAACCTGCCCGAAGGCCAGATCCTGGGGTAATTCGAGCTCATCCACGACCAGGGGCTGGTGCTGTTCGACCAGGATCGCAGCCCTCATCTTCCCGTTCTCAGGTTGCATGTTCGATTCTTGCCTAGCCGGTCCTTCCGGCGCCGGTCTCGTCCTACTCGAAATAGATAAACTCGTAATCGCCGGTGTATCCGAACTGGTCCAGAAGCCAGATCCATTCCGCCGTATCGAAGAAGGCTTCGGCAGTCAGCGCCCAGCACTCGAGATTGAAGAGCTCCTGTTCGCTTCGATAGCTCTCCACCATGAGGTACTTATTCCTACCGACCCGTTCGATCTCGCTGACGGCCGTGTTCAACTCGAAGACGCGCAGGTTGTGGAGACACGTCAGGGAAATCACCAGGTCGAAGTAGTCATCTCCCCAGGGATAAGGATCCTGAGCCCGATAGAGGCGTAGCGAGCTTCGAACGGACTCGGGTGCATCGCCTATCCCATGGCGGGAGATATCGAATCCACAGACCTCCGAATCCGGAAGCAACTGCTGTAACTCATAGAGTAGATAAGCTTTTCCACAACCGACATCCAGGATCCGGGCATCGGGTTGGAGATCGTAAAGACGCACCAACTCTTCGGCCACGACCTTCCAACGACCATCGTAGCTATAGCCTCCGTATCCATAGCGCCGATCCCCATCCCAGTAGTCGAATTCATACTCCTTGGCCTTCAGCATGCAATGGACTTTGTCATCCTGCATCCGTGCCAGGTAGTCTCTCTTGGTCTTCTTATGCAGAGGCGTAACGATATTCAGCAGTTTTCCCACACAAAACTCCTTGGGTTGAGTTGCATTCTGACTTCAGGCGACAGCGGTTGATTCTTTCAGCAGTCCTTCAACAACCGAAACAATCCCGTCGGACGTGATCTGAGAACGCTCCATGAGACTGTCTTGAGAGCCGTATTCGGAGGGGAATTCATCGGGTATCCCGATCCGCCTGAACCGCTTCACCGACTGGAAGCTGGATTCGGCGAGAGTTTCAGCTACCGCACTCCCCAGTCCGCCAATAACCGTATGTTCTTCGACGCTCACGACCACCGAGGCCGGGGAGGCGTGTTCAAGAATGGAAGCGGTGTCCAGCGGTTTGATGGTATGAACGTGCAGCACCGCTGCCTCGATGCCTTTTTCCTTGAGTTGCGCGGCTCCCTCCAGTGCTCTCTCCAGGCAGATCCCCGTCGTGACGATCAACACCTCATCCCCCGCCTTCGATAGAATCGCTTTCCCAATCTGGAACGGTGTATCGTCGTTCGTTACGATCGGATCGTATCCCTTGCCCAATCTGATATAGATGGGACCTGGGTAGTCCACGGTTTGCGGCATCAATCGGCGCATCTCATCCGCGTCCGCCGGCGCTACAACGGTCATATTGGGCACCGCCCTCAGAATCGCAATATCCTCGATCGCCAGGTGGGTTGGTCCGAGCGGTGCATAGACCAACCCTCCACCATTGCCGATCAAGCGTACCTTCACGTTGTGCAGGCAAAGGTCCAATACGATTTGTTCGAAGCAGCGGCGGGTGAGAAACGTGGCAATTGTATTCACATAGAGAATCTTGCCTTCCATCGCCAGGCCAGCGGCCATGCCAACGAGGTTGGCCTCCCCGACCCCTTCCATGAAGAAGCGATCGGGCATCTCTTCCTTGAAGTGATTCAGCGTCCCAAAACCCAGATCCGAACCGATGAAGAAAATCCGCTCGTCGGTCTTGGCGAGCTCGTAAACCATTTCCAGGCACGTCTTCCGCATCAGACAGCCTCGAGAGTGGAGAAAAGAGCCTGGATTTCGTCGTCTGTTATCTTGCTCTTATGGTGCCACTCCAGATTATTCTCGACGAAGTCGACGCCCTTGCCTTTCACGGTATGAGCGACGATGGCACTGGGCTTGTTGGGGGCAAAAGGAAGCTCCGAAAAGGCGGAGCGAAGCTCACCAACGTCGTGGCCATCCACTTCTCGGACTCCGAACCCGAAGCTTGTCCACTTATCGCCAAAGGGCTCCATGTCCTGAATTTCGAAGGTGCTGCCACACGACTGATGCTTGTTGTAGTCGACAATCACGGTTAGTTTGTCGAGTCGATGCTTCCCCGCGCACAGCGCGGCTTCCCAAACGGATCCCTCATTCGACTCGCCATCGCCAACGATCACGAATGTCTTGTAATCCGCTTTTTCGTATCGTCCATTCAGCGCAAAGCCGATTCCTATTGAAAGCCCGTGCCCCAGACTCCCTGTGGAGGCCTCTACTCCTGGTACCTTGCTGTGTTCGGGATGGCCGCCCAGGATGCCGTCGCTGAGGCAAAACTTCGGGAGCTCTGCGACCGGGAAGAAACCCTTGTCGGAAAGAATCGAGTAAAGAGCGAGGCATCCGTGTCCTTTGCTGAGAATGCATCGATCTCGCTCGGCCCAGTCAGGATTCCTGGGATCGTAACGAAGCACGTCGTCATAAAGAACCCGCAAGATTTCAACCAGCGAGAAGGCCGAGCCGATATGGCCCCTTCGGCTCCCTTCCACCGTCCGCACGATGGTCTTACGGAGCTCCATCGATCGGCGATCCAGAACCGTGGAATTCGTCTTCATGATCTTGACTCGGGTCTACAAACGCGTCTCGAAGGCGTCAGCACCAATCCTCTTACCGTCGTCGGGACTCCCAGCGACTCAACTCCCGCCCGCATGGGGAAAGCGCCGATAGCTATTCCGGACTCCGAGGAGCATCCGCCTTGCCTTGCCTAGCTGTTCTTCCTGTAAAACGCCCTTGTCCAGGTCATCTTCCCTCGAGAACAGGCGCCTCTTCAGTCCTTCCGGCACGAATTCATTCAGGAGAATCATACACCACTTCAACCCGAACAGAGGATACGCAATCTCCAGGCGGGCCGCCAGATCTTCCCGATCTCCGAAGGAGTCTAGGATCCTATTCACGAACTGTCGCTTCAGTGAATCCGACAAAGCCATCGCGGGATGGGGGTGAAGCAAGAAATCGGACACCATCTTGGCAGGGTCGTCCCACCCGAAATGTTCGAAGTCCAGGAAGACGATCTGGCCATCGCTGCGCTTCAAGGCGTTGTGGAATCCGAAATCGGATGGGCTGAGTGTTCGCTTCTGGGGCTCCAGTTTCGATTCCAGGGATCGGTCAGAAGCGATGAGCCTCGCTTCGCACCAAGACCGAAGCTCCCCAAGAAAGGGCAGAAACTCAACCTGCAGGAAGGTGCGAAGAGCTCGCTCCTGGGTGCTTTCAGCTTTGAGGGCCGACAGTCCAAGCAGACGCTGATCGATGGTATGGAAGATCTCTCGAGCCGAGAAACAAGCCTCGGAGGCGGTGCCAAGACGGTCGCTATTGGCACTCTGCCCGAGTTCATGGAGGCCGCTCAGAAACTGAGCCGCCTGGTCTATGTCAGAGGAATCGACTTCAGATGACGAAACGGGTCGTCCTTCAATGTATTCATAGATACCGTGTCCCAGATCCCTGTCATGGGCGACCGGCCGAGGAATGCAGCGAACTCCGTTTTCCCACAGAAACTGCAGGCTGGAGAACTCGGCGAACAGGCGATCTCTCTTGCCCGAGCGGTCGGGAAAGTAGAGCTTCAGGGCGTATCGGCTGGATCCTTCACAGTCGATCCTATAGACCCGACTGTTTCCTCCGGCTCCTATTCTTGTTGCTGAAATCAATCTGTCCCCAAGTAACTTGTGGACAGACTGGCCAAACTCCTGGCTCGTCTCAGACTGGTTCATCGAAGCAGTGCCGGCTCGCCTCGCTCCAGGAGGTTGCCACTTTCACTCCTGGACAAGAGGTAGTCTGGAATTGAGGCGCGTACAGGATCCTGACAACCCGGCTGGGAAAAGAGTCTTCAGAAAACACCTCTTCCAGGTCGTCGATGAAGTGGGTACACCCCAGCTGGCGAATCCGTTCAATCTTTTCGGCTCTTGTTGACTCAAAGAACACTTCACTCTCCGAGAGTCCGAACCCGCTGGATTCGAAGAACTCATGAGCCTTCATCCAGGAGAGGGCCGCCTGCCGGAGATTGGTCCCGGTGCGATCAAAGTTGGCGAACTCCGTTTTGTGGCTGACGATTACCGCGCGGATCTGGAGTTGCCGGCAACGCTGGAAGAATTCCAGCACGCCATCGATCAACTTCGCCTCCTTCATTGCGGGCCCGTATATGGCTGCTTGGACTCGCTGCCACTCATTTTCGCCGTCGGGAAGTCGACGGATCCGGTCTCGGATATCCTTCTTACTCGGTTGTGCCCCCTGAGGAATCAGATTCCGTCGGACCGCCACCCGGAGAATGAGGTCGTCGTAGCTAACGATGGTATTGTCGAAATCGACGCCGATGACTCTTTTCACTTCTGAAACGCTTTGAGCGCCTTGGCTGGCCGTCTACTCGAGACGAAGTTCCTGCATCATCTTGATGTTGTAGTAGCGGATCGCGGTCATGGGATCGGAGATCTTGCCAGCATCAAAAGCAGACACCAGCTCGCTCACGGCGTCCTGGATCGTATGATTGGGGACAAAACCAAGCTCGTGCCTGATTTTCTCCGAGGAGATGTGGTAGGAGCGGTCGTCGTCGGTGGGGGTCGTTGTGATCTCTACACTGGTCCCCACGACATCGCGCACGATCTCCGCAATGTCCATGACTCGATGGTTGTGGTAACCCGCATTGAAGATTTTTCCGTCTAGCAGTTCGGAAGGCCACTCCAATGATCTTATGTAAAGATCGGTCATATCTTGAATATGGATGTTCGGCCGTCTTTGCTGACCTCCATAAACCGTAATCTTCTTATTGTTCACGGCGTGATTGGTCAGGATGTTCACGGTGAGGTCCAGCCGCAGCCGCGGTGAATAGCCACAGACGGTGGCAGGCCGCAGAATCAGTGTCGTGAACCCTGGCGTCCGTTCCTTAAGCAGCACTTCCTCGCAGAGTGCCTTGTACCTGGAGTAATCTGTTCTTGGCTCCAAGGGTAGATCTTCAGTGACATTGTCTTCTTGTCTTATACCGTAGACGCTCGAGGATGACGCGTAGATGAAACGCTCGACGCCCGACTCCTTGGAGACGCCAACCAGATCGAAGAATGCCTCGTAGTTGATAGAGCGACCCAGCGCCGGATTCAGGTCGAAGCTGGGATCGTTGGAGATGCAGGCCAGATGAATCACTGCGTTGCAACCGGGAATCGCGCTTTCGAGTAACGCCCGATTACGGATATCCCCTTCAATCTGTTCCAGGTTGGGGTCATCCTCGACGTCAGCGAATACATCCTTGCCATAGATGTAGAGATCAAGCACCTTCACTCGGTAACCCTTGGCGAGCAGCTTGGGCACCAGCACACTACCAACGTAACCGGCTCCGCCGGTGATGAGGACCGTATAGGGATTACTCACGAACACCTTCTCCAATTACTTCATTAGCGAGGCAGCTGAACGAGTGATGGAGTCGCGGGTCACGGTCTTGCGAACTCCGAGCTGAGAAACCATCTGGGCGCCAGCCAGACCACCCACAAAGCCGATAATATCCCAAGGCGCATTCTGGACGACCAGCAAGGAGGTCACAGCCAGGAGAGCATCCCCAGCTCCGACCCGGTCGGTGACATGGGTTGCCAGCGCCGGGGCCTGGCTAAAACCATCCTCCGGAGTATAGTGCAGGCTTCCATCCTTGCCGGTGGTGATGGTGAAGCGCGGACAGTCCACTCGCTGAATCACTTCGCGCACCAAGTCGCGCCAATCCGCATGCCGCATACGCGTTTCGAGGGCAATCTCGTGCATGGTGACACAGACATAGTCGGCGCGTGGATACCTGGAAACCGTGTTGAAGCCCCGGTTGCCGGCGTTGGCCTGGGTATTTACAGCGAGAAAACGGGCGGAACCGCATAGTCTTTCGATGGTAGCAGGCGTAAGCATTCCGTGCCCGTAGTCGGCCACCACGACGAGGTCGTATTGGTCAACAATGCTCTCCAGCTTCTCGACCAGGACCGCCTCGTTCTCCCGAACGAGGGGAGTATCATTCATCGTGTAGAGCTCGAACATGCGAGCGTTGGTATGGTTATCCACGAATCTGCGCTTGTGAATCGTTGGCGCACCTTGTTGAGTAACGAAGTGGGGATGCACATTGGGCCGCAAGCCATCTCGCACGAATTCCTCTCGTCGGTCCGATTCCCCGAGCAGCGTCAGTAAATCCACCTGATCACAGAATCCCGCTAGGTTGTTTGCCACCGCCAGGCTGCCTCCAGCATAGGCTTCGATCGAGTGGTAGAGTGATGCCAAGACGGGATCCTTGGTGGACTTTCCCAGGGGATCACAGAAGACGTACTCATCGATAATCGACTCACCCACCACCAGGGTTTTCAAGCTCGAAGACCCTTCGATATAGGCTCTCACTTCCTCTATCGAACGCCGTCCACGGAAGTCCTTCAACCACGCCTCCGTTGCGGGAGAGAAGACGTTGAGATGTTTGTTGATGAGATTGGAAGAGCTCAGGAGGTTGTCACCGGTGAACTCCACTTCAGTCCCGACGTGGTTGGCGGCCTCTATTTCTGCTTTGAGACCAGCGCCCAACTCTCCCTGTCGGAATTCGCCTCCCTTGCAGTAGAACGCGGGGCGAAGCATGCGAATAGCGTCGGCCGCCGAGGGTGCGGGGTTGATGGCGACATAGTCCACTATTGCCAGGGCTGCCAGCGCCTCGGCACGTAGCAGTTCCGGCAGGATGGGGCGATGGTTGCCTTTGTCGACGAAATCGTCGGCCGTCACCGTCACGACCAACAGATCTCCGAACTTCCGTGCCTGATCGAAGTAGCGGATGTGTCCCAGATGAAGCAAATCGAAAACGCCGTGGCAAAGAACGACCCGCTTACGATCAGACGCCACTTCAGCAAGGGTGGTCTTGAGAACATCGAGAGAGAGTATTTTGCTTTGATAATCCAACCGGATCGACTCCTAAGGCGTCTTCATGAATGACGAAGAACCGTTTGGATCTGAGACGGAGGCACGCCCCCGGCGATCCTGGCAGCGATACGTGGCACGGCAGAAGCCAGATCGTCTACTACATAGTCCGGCTGGATCGAGCCATCCTTGGCCGCCTGGCCCCCGTATCCCGTGAGCACCAGACAAGTGGTTGCGCCAACCCGCTGACCGAGCTCGATGTCACAGGCTCGATCGCCGATGACAAAGCTCTCTTGCGGGTCGAACCCCAGTTCGCGAGCCGCCTCCTCGATCATTCCAGGTGCTGGTTTTCGGCAGTTACAGGCCTCGTCGGGACGGTGGGGACAGAAATAGATCCCGTCCAGCCAGGCCCCTCGATGGTGCAGCAACTGCTTCATTCTCTGGTGAACCCGCGCCAATGCGGCAAAATCGAAGAGACCGCGCCCAATACCCGACTGGTTGGTGACCAACACCAGACCCAGTCCCATGCCGCGCAATTGGCAAAGACTCTCGGCGGCGCCTGGAGACAGCTCGACTTGATCCGGGTCAGCCAGATAGTGGCGTTCTCTGATGAGCGTCCCATCGCGATCCAAAATGACGAAACAGCGCGGCATTTGGTCCCTCGAGCAAGTCCTCCATTCTAGAGCTTGCCACCCAGGCTGTAAAGGTTAGAACCGGTGACTGTCCACGCAACATTGCCTTCCAGAAGCGGATCCCCTCGCCTCGACATCTTCCCTGACAGCGGCATGAAAGCCAGTCCCCATTTGGGGGTGCCTGGCACCCTAAGGCCACTCTGATAGACGGAATCCGCCTTAGATAGAAATGGGGTAGCATGAGTCAGCCAACGCCAGGGATTTGATTCTCAGGGATCAAGACCATGGTCGGGCCGATCAGCCGAATCGAGTTTAAATCGGGTGCTCTGCGACACAGAAGAGAAGCCGGGCCAGGACTCTTGGACACAACCCCCCTTGGCCATACCAGGTTGTGGGCGATCTCCTGTGCCGCCCGTCGTCGCCGCTAAACTCCCATTGGATCCTGCTCTCTTCGCTGCCTCATCTCGCAAGCCCCATCGAAGATGCCTTGCGATTTGGAATCGAAGCACTGGCAATGATTTTCTGGCTAACGCCGACGTGGTATCCTTCTTTGTGATCAGGGGTACGATGCTTCACCGGCCGCTCTTCGCTCCTGTTGTCACAACGTCATGAAAATGAAGGCCTTTGGGCAGCGTCCAAAATACTTTTCTCCCTCCGGAGAGCCCACTCTATTATGCTTCCTATGGGAGGTTGCTTGATGCCGAATTCAGACGATAAGCAAGACCCGGTACGAACGCGAGACAGCGAATTGACTCCAGGAAACTCCTGGGCTGAAGAGGACACAATCTCGGTCGCCGATGCTATCAGAAAGCTGTACTCCTATCGGCTCATCCTAGCGGGCGTGACGATCGGGGTGACGGTTCTCTTCCTACTGCTCAGCCTCATTCTGTTCTTTTTCACGCCCGTGCAGGTCGTTGTCACCGTGGGTTTCCATCTCGACTTCGACGGGGTCGATCGCGGTGAGTATCCGAATCAGATGAAGTTCAGTGTCCAGGACATCGTATCGGTTCCAGTGCTCACCGAAGTTTACGAAGTCCACGGCTTGGAGCAGTTCCTTTCCCTACAGGAGTTCTTTGACTCAGTTTTCGTCCTGGAGGAGAGTGCCTCGGCCCAACTGCTAGACAAAGAATACCTTTCCAAACTCTCCGATCTGAAGATAAGTGCTGTGGACCGCTTGCGACTTGAGGATGACTACCGAGCGAAAAGGCAAACGTTGAAGACTGCAGACTACACGTTGAACTTCGTACGGGAACAGGGAGTGATCAAGATCCCAACAACTCTGGTCAGCAAGATCTT
>CAUZIZ010000096.1:0-20474 GCA_963579905.1 Acidobacteria bacterium UBA6911 | reverse complement strand
TTTTCTTCACCTGAAATGCCTCCTTTCGGGCCTCTCTGAAGATTCTTTGTCGAACTCCAGAATACCCGTTAGGTTGGGCATTTCAGGTGTTTACACGTGGTTTAATCCACTTCCATCTACTTGTTTTAGGTCTATTCAAGCGGCGGTCGATGCAGCCGCTGCCACGATCACGATAGGGAAGGACAAGATCGACTTCTATCCTGGCACTTACGTGGAAAACGTTGTGATCGGCGCCGGGAACGAAGTGGATATCAAAGGAGACGGCCCCGGTTTGATCATCGTCCATCCGCTGGCCGGTACGGCAGGACCTGCCTTCCTGGCCGACGGCGCAGGCAAAGTCAAGATCAAAGATTTGACCGTGGATGGCTTGTCTGGCATGCCGGGAGCGGTGGTGACCGGCATTCAGTTCTTGAACACCGAGGGAGCGGTCAAAAATACCGAAGTCCTCAACATCCGGAACCCGACAGGAGCCGCACAGGGCATCGGGATACGGGTCGACACCGACAATGGGGGCAATCATAAAGTAAAGATAAAGGACAATCTGATCTCGAACTACACGCGTGTTGGGATCCTCGGCGACGGAGTCGGAGCGGATCTCGACATCAAGAACAACGCCGTCATGGGCCCGGCTCTACCCCGTGTCTCGGCGCCCAATGGGATCCAGGTCTCGCGGGGAGCCAAGGGAAAGGTGGAGAAGAATGAGGTGGACAACAACCCGTCGCCGAACCCTCCCGGCGGTGTCGGCAGCGGCATCATTCTCTTCTGTTCGGGACCCGGAGTGAAGGTGAAGGACAATGAAGTTACCGAGGCCGACCTTGGAGTGACTGTTATCGATGCCAGTCTTGCCAAGGTAGAGAAGAACGACATCAGCGGCAGCGGCTTCGCGGGCATCTACATTTTTGACGGGAGCACCAACACGATCAAGTTGAACGACATCGCGACCAGCGGTGTCGTGGATGCTCGGGACGACACCGTGGGCGGCGGAACGGCCGGAACCGACAACACCTGGGACCAGAATAACTGTGCTACGAGTAGTCCCGCAGGTCTGTGTAATTAGAAGTCTGTAGCTTCAAGGTACGTTTACCGCGTACCAGGAGGGCAGGCTCGAAGTCCAGAGCCGTGGCGGTTGGCTGGGTGTGGATTCATTGACTTTCCTCATCCTGGGGCCTGGCCACGGATTCCAGTTCCTCCAGGGCCTCCGCTGCTTCTTCGCGGAGGTCCTGCGAGGGATCCTTTTCGGCAATCTCCCGAAGCGCAGCAACCGCAGCAGGATCTCCTAGCGTCTCCAGGGAATGGATTGCCTCTCCTCGGACCGATTCCTCCGGATCCTTGAGTGCCTCGGTGCAGGCCTGGACTATCTCAGGGCCTGGTCCGATGAAACCCAGCTCCGAGAGCGCCTCAACGCGACGCATCCGGGTCTTTCAGGGCCTGTTCGATAAACTCCTCAATGTAGACGGGATCCTTTTGGTCACGGCTGCGCTGGCGGGCCTCTTCCATCACATCTACGGGGACCTCGCCACTCTTCTTGGATGCCTGTCGAGGTGACGGAAGGGGCAGAGGTTTCGCGGTGGTGTGGAGTGTTGTCTGGCTCGCCTGTGGTCGGGAGTCTTCCGCTAAGGGTTTTACTTTTTCACCTGGAATTGTGGATGAGTTGGGAGTCGCCGGTCCCTCCTTGAGCTCTTGCTTTTCGTCTCTCGTCAAGAACAAGAGCAACAGGAGGACCGCCAGGGCAGCAAGGAGATATTGGATTCGAAACACCGTTTCATCTTAGCAAGAACGCTCCATTCCCGGTTTTTGGGCATACTCATGTTTCCTGTCCCATGAAGTTTCAGCTTAGTCCTGCCCCAGGAAGACCTGGTGCCATTCGAGAAAGAAACTCGGATTGCCTTTGCCATGATCATCGCTAGCAACGCTGACAGAGCCGTGACCGTGAGGGAGCGGGCTCCGATCACCGATCGGGACATGCGGCGAGTCCATAAGGGCGCTGGCGGACTTGTCTCCAGATGGTTCATGTTCCTCTGCGACGTTCAGACGTTCAGATGAATTCTTTTGAGTCTCAGGTCAGGAACGCCCCTATAATAGGTTTGTGGCCAAGCAAGAAGGCATCTCATACTCCGGCATCGCCTATGGTGGAGCGCTCTCTTCCTCCGGAGAGTTCAAGCTGGAAAGCCCCTTTGAACCTTCCAAGGAGCAGGCCAGTGCGATTGATGAGCTGGTGAGAGGGGTGGACCGAGAATCCGGGCAAGTCCTACTGGGCGTGACCGGTTCCGGAAAGACCTTCACCATGGCCAAGGTCATTGAAGCGCTGAAGCGGCCGACTCTCGTCCTCAGTCACAACAAGACCCTGGCAGCTCAGCTCTACCAGGAATTCAAGAACTTCTTCAAAAAAAATGCGGTGGAGTACTTCGTCAGCTACTACGATTACTATCAGCCCGAGGCCTACATCGCCTCCACCGATACCTACATCGAGAAGGATTCCCTGATCAACGACGATATCGATCGGCTGCGCCACTCGGCCACGCGGTCGCTGTTCGAGCGCCGTGATTGCATCATCGTCTGCAGCGTGAGCTGTATCTACGGACTGGGATCTCCGGAAGCGTATTACGGCATGGTCGTCATGCTGACCGAGGGGCAGCAGATTTCGCGCCGGGACCTGCTCAAGCGGCTGGTCGAGATTCAGTACGAGCGCAACGACTTCGATCTTTCCCGGGGCGTGTTTCGGGTTCGGGGCGACGTGATCGAAATCATTCCGTCCTATGAAGACTACGGTATCCGGATCGAGCTTTTCGGGGATGAGATCGAGGCGATCTATCAGTTCGATCCCCTGACCGGCGAGATCCTCAAACAGCATAGTCGGATGCCCATCTACCCTCGCTCCCACTACGTCATTCCTCGCGACCGCTGGAATCAAGCTGTTGAGGATATCAAGCAGGAGTTGGGGGAGTGCCGAACACAATTCGAGCAGGAGGGCCGGCTGTTGGAGGCGCAGAGAATTCACCAGCGAACCATGTTCGACCTCGAGATGATCAAGTCCGTGGGTTATTGTCGTGGGATCGAAAACTACTCCAGGCATCTGACCGGTCGTCTCCCCGGCGAACCTCCTCCTACGCTGATGGATTATCTGCCCCAGGATGGACTCCTGTTCGTGGATGAGAGTCACGTCACCATTCCGCAGGTCCGTGGCATGTACGCGGGAGACCGTTCCCGAAAGCTCAACCTGGTCGAGTATGGATTTCGGCTTCCCTCCGCGCTGGACAATCGTCCTCTCAGCTTCAACGAATTCGAGGAGCGGCGTCCCCAGACGATCTACGTTTCGGCCACACCTGCCAGCTATGAGCTGGAGCGGTGCGATGGGGAGATCGTCGAACAGATTATTCGGCCAACCGGTCTGATGGATCCGGAGATCGAAGTGCGCCCGGTCAAGAGTCAGATCGATGACCTGCTCGAAGAGATCAGGAAGCGGACCGCTCTAAAGGAACGGGTGCTGGTCACCACCCTCACCAAACGGATGGCCGAGGAGTTGACCGATTACTACACCGAGATCGGAGTGGCGGTTCGCTTTCTCCACTCGGAAATAGACACCCTGGAGCGGATCAAGATCTTGCGGGATCTGAGGCTGGGTCGCTTCGATGTCCTGGTGGGAGTCAATCTGCTGCGGGAGGGTCTGGATCTGCCTGAGGTCTCGTTGGTAGCGATTCTGGACGCCGACAAGGAAGGTTTTCTGCGCAGCGAAACTTCCTTGATTCAGACCGCTGGACGCGCCGCCCGGAATCTCAACGGAAACGTGATCATGTATGCGGACGTCACCACCCGCTCGATGGCTCGCGCGATCGAAGAGACCACCCGCCGCCGAGAGATCCAGGGCAAGTACAACCAGGCCAACGGAATCACACCGGAGTCCATCGTCAAGCCGATAGATGCGACGCTCCTCGAGATGATCAAGCTGGACTACTACGACATCGCGGCGGTGGCCGAGGAGGTTGAGGCCTACAACTCTCCAGAGGAGATCGATAAGGAGATCGAGCGGATCGAAGTCGAGATGCAGGAGGCCGCAAAGCGGTTCGAGTTTGAAAAGGCTGCAGGATTGCGGGACCGGATCAAGCAGCTCAAGGAAACTCGGTTGCTCCTCGCTGGAAGATCCGGCGGGAGTTAAGCAGTGAGCAGCGCGGCTCTGTCGGACTTGGCTTCGTAACGCTGGTAGTTTACCCGTTGGCAGCACCTTTGGAAGACAGGAGACGTGCGACGTTCAGACGTTCCGACGAATTCTTGAAGTTTCAGGTCAGGACTAGACCCGAAGTAGTGTTTAGAAGTGCCAGGCCCATTCGGCCTGGAGATAGTCGTCGTTTCGCAAGCCGAAGAGAAAACGGTCCGCCTCGGGAACATTGACGAATTCCCGATACTGTAGGTCGAGTGTCCAGTTTTGGCCGCAGCGGCGGCTTGCCTCGACGTTGACGAAGGTGGCGTCGGTCTGGCGGTCGATCACGGCTCCGGCAAGGACCTCGGTGCTCTGCACATCGTTCAGAGCGAAGCGGGCGCCGAGGAAGACGTCGTCCTGGAAAGGCGTCAATGCCTGGTCGCCTCGTTCGTCGTAACTGTATTCGAGAAGCAGTCCAAGGTCCTTCCCAGAATTCTTCACATTGCCGATCGTGTATTCGAACCCGGCCGTGGACGCAATGAAGTGGTTACGCTGACCGGAATGCGAAATGATCTCGGCCTTCCAAAGCCAACCGCCTTGGGTCATCTGCAAGTCGAGGCCCGATTGATGAATCTGGTCGTAGCGAGGGACGAAAACCGTTTCCCCGTTGGCGCGAAACTCGCGGGCGAAGTCGGGATCGCGACTCGTGCCGGCAAAGTGGGACAGTCCGACGTCCAACAGGCCGAGTGTGTGGGACCAGCGGGCGGCCCAGTCGACGTGCCTCCGACCACGGCCGGACTCAAAACTGCGGACGATCGAAGTCAACCGGGACAGCGAAGGACGGACGGTTCTGGGCGCTCGGAAGGTGCGCTCTCGAAAGCCGGGCAGAACAAAAAAGTCCAACGTGCCCCAGTCCTGTATCCAGGCGAAGTTCGTCATGGGCTGGCCGAGCTTGTCCTCGCCATCGAGGTTCTCGACGAAATCGGTTTGGTTGATGACGTCCACTAGATGCTGTGACTCGGTGACGCCCCAGAAGACTTTGCGAATCCCGACGCGCAGTTCCCAAGCATTGGGGTTCTTCTGCCAGGTCAACTCGCGGATGTCGAGATGCGTGCGGTCCGGGTCGTTGTGGTCGAGTCGGAAGAACGTTGTGAAAGTGAAACTCTGTTTGCCGTCCTGTCGCTCCAAGTAGTATTCGGGTTCGAACGACAACGAGATATTGGCGCGTTCCTGCTCGGGGCCGAGCGCGGTCTGCGGGAACAGACGGCCTTCGACGGCGAGCTCGCCGGTCCATTCGCCGGCCTGGGCCACCCCCGCGAGCATCACGATCGCCGAGTCCGGTCTGAAACAGATATTCCTTCCAGTCGAGCTTGGTGCTCTTGCCTGTCTGCTGGTTCTGCATAAACATCTCGTCGGCGCGCCAATAACGGTCCAGGTATCTCTGGTAGGCGGAGTAGGTTAGCGTCTTTAGGAGATCGGCTTTGCGGTCGTAGAATTCGATCTTCTGAATGCGATACTCCTGCTTGTCGTACAGACGATTTGCTTTGTATAGCCTGACTTCGGATCGACAGGCGTGCGTTCGACGACGAAGCAGTCGAGGTTCTCGACGGTTTCATCACGGAGGTGCTTGTAGGTGTGCTTTTCGACCTCTTGCGAAGTCAGGTCCTCGTAGGCGAACTCGCTTCCCATGAAAGGGCCGGACTTGTTGTTTGACGAGATGCGCTTCAGGGCAGGTAGAAACAGCCACTGGTCGTCCTGGCCGGCCTTGTGCGTAAACGTCAGGAACGCCGTGCCCTTCACGTCGCGGGGGCGGTCGAAGATGACGAGAAGCTTGTCACCGTCGTCGGCCACTTCGAGTGACCGATTGCGCAGCTCGCGCACGCTTTGCTGGCCGTGGCGGTTGCGGAGAATCATCAGCAGGTCCGCTTTCTGATCCTTCCACCCCTGGTCACGGCGGTCTGCCTCGACTGCGACCTCGTGTCCCTTCTCTTCGGCGGGCGACAGAGCGTGGACAGGAACCAGCATCCATGCCAGCAGCGATGCAATCAACGAAAACCGCAGGGCAAGCCCCGATCAGATGAACGAAACCGAGGCTAACGTGCGGTCCTCGGTCTGTGTGTGTATTCCCACCACGCGACTAACCTGCGGCGGCATAAGCATCGTCATCTTTCAATTCCTCCTTCTGGGTAAATCCAGCAATCTGCCGCGATCGGTCAAGTTTCATCAGCAACGGCGGCAAGAACAGCAGGTCGGCCAGCAAAGCGATCGCGAGGGGCAGGGCGGACATCTTGCCCATGCCGGCGTTAAATTCGAACGTAGATTGCGCGAGCACAAGAAAGCCGACAACGAGAATCATCGAGGTGGCGACGAGCGCCAAGCCCACAGTCGAAAATGCGTAGCGTACGGCTTGCTCGGATTTCAATCCCTTTTCGCGGCGCGCCCGCAGGTACTTGCTCAGGAAGTGCGCCGTGTCGTCGACGACAATGCCCAGGCTCATGCCCGTTACAATCGAGAACCCGAGCTTCACTTGCCCAACGAAGACGCCCCAAAGCCCGAACGCGAACACAGCCGGCATCACGTTCGAGATCAAACTCAGCCATCCGAATTTCATACTCCGCAGGGCGATGACCAACGTGACCGAAATAAGGATGAAGGCCAGTACGGTACCGAATAGCATGCTGCGAATGTTGCGCGCCGAGATATAGGAAAACATCACACCGGGCCCTACTTCGTGAGGATGCATCGGTGGGCGCGCGTTCTCCCGGAGGCATGCCTCGCCTCCTTCGACCAATCCGACCAGCTCTTTGGAAGTAACGTTCTCGACGGTGACAATGAAGCGCGTCGCTGACTTGTCGACATTGATCTGATTGTTGAGGTCGAGGCCGTATGGCAGTGACATCTCGTAGAGCAGCAGGTACTGCGCGGGCAGATCGCGTTCCTCGGGCAGGCGATACCAGGCCGGGTCATCGCCGTGCAGATTCTCATTGAGTTGCTTCATGACGTCACTGATCGTGGCGACGTGTATGACTCCCGGGCGTCCACGGTACCAATTTTCGAACCCATCGATCTTCTGAAGATAGTTGGGGTTGCTGATTCCCCCCTCCTCGCCCGACGCCAAAGAAAACTCGATTTGATAGATGCCGCTCAGATGATCCATCGCGCAGTCGGCATCCTGTCGGAGCATCGTGCTTTCGTGGAAGTAGTCGACGAACTGATCATTCAAATCGTTCAGCGGAAGGAAACCCGCAAGGATGAAAGCCAGGACGGCCGATGTCCACAGCAACGGCTTGCGTCTACCAACGACGAAGTCGGCCAGGCGATCCATCCACTCCGGCGAGACGACCATCTCGCCGCTCGCTCGAATAGGAGAATCGCGACAGCCGCGGGCAGGAAGAGCATCGAGTAGACCCAGGCCGCGAAGACACCCAATGTCGTGATGTTGCCCAAGGCATTGAGCGGCGGCACCTCGCTGAAGTTCATGCTGAGAAAGCCGATGGCGGTCGTCAGGCTGGTTAAAAATACGGGTTGGGTATTGATCCGCAAGCTCTCGACTATGGCTTCACGCTTGGAACTGCCCTGGCGCATCTCCCGCAGCATCGGGATCAGGATGAGAATGCTATCCGCGACCGCCAGAGTGAGGATCATCGTGGGCGCGGCGGATGAGGCCGGGTCAGCGAAAATCCGAGCCAGCCAGCGAGCTCCATGGTCGTCGCCAACGACATTCCGATGACGAACACGGCCGACAGGGTCGCCGAAAACGACCGCAGCAAGATCACCATCATGACGATGATGCCCACGCACATCATCGGCACCAGCGTTCCCATGTCGCGCATCGCCGATTCCTGGAAGGCGTTGTTGAACATGGCCATACCGGTCATCGCCACGGCGGTTCCCGGATAGTCCGTTTCGATGCGCGTGGCGAGTTTGCGGGCGTGGGCGACGGAGCGCGCCGTTTCGTCCAATTCTTCGCGAGGGAGTTGCAAAGTGACGTTCACGCCGTTGACGTGTGCGTTGGCGGGTACGAGTCTGCTTCTCAGAAAGGGCTTCTGGAGGGCGATCTGCTTCGCTTGCTGGGCCTCTTCGGCGGAAAGTTCACGGGCACTTGAGACGAGGTCTTCTACCGTCAGGTCGTCGCCCTCGGCGCAGCTATGTTGGAAGTTGGTGACCGATTCTACCCGAATGGCAAAGGAGATCTGCCAAGCCTCGCGGTGAGTTCTTCGACGGCCGCGAGGGCGTCGGGAGAGAACCCATTCCCGTCCGCCGGTGTGACGACGAAAAGGATGTTGTCATTCTTCGTGTAGATGTCTTGGACGGCGTCAAACGCCTGTAGCTGTGGATTGTCCTCTCCGAAGAAGACTCGATACTCGTCGATGAACTGCAGCCGCGAAGCGCCGGATGCGGCGAACAGGGCGACGGCCAAAGAGAGGGCCACAACAGCCCATCTCCATCGGATAACCCACTCGTCGTAGCGGATAGCCCGACGGTCCCACTTGCTTATATTCGAGATGCTCGCTTTCATGCGTGAATCCTTTCCCTGATACATCCCAACTGGTTGGTATGTTAGAGAGTTAACAAGACTACACTGAATGGCCTGCCAACCAATTGTATGCTTTTTCATGCGGCGCTCTCGGGCTTGCGCAGTGTTTGAAGGTAGTCGATCATGGTGTCTCGGCAGTCGGCTAGGACTTCGGGATTCTGGGCTGTCTTCGCCTGGCTGATCCCACCTTCCATCCCAGCGACAAAGAAACAGCCGATCTGATCGGGGTCGATGTTCCCACGGACATGACCCGACCGTTGGCCACGCCGCAACGCTTCGGCGACTGCTCCACGCCACAAGGCGAAGAGCCCATCCAGGCGACGCCGAAACCCCTCGTCTACGGGCGACATTTCCTGGGCCAGGTTGTTCAGAGGGCAACCCAGTTTGCAGCCTCGTTCCATGTCCTCGTCGCTGTAGCCCTTGAGAATGGCAACCATGCCGTCGATCGGATCTTCCGCTCGGCTGAGCGGCTTCAGCCAAACATCCGAGATCATGTTGTGGACCAACTCATCCACGACCGCGTAGCCCAATTCATTCTTGTTGGAGAAGTGGTGATACAGTGCGCCCTTGGTTACACCGGTATTGGCCAGGATGGAGTCGAGGCTCGCCGCACGAAACCCGTTGCGGTGGATTGCATGGAAAGCGGCCTCCAGGAGCCGCTGCCGGGTTTCATCGAAATTCCGCTTGTTAACGACCATTTGAATCAAAGCCAACCAGATCAAGCCAAGTCACATACCAACTAGTATGAACTTAGAGCAGCTGGTTATCAAGTTCGTGCTTGGAGAAACGTCAAATCCTGATCGACTCCACGCTCTTGAAGGTCCTCGGACGTTGCTCGAGCCGAGGCCATCAAGATCGAAAGGGGACGGCATGTATGGGGAGCACATATCGTCCAATCCAGAAGGCAGTTCTTAGGGTCTGCGCAAGAATAACTTGGTATGCGTATTCCGGTGAAACCGGCCGGTTTCACCGGAATACGCAATTGGTAGAATTGGCGCTCAGATTTGCGCCAGATTTGGCCGCGAACGATTGAGCGAAACCGCAGGCGTAGCCGGGTCTACGTTGAGGATTTCGCGATAGAGGAGCGGCCGAAGATGGTGTAAATCTGAGATGGCAAAATGCCAAGTTATTTTTGCGGAGACCCTTGTGCCCAAACCCGTTCGAATTCGTCACCGAAACCTCAGCCAGAACGGGCCTTTGGGTGGGACTCGCGGTAGATTTTGAGCAGTTGCTCAATGGAGAGGTGGGTGTACTTCTGAGTCGAGGAGAGACTCTCGTGGCCCAGCAACTCCTGAATGGATCTCAGGTCGGCCCCGTTGTTGAGCAGGTGGGTCGCGAAGGAGTGCCGAAATAGGTGAGGGTGGACGTCCAGCAGAAGGGCTCCCTTCTGGGCGTACTGATCCAGGATGCGCTGGAAGGATCGGACGGTGAGACGTCCGCCCCGCAGGTTCAGGAAGAGGGGGCTGAGCTCCCGCAGGGTTGCCCCACGTTTCAGCAGACCTCCTCGCGCCGGCAGGTAGGATTTCAGCGATTCGTAGGCCTTTTCTCCGAACGGCACCAGCCGCTCCTTCTTTCCCTTTCCTCGAATCTTGGCCAAGCGCTGATCCAGTGACAGGTCCTCCAGATCGAGCTGAACCAGTTCGCTCACGCGCAGACCGCTGGCATAGAGCAGCTCCATCATGGCGCAGTCGCGGAGACCCCGAGGGATCTCCGTGTCTGGAAGCTGGAGCAAGGTGTCTACTTGCGAAAGGGACAAGAATCGAGGTGTCTTTTGGGGCAAGCGCGGCGTGTTTACCAATTTGGCAGGGTTCTTCCGAATCTTTCCTTCGCGATGCAGGTAGCGAAAGAAAGACCTCAGGGCCGATAGCTTCCTGGCCATTGAAGTCTTCTGGTTTCCCCCCTGGTGAAGGTGACTCAGGAAATCGCGCACGCTAATGTGATCGATCTGTTCCAGTCGGATAATCCGGTCCGACTTGCCTGCTTTCAGGTAGTCGATGAACTCTGCTAGATCTCGCGAGTAGTTCTTGACCGTATGAGCAGAATAGTTCTTCTCGTACTTCAAGTGAGACAAGAAGAGATCTACCAATTCGTGCATGGGGGAAGCCTTGGCGGGACCTAGGCCCTCTTTGGCCTTATATTGTAAGCCTTCAGTTTTCGGTGGAGGTGGCTTCGCTCCACGCCGATTTCGGTAGCTGTTTTGCTTATGTTTCCGTCGTGTTGCAGGAGTTTCGCTTCCAGAAATCGGCGCTCGAAGTCTGCTCTGGCTTCTTGCCAGGTCGCTCCCACTGCTTGTTCGTCTGAAAGTTCGGGACCTTCGAGAATCGAATCGGGGAGATCAGACAGACCTACCTCGTCATCCGGGACCATGATGACCCAGCGCTCTACCATATTCCTGAGTTCCCGGACGTTGCCGGGCCAACGGTATCGATGAAGCTGCTCCAGAACCTCGGGAAGAATCAGCTTCTTGGGCTTCCCATAGCGGGGACTAAAGAGGTCCAGGAAGTAGTCGAGAAGTTCCTGAATATCCTCTCTGCGCTCCCGAAGAGACGGCACTTCAAAGGGGATCACGTTGAGTCGGAAGAAAAGGTCTTCGCGAAAGTTTTCTTTCTCGATGGCTCTTTCCAGGTCCCGGTTGGTAGCGGCAATGACTCGGACGTCCACCTCCGCTGGCTGATTCCCACCGACTGGGTAGAATCGCTGATCCTCCAGGGCGCGCAGGACCTTGGCCTGTGTCTTTAAGCTCATGTCGGCGACTTCGTCCAGGAAAAGAGTGCCTCGATCGGCCAGCTCGAATTTCCCCTTTCTAGTCTCGGTGGCGCCGGTATATGCGCCCTTGACGGATCCGAACAGCTCACTCTCTATGAGCTCATCCGGAATCGCAGCACAATTGACCTCGACAAACGGCTCATCTTTTCTGTTACTGCTCAGATGAAGCAGTTTAGCCACGAGCTCCTTGCCGGTCCCGTTCTCGCCGTAGATGAGGATGCGACCTTCTGTCGGAGCCGCGTATGCCACCTGCTGACGCAGTGCCTGCATCGGGACCGAGGTCCCGATCATATTGGTTTCCTGCCGGATGAAGCTCTTCAGGCTGCGATTTTCCTCCTCCAGGCGCTTCTGTTTCAGCGCATGTTCCAGGACCAGGACGACTTTTTGTAGAGAAAGGGGCTTTTCCAGGAAATCGAAGGCTCCGAACTTTGTGGCCTGGACGGCGGTCTCGATGGTGCCGTGCCCCGAGATCATGATGACGTATTGGGTCGGTCTCCGACTACGAACCTCTTGGAGAACCTCGATCCCATCCTTGCCCGGCAGCCAGACGTCGAGAAAAATGATGTCGTAGGGCTTCTTCTCCACCAGGTTGATGCACTCTTCACCTGTCGAGACGGAGTCCACCAGACACTCCTCATCCTGAAGGACTGAAGCGAGCGTCCTGCGAACACCCTCTTCGTCATCAACTATCAGTAATTTTGCCTTACTCATACAGATCGCTGCGCTTGGTACTCCCGCCATCTGGAGCGGGTTCGATTCAAGACTGATTCTACGAGATGGGAAGCTCCATGATGAAGCGAGTGCCTTCAGGATGATTCGGTTCTGCCCGAATGAACCCGTTGTGCTCGGAAACGATCTGCCGCACGATTGCCAGACCCAGACCCGTTCCTCTCTCTTTGGTCGAAAAGTAGGGGAGGAAAAGGTGCTCGTAGTCTTCCGGAGGAATGCCGACGCCGTTGTCATCAAACTCGATTGCTACCGATTGCCGGGCCTCATTGAATCGGGTACGAATGCCGATCCGCCGTTTCGAAGCCGCCCGGGTGAGGGCTTCCAGAGAATTGTCTATGAGATTGAAAAAGACGCGCTGAATCTGTTCCGGGTCCAGCTTCAGATAATCGATCCTGGGATCGAAAACCGTTTCCAACTTGACACTGTCGAGAGCACCGTCGTATCGCGACAGGGTCTGTCGAATCAGGGGGTGCAGCTCGACCCTGATCGGTTTGCAGGTCGGGAGTCTAGCGAAACGGGAAAATTCCTCAACCAGGGATCGCAGCATCTCGGCCTCAGCGACGATAAGACGGACTCCGTCATTGAGGACTGGCTCGAACTCCTGCCGCCCCTCCCATGGTGGAGCCGATTGAGTCGCCTTCTCGAACCGATTCTTGACCCTTTCGGCGGAAAGCCGGATCGGGGTCAGTGGATTCTTGATCTCGTGCGCCAGCCGGCGTGCCACCTCCTGCCAAGCTGCGAATTTCTCGGCCCTGATCAGCTCTGTTAGATCGTCCAGCACGATCAAGTGTTCTACCCCGCCCTTGACGGCCAGGGTGTTGCGGGTGATCGTGGCTGCGACTGGCAGATGGCCGTCGCCTCGCTTGAAGGTAACGCGCTTGCGATAGGTGCGATAGAGTCGGGCGTGACGTTTCATTTCCTGAAACTCGGCGTACAGCTCCCGGTCCAGGATCTTCTTGATAGGGCGGTCCAGAATCGAGTCAGGGGTCGCACCAAACATCTTGAGAGCCGCCTTGTTGGCAGTGCGGATGACCTCGTCCTCGTCGACGCTGACGACTCCGGTGGTGATGTTCTGCAGGATGGTTTCGATATAGCGTCTGCGTTCGTCAAGATGTTCGTTGGTGGCCCGAAGCTCGGAGTTGGCTTGTTCCAGCTTCTGCCGACTCTGGTTGATTTCGTCCGCCATCCGATTGAAGGAGGTAACCAGAATGCCAAGCTCGTCCGGTGCCTGCAGCTGAACGCGATAGTCAAGATTGCCCTCGGCGATTTCCCGGGACCCGGCAGCGAGCGCCTCCAAGGGTACGGTGATTCTCTTGGCGATATAGGTGCCCAGCCAGACGAAGCCGAAAACCACTGCCAACATGGTCAAGCCCAGTATGGCAAAGTAGTTCAGCTCCACCTCCCTGAGCCGTTGTGCCATTGCCTCGTAAGTCTGGGATGCCGTTTGGATTTCGGCTGCATGGAAACCCACGCTCTGGGGCACCACGAAGCGCAAGGCGATTCCGCCCGTGACGGAGCCGTTCCGGTCGAGAGCGGGTACGCCCACGATTCCCCGGTCCTCGAACCGCTTCTGCTCGGAGTCCGGATGGTGCTGTAAAACGTAGTGTTCACGGCCCGCCAGGAGATCCTTCAGCAGCTCTCCGATGGAAGCATCGTCCCAATCGCCGAGGCGGTAGACGGGTTCTCCTTCCGAAGTGAAGACGGTGACTGCTTCAAAATCAAGATCCTGAAGGCTATCGGTTAGAGCCGCAGCGGGAATCATGGTTCGCCAGTCGACTTGAGTGATCAGGTATCTTGCGGCTACCAGGCTGATGTTCCGTCTTTCTTCATAGTACTTGGCTGAGATGGTCCGGGACGAGGCCAGAAGCTGCTCTGAAGGAGCCCTGAACCAGAGTCTCAAGTTCTCGTTGATCAGTCCGAAAGCCAGGAAGAACATGATGACTGCGGGGAAGAGGGAGAAAATCGTCAGGGTCAGTACCAGCTTGCTCTTGAGCCTGCTCCCAGGACGTTTGGTCTGGTACTCGAAGAAGAGCTTGATCAGGTTCCTCGCCAGCACGAAGGACAGGACCAGGATGATGGTGAAATTGATCGCCCAGACAACCGCCCACAGGGTGAGATTCGAGAGAAATCCCTGGCTGCCAACAGAAGTCGGATTGAGAAAAATGACTGCGACGATGACGAGGAGAATGAAAAAGGCGAGAAGGGCGGAGGTTGTATAGATCTTTCGTGGAAGCTCAGCCTGTTTCATTTTTCGTCATCCATTTGGGAAGGCCAGGGAGTTGGCGGATGGAACCCTCTGCCCCGTTGGGATTCCCTTCCAGGCTGGAAGAGTTTTCAACTCTTGTGTATTGTAGCATTTCGTTGTCGGATACCATGGGCTTCGGCCGGTGGAGGCTCCCCAGCGGGAGCCGCATTCGGCTTGAGCGATGCGCATGTGTGTGCAGTGCTCCAGCGGGCAGCGGGCCACAGATGGGAGTAGGCGACGACTTATGCTTCGAATCGGTGTAGATACGGGGGGTACTTTCACCGACTTTGTGGTGGTGGATGGAGATCGGGTTTCGGTTCTGAAGTTGCCCTCCACTCCGGATCGACCGGAGCGCGCCTTTCTAGAGGGACTGGCCCGGATTCTCGAGAATCGCACAGACTCGGGCTTCCTGGCGCAGCACGGGTCGACAGTAGCCACCAATGCATTGCTGGAGCGGAAGGGTGCGAAGACGGTTCTGATCACCACCGAGGGGTTCGAGGACATCCTGGAGATCGGACGCCAGAATCGGCCTGCCCTTTATCGCTTATCGGGTTCACGCTCAAAGCCTCTGGTAGCCAGGAGCAGACGCCTTGGCGTCAAAGAGCGCATCCTATCGGATGGCACCATTATGACGCCTCTAGAGGAGGGGACCCTGGCTTCGCTCTGCTCCCGGATTCGCAAGCTTGCACCTGAGTCAATCGCCGTCGTTTTGCTTCACAGCTACCGAAACCCCAGTAACGAGATTCGGATACAGGAGGCACTTCAGGCGAGCAAACTTCCGATCTCGCTTTCACACCAGATTCTACCCGAGTTTCGCGAGTACGAACGCACCTCAGCAACGGTCATCAACGCCTACCTTGCTCCTATAATGTCGGGGTATCTCTCGGCCTTGAGCGCCGATCCCCAAGTGAAGAAGGGTAGGCTCACCATTATGCAGTCCAATGGTGGGACCATACCGGCTTCTTCCTCCCAGCTAGAACCCGTCCGAACGCTTCTCTCGGGCCCGGCAGGGGGAGTGCTTGGGGCCTTCAGGATGACCCGACTTGCTGGTTACGAAAAGACGATCACCTTGGATATGGGAGGGACTTCGACGGACGTCTGTCTCTGCGAAGGTGGAATCCTAACCACCAACGAGGCCTCGATCGATCATCTTCCAGTACCGGTTCAGAGCATCCCGATTAATTCCATCGGTGCCGGGGGGGGCTCGATTGCGTGGATCGATTCAGGAGACCTCTTGCGTGTGGGGCCGCGGAGTGCGGGTGCGCACCCGGGGCCGCTCTGCTACGGCAAGGGTCGGGATGTAACGGTCACGGACGCCCACTTGCATCTGGGCAGGATTGACCCGGATTGGTTTCTGGGTGGTGAGATGAAGCTGTTCCCTCGTCGGGTCCAGGTAGGCCTTGAAAGACTGGGACGTCAGCTCCGGTTGGAGGGCCGTCCTCTGACAGCCACGGAAACTGCCGATGGGATCCTGAAGATTGTGAACACTCAGATGGAGGCTGCGATCCGCGTAATCTCTCTGCAGAAAGGCTACGACACTCGCGATTTCACTCTGGTGAGCTTCGGCGGTTCCGGTGGGCTCCACGCCTGCGATCTAGCGCGATCCCTGAGAATCCCCAGAGTCCTGGTGCCTGCCAATCCGGGCCTGATCTCGGCCATGGGTGTCGTGGGCAGCGATGTCGTTGTTGACACCTCGTTGACGACTCGTTTTTTGTCGAGTGATTCCAAAGCATCCCAACGTCTGCAGGAGGCCTTCGCCCCGTTGCTGGATCAGATTCGCGGACAGTTGAGGGATGAGGGATTTGAGCCCTCGCAGGTCTCACTCGAGAAGACGCTGGATGCGCGCTACACCGGTCAGTCCTACGAACTCAATATTCCCTACGTTGGTGACTTTGTTCAGTCCTTTCATCGCGCACATGAAAAGCACTACGGATTCGCCAGCCTCGACCAGCCTGTTGAGATCGTCAATATTCGCGTCCGTGGGTCAGGTCGACACTCTGAACTCCCTTTTCCCCGATCTTCCCCGACCTCTGGGGACGCACCCCAGGAAGCGGTCGTTTGCGAGAAGAAGGTGTTCTTCGACAAGGAGCCGCAAAAGACTCGTTTCTATTCTCGGGAGCGGTTGCGACCGGGGCATCGAATTGTCGGACCCGCCGTGGTGCTGGAGTACAGCGCGACGACGTTGATTGCTCCTGACTTCCGCGCTGTCGTGGACGAGTGGTGCAATCTCCTGGTAGAGCCTCAGCCGGAGAGATCCCCACCCCGTCGAAGCAGAACCTGATAGAGAAAAACGCCCGCGGCTACCGAAAGGTTCAAGGAAGCAACCCGGCCCTTCATGGGCAGGGCAGTCAGGAAATCACAGTGTTGCCGAACCAGTCGGCTCAGTCCGTCCTGTTCTCCGCCCACGATGACTACCAACGGTAACGAGGTGTCGAGTAGACTGGGGTGGGTGGTCCCCGCTGGATCCAGGCCAACGACCCAGAGTCCCTCCCGCTTGAGTTTTTCCAGAGTCTGCCGAACGTTTCCGATGCGGGCGATCCTAAGATGAAGAGCCGCTCCCGCGCTACACTTGACGACGGTCGGAGTAACGGGGCAGGCGCGTCTTGAAGGGATCAAGACTCCTTCGACGCCCACCGCTTCTGCCGTCCGAAGCAGAGCCCCCAGGTTGTGTGGGTCCTCGACTCCTGCCACCATCAAGAGCAAGGTCGGATGATGTCGCAGGATATCCGACAACTCTACGTACTCTATGGGTGAGACCTCGGCCACCACTTCCTGATGGTTC
The DNA here is from genome assembly GCA_963579905.1 of Acidobacteria bacterium UBA6911. GTDB lineage: Bacteria > Acidobacteriota > UBA6911 > RPQK01 > JAJDTT01 > CAUZIZ01. Next base: position 3,280 of record CAUZIZ010000096.1, on the reverse strand, counting down.
GGTGTCGAGGCTTTCTGGTGTAGGACCTCTGGGGACTCGAATCGCACCGGCACTCCGCGGTTGCGGGCAAGCTCGATGATCTTCTGAAGACGCGGGTTCGCCTTTCCTCGTTGGACTAGGATTCGCTCTAGACTCCGATCCTTGGCCCTGAGGGCTTCCGTTACCGAATGGATTCCGTAGATGACCATAAGAAAGCGTTGCGGCGACCAGAAATTTCAGTATCTCACTAAATCGGGAGCTCTGTTGGGAGAAGACGCTCGCCCGCTGAATTTCAGCAGTAAAACAAGCCAGCCCATGCCGTACTTACGTTCCAGTGTACTAAGTGCTCCCTCCCATAAATACGATGATGTTTGCAGATGGGGCTTGTGAGGCGAGATCAAGGCAGGAGGAGGCAGACGATGCCTTGCCATCTTCGACGACGACCAACGCAAAGATCGTCCACAACTCCCATCTGCCCTCTGGGTGGCGACGGGACAGGCCGATGGCGTTGTCGCTCCTCCTCTACGATACCGAGCATCGCCTCGTCGTCGCTTCGCGCCCTCGACTCCGGCCCGCTCGCCACAAACGTCATCGTATTTATGGGAGGGAGCACTAAGGCTCAGAATTGCGGACGGATTTCCGAATTTCACAAGAGTTGTTACTTTCCCCCTCAGAAAAACTTGCTTTCGTTCTGTGGTTTGACTAAGATTTTTCCATCCAGATAAAATGAGGCAGCAGCGATGATGGGTAGCACAACCCGTATTGAAGGTCGTCCTTTTACTTACTGCCTGGCCGTCGGAGTTGTAATTGGGCTCTTGGCTCTTCCGGCCGTAGCGTCCCCTCTAGGGCAGCTGCGCGGGATCATCGAGGATCAGTCGGGACATCCTGTCCCCGGCATCTTGGTGAGTCTTTTGGGTCAGTCCTCAGATGGGGTCTTGCCTATCCTGACGCGCAGCAACAAGCTTGGCCAGATCCTCTTCAGGAACCTCGAGATGGGCACTTATCAGGTGCTGGTCAAGAGTTCGCAGTATGTCTCTCGGAACGAACAGACCGTAAGGATTCTTCCTGGCAAGACGGTTGCGCTGACGCTGATACTTCAAAATCTCTTCGATCTGGACGGGTCTGACGGCCGCAACGTCAAGTTGAAGACCGTGCTGCGGGCCGCCGACAGCCGTCTGATTTTCCGTTATGTGCCGGGCTTGGCTGGGCCGCCTCGAGAAAAAGAGCGACCGAGCTGGTTGGAGGAAGCCGTTTTTCAGGTGCACACCAATGCTGGAATGGGCAGTGACTACCTGCTTTTCCCCGGCGATTCGGGCAGTGGGACCACAACCAACTTTGCACTCGCGGAGGCCCTGGGTGGGAACAGGGACCATGTCTTTGCCGGGCAGGTGAACTCCGGCGAAGACTCCCTTTGGCGTCTTAAGAGTTTTCTTGCCTACACCCTCAGTGAGAACCATTTGCTCCGGGTCTTCTTGGGTCATGGCCGGATCAGCTTTCAACAGCCCAGCTTCGGTCTTTTGGGAAATCCCATTTCGTTGGCTAGTGACGTGGGTTTCACAACGGCCGCCGGGACCATCCACATCCTCAGTTCGGGCTTCGAAGAGCGATTTAATTGGGGGCGAGCCGTTTCTTTTGCTTGGGGTCTCGAGCTGAATCAGGTTCGAACCGTTCGTAACCACTCCTTCATAAGTCCCAACGCGGAACTCTCCGTAAGGCCCAGCGAATGTTCTGTGCTGCGGATTGCCCTTGCTTCGAAGCGGCCAACCTATGGCAACTCGGTCATGCTTCCTGATGGCCGCCAGATCAGCCTCTCGGATTCTGTGGGTCTTTCTCGGATCAACGACGAAATCAGATTGGGCACCTCCCGTCACTATCAAGGGAGTTTCGGATACCATCTCGACGCAGCTACCGAGGTCGAGCTTGCTGCTTTTCGAGATCAGTTTTTCGGCGGTACAGTACCCTTTTTAGCCTTTCTGAGCTACCGGCCGGGAGCCGAGATGATCCGGTTGGACGACGACCAGGTAAGAACCCGGGGGCAACGCTTCACGATTCGCCGTCAGCTGGCAGAAAATCTGAGGACCAGCTTCTCTTATATCCGAGGAAGAGCTCTGGGTCTCATGCCTGGGGAGATGGCTATTGTCTTCGATCCTTCAGTGCTGGACGGCCTCGTTCAGGAACAAGGGTTCGATGCGCTATCGACTCAGCTTGATCTGTTTGTCCCGTTCTCCAAGACCGCCATCACAGCGCTTGTGAAGATTGTTCCCAACGGCAATCCGATTCCAACCCTGGACGCCTTGTCCGATACCTATGAGACCTCCAATCAGGGCATCAACCTGTTCCTGCGCCAGATCGTCCCCGTTCCCGTTGCCATCCTCAACTCCCTGGGGCTCGACTTCCTGGCGACCGGGTATGAGATCGAGGCCCTTTTGGATATTCGCAACCTAGCGAATAATGACCTGGGTGTCCTTCAAACTCCTTTAGGAGATATCGAGCTTTCACAGAATCCGCGGACCGTCCGTGGTGGGCTGACGTTCAGGTTCTAGATTCCCTCCCCTGCTTCGGTAACCCTCCCGCATCGTCAACTTAGGGTCGGCGCAAGAATAACTTGGTAGAATTGGCGCTCAGGTTTGCACCAGATTTAGCCGCGAACGATTGAGCGAAACCGCAGGCGTAGCCTGGTCTATGTTGAGGATTTCGCGATTGAGGAGCGGCCGAATCTGGTGTGAAGATGAGATGCCAAAATGCCAAGTTATTTTTGCGCAGACCCTTAGTACACTGGAAGACTCCTGTCCGGTTTAAAGTCGAATGATATCAAGTGGTTAGCGATGTTCCGTTCGTGACCATGCAAGTCGCAATTTCTAAGTGGTTGAAGAATCGGGACTTGCTCGGACAGAGTAATTCTGGCATTTGGCGTCAGCTGCTGGTGTGATGGGGCCTGAGCGCACAGGAGCGAGGTGAATCCTGAAGGGATTCCGTATTTCAGCCCAGGGTTTCCTAACCCTGGGTCACCGGCGCTTGCCCTGGATTTCAACCCAGAATGGGTTGCGTACAGAAGAGCAACAAATGCTCATGTAGCTTCCGATTCATAGGCAACAATTTTTCCCGGGCACATAGGTTACACTTTTGGAGTCTTGGAGTTTCATTCTTCGGTGGGTGTATCTCGTCGTAGAAGCGGTGGGAACGGTGGAAAAACTCGACGCCAAGAGTCGTCTGCTTGATGTCGCCGTTTTTCCACGGTTTCCACAGCGCGCCAGTTTCCACGGCTTTGCGGGTCATTTCTCTTTAGAGCTCCTCAGATCGT
>CAUZIZ010000095.1:0-20739 GCA_963579905.1 Acidobacteria bacterium UBA6911 | reverse complement strand
GGGACCGCTCGCCCTCGCCGTTTGGCCACACGACTCAAACCGTGGCATCTGAGGATCTCGCTCACCGTGCTCTCTGCCGGGCACCGATCCGCTCCCACCGCCTCCCTCATCTTGACCCACAGCTTCGGCGCTCCCCACAACGGCCAACAGGCCTTCCATTCTAAAAGCTTCTTCTCAATCTCCTCTCCACCGCGTTAGCGTGGCGGTGGGGCGCACGCGAGCGATCTTCCAGCCCCAACCACCCTTCTTTTTCGTAACGCCCAATCCACTTGTACACCGTCTTCCGACTCACCTCATAGGCCTGCGATAACTCCGTAATTCCATAGTCCCCCTCCAGATGTTCGGTCATCAGTTTCACTCCTTCGCTCATTACACACGTCTCTTTCCATGACATGACTCCTCTTGTAACCTATGTGCCTGGGAGAAACTGTTGCCTATGTACCCGGAACATACCCTCCATGACGCAACCCTTATAGGGTTGACCCGTGGTTTAGCTTCCCTTTACCCAGGGTTCGGAAACCCTGGGCTATAATTCACAATCCCGTTGGGATTGACCTTTTCTGATGTCGGCGATATGAGACAGCTCGCTACCTGCTAGGGATGTGAAAAGGTCTGGGAGAGAAAGGCCAGGGTTTCATCGAGGTGAGATCGAACCAGCTCCCAACCGTGGGGCTCACTTTCGTAGATCTGACAGGTATGCGCGATTCCCCGTTCGCTCAGAACCTGGTCCAGCGTCTTTACTCCCTGCTCCATCGGAAACATCCGATTGTAGCGGTCAGCCGTTCCATAGGAAAAATGGATGTTCAGTTCGCCCAGGACGGCCGTACGGGCCAGAGCCTCGAGGCTGTTTTCCCGCCAGTGCTCTTGGTTGAAAGGGTCGCCGAAAGTGCTTCCGATAAGGCGTAGGACATAGCCTCCCCTTCTCGACTCGCGATTCGTCAATGACTTCGAAGGATCTTCCCCGAGGAAGACTATGGGAGACGTTCCCGAGACAGAAGCGAATTCTCTGGGATGTCTCATTGCAATCTTCAGGGCGCCGTACCCTCCCATTGAGACTCCTCCGAGAGCACGAGCAGCGCGGCCCGTCTGTACCCGAAAGTTCTTCTCCACCTCTGCGATCAGATCTCTTCGAATGTAGGTTTCGTACTTTCCGGTGCCGTCCAGGGAATCGGTGTAGAGGCTATTTCCGCCGTCTGGATGCACCAGCAGGAACTCCGAAACCTCGCCCTTTTTCAGGAGGGCCTCGACTTGCACTGGAAGATTGCCGTAGCGGGGGGTAGCCCAGCTGGTGTGATCGTTGTTGAGACCGTGGAGAAAGTAGATCACCGGGAACCGCCTCTCCGGCTCCTTGTCGTACGAGGGGGGAGTGAAAATGCTGTAGCTGGCATCCTTGTCCAGAGCACTCGATCGGAAGCTTCGAAACTCAACTCTCGAGCCTCCGGGGAGTTGGAGTTCCTCCGGGTTTTCCAGACGGCGAGGAGCTCGATCCCTTTGTGCCGAAAGCAGCGCGGCCGAAGCCAGGCACAAAGCCAATGCAGGAAGAATTCGCGTGATTCTCATTTGCACCATTGTAGCCTCTCGGCCAGTAGGCTTTGAAGGGATAATTGAAGAAGAAGGGTCAGTGGTTGGGTAATGGGGAGTTTCTGGGCGAACTTCTCCGGAGTAAGAAAGGCTAGATCACAAACCGGAGAACGCCGAGGGATCCTTCTGCTCCGCAGCGCCTTGTTAGCAGCTTTTCAATTTTGACGACGGGTATCGTCCGCCCGCCCAATCCGTTTGACTATCTTTCCGACAAAGGAAGGAACCGGGTAGTCTCTTTTCGCTTCTAGGTCTACCCACACGAAGCCCCTGGAATCTTCTGGATCTTCCCTGAGATGGGCGCGAAATGGATAAAACCTGAGCTTCCTGAAGGTTATCCGATGGTCAACAGGAGAGAACTGTTCCGCTATCTCAATCTTCAAGCCATGGGTTTCTTCGAAGGTCTGCTCCAGAAGTTGTGACGATGGGAGGTCAGGGCCAATCGGGAGCACCACTTTGGGAAACTCCCAGAATCCCCTGAGAAATTTGCTTTCGCAATTCTGCATCAACAGATATCTTCCGTTCCGGGGAACCACTGCGGAGGCGAATTGAAAGCTCTGAAGCTTGCGCGATTTTGTCCGCACCGGCAGCTCTTCTTGGATTCCCTCCTTTCTTGCCAAGCAGCTGTCCCCCAAGGGACACTCATTGCACAAAGGATTCTTGGAAGTGCAAACGAGGGCACCCATTTCCATCAGGGCCTGGTTGAAATCAGAGATGTGTTCGTCAACCAACGGCTCCCGTACCATCCACGCAAGCAAGTCCCACACCGGTTCGGCGCCCGATCCGGTCAGGTCCTTTCGGATTTTCAAATACCGGGCGAGGAGCCTCTGGATATTGCCATCCAGAATGGGTAACGGTTCCCCATAGGCAATAGAGAGAAGCGCCCCTGCGGTATAGCGGCCAACCCCAGGGAGCTCCAATAGCTGGTCATAGTCCCTGGGGAGCGTGCCGTCGTGTTTTTCGCAAATCAATCGTGCGGTTCGATGAAGGTTGCGAGCGCGGTTGTAGTAGCCGAGACCGGACCAGGCAGAAAGCACCTCGCTTTCTTCGCTTCGTGCCAGATCCTCGAGTGTCGGGTATGCTCTCAGGAACCTCTCGTAATAGGGCAACACCGTCTTGACCTGCGTCTGTTGAAGCATGAACTCGGAGAGGAGTATGCGGTAGGGTTCGGGCTGACGGCGCCAGGGAAGGTCTCGCTTGTGCTGTGTGTACCAGTCGAGCAGTCGGCCCGCAAACTCGTCGATAGAGATCGGCAGCTGGAGCCTTCGGCTCGCTGACCTAGACTTCATCTCGCTACTTTCGCAGAATTTGTTTTGCGATGGTCGCCAGCTGCATATTCGAGGTTCCCTCGTAGATCGACCCGATCTTGGCATCCCGGAAATACTTTTCGACGGGATATTCCTTGGTGTAGCCATAGCCGCCATACAGCTCGATGACACCCGAGGTCACCTTCTCGGCCACCTGCGAACTGAAGTACTTGGCCATGGCCGCCTCCTTCACAAATGTCTGGCCGGCTTCCTTGAGGCGGGCGGCGTTGTAGACCAGAAGCCTGGCAGCCTCCAGCTGGGTGGCCATTTCTGCCAAGGGAAACTGTACCCCCTGGAAGTGAGCTATCGGCTGGCCGAATGCCTCGCGCTCCAGTGTGTAGCCAAGGGCGCACTCTAGGGCTCCCTGGGTGAGACCAATCATCTGGGCACCAATACCGATCCTGCCCTCATTCAGGGTTTCAATGGCAACCCGGTATCCGCTCCCAACCTCCCCCAGAACATTCGAAACACCAACGGGGCACTTCTCCAGAATGACTTCACAGGTCGAGGAAGCACGGATACCCAGCTTATCCTCCTTCTTCCCCAACTTGAAGCCGGGAGAGTCCGCCTCCACGATGAAGGCAGTGATGCCTTTGTAGCCTTTCTCCGGGTCCGCGTTGGCGAAGACAAGAAACAAGTTCGCCTCCGCTGCATTCGTAGTCCACAGCTTCTGACCGCTGACCAGAAAATGATCGCCCTGCCTCTCTGCCCGAGCTGTCATGGAGAAGGCATCGCTGGCGGAGCTCGCCTCTGAGAGTGCATAGGCACCTACCCACTCCGAAGCCAGGCGGGGCAGATAACGCTTTTTCTGGTCGTCGGTTCCCCAGCGAAGGATGGCGTTATTGACGAGTGTGTTCTGGACGTCGACGATGACCCCGGCAGAAGCATCCACCCGACTCAACGCTTCCACCGCCAGGATCGACATGAAGAAAGTGGCCCCTGCGCCACCCCAGGATTCGGGAATCTCAATTCCCATGAGGTCAAGTTCGAAGAAGCTTTTGATCAGGTCGGGACGGAACTTCCCCTCTTGATCCATCTCCGCAACGAAGGGTTGGATGCTGGTCTGCGCAAAGCTGGCTACGCTCTCCCGGAACAGCTCTTCATCTTCGGAGAATCTGGTTAGCGGGAGCTGATTGGATACTGCAATTTCGGGCTGCTTCATCGAATCCCGAGTATGGACTGACTTCGGTGGGCTATCAATAGTCTTGCCGGGAGGCGGTACCACCTCAGCTTCGGAATTGTTAATATGGACTCGTGCGAAGGAGCGAAGGATGATCAGAAACCTGCAAAGACAGAGGGAACTCCCAGAACTGATCGACAAGATCGTGCGCACCTATCGTGATGCCGAGCTGCACCTACAGCACTTGGGAGAGATTCCGCTTCCCAGCGAGAATGCCATTGTGGAGATCCTGGACAAACTCCGCACCGTGCTCTTTCCCGGATACTTCGGCAGAGAATCGCTGACCAACAGGAGTGTGGACTACTACGTAGGCGAACTCCTCTACGAGATCTACGAGCAGCTCTCTGACGAACTCTATAAGGCCTTCCACCAGACGTGTACGCACGAGGCCAAGGGCGATTGTGATGGTTGCCTGGAGAAAGCCGAAGACGTCTGCCTGAAATTTATTCAGGCCATTCCCGAACTCCGGAATCTGCTCGAGATCGATATCGAAGCTGCCATGGACGGCGACCCTGCGGCCAAGTCTTTCGACGAAATCATCTTCAGCTACCCCTGCTCCACGGCGATTACGACCTACCGCATCGCGCACGAGCTCCATCTATTGGAAGTCCCGTTGATTCCTCGGATCATGACTGAATACGCCCATCGCCGGACGGGCATCGACATCCACCCCGGAGCTCGGATCGGTCGACGCTTCTTCATCGACCACGGGACTGGAGTGGTGATCGGGGAAACAACCGAGATCGGCGAAAATGTGAAGCTTTATCAGGGCGTCACCGTAGGGGCACTCAGCTTCCCCCAAAAGGGGGCGGAGGGAGCACGCTCTAAGAAGCGACATCCCACCATCGAAGACAACGTCGTCGTCTACTCTGGGGCAACCATTCTGGGGGGAAATACGGTCATTGGCCGGGATTCCATCATTGGTGGAAATGTCTGGATCATCAGCAGTGTTCCCCCGGGCTCCAAGGTCATGATCGAGGTACCCAAGCTCCGCATCACCGCCAACCAGTGATGAGTTTACTCGGCTCCAGGGTTTCCCCAGCCGCGCTGGATCATTCGGGAGGAAACTTGGAGTCCCGGCCGTGGGTTCGGTCTCCAGGCCGCCGTGTATCGAGCCAAAGGCTCGAAAAGAAGAATACTTCGGCCTGGAGACCGAACCCATGTCAACCCGCCCGAGCCAATTGAAGTTTCAGCTTAGTGCCCCCCAAGCAGTGCTGCTCCATTCGAGAAAGAAACTTCCGGTTACTGGGAGATTGTGCTGTTGTCCGGCTCTCTCCTCGGAACCTGGGCTCATCTTACTAACGACTCAAGTCGTTCGCGGCTCTGACGGACTTGGCTTTGTACTACTGGTAGTTCACCCTCAGGTCGTGACAAGCGTCTGGGGAGTCTAGTCTTGGTGAAGTAGGTTGATGCTGCCGGCCAACAGGTTCCGTTCGCCGCGCTGTCCGGGGACTAGAGACGTGCGACGTGGGACGTCCAGACGTGCGACGAATTCTTGAAGCTTCAGGTCAGTGGAATAGACTGAGCTGCCGGCCCCGCGTCGGGAGCGATTCAAGAGAACTAACGGAAACTCCGATCAGGCGCACCCTTCGCTGTGGGTCTCGGAGCTTTTGCAACAATCTTCGAGCCACCGTGAAAATCTCGGGGCCCTGATCGAGGACATCTCTGAAGGTGCTCTGTCGAGTGATGGTGGTGAAGTCTGAATACCGGAGCTTCAGCGTCACCGTCTTACCCGAGAGTTCCGAACGATGCAGCCGCTCCGCCACGCTTTGACATAAGCGTTCCAGCGTCGCGTCCAGAGTATCGAAATCCAGGACGTCTTCGGCGAAGGTGCTCTCGTGCCCTACAGACTTTGGGTGCCTCTGCGTTACAACGGGTCGATTGTCTATGCCCCTGGAAAGAGCCCAGAGATGCTGTCCCAACTTACCAAAGCCCTCGAGCACGCTTTCCCTATCTGCCTGACGTAGCTGCCGGATGGTGTCTATCCCTCTCTTCCTGAGCCTGGCTTCTGTCTTGGGGCCTACACCCCAGAGCTTTCTGATCTCGAGGGGGTCCAGAAACGACTCGATCCCTGATTGGCTGACGACCACCAGGCCATCTGGTTTCTCCAGGTCCGAGGCGATCTTGGCGAGAAACTTGTTGGGTGCAATTCCAATCGACGCGCTCAAACTCTCCTTCTCTCTGATGGCCCGTTTCAGTGCCCTGGCCATTTCCGTACCATTTGAACCAACCGCAACTTTCCCAGTCATGTCCAGGAAAGCCTCGTCGATACTCAGGGGTTCGACCAACTCCGTGAAGGAGCGAAAGACATCCCTCAGGGAGCGACTCACTTTCGTATACTCGGAGAAATTGGGACGCAGATAGACCCCATCCGGGCACAGGCGGTAGGCCTTGCTGATCGGCATGGCGGAGTGGATCCCGTAACGACGGGCCTCGTAGGAGCAGGCCGCAACTACCCCTCTTCCCTGTCCTTCTTTGGGGTCTGCACCTACGATGACAGGCTGCTTCAGGTAGCGAGGAGTATTCCGCTGCTCAACGGACGCGTAGAAGGCGTCCATGTCGACGTGGAAAATGGTTCGCACCTACCTAATAATAAACTCCAAGACACAAAATACACTTGTATCTTCGAATCTAGTGGATCAACGACTCGGGGCTCTCCAAGTGAGGCTTGATGAACTGAATGAACTGAGCACCGATGGCGCCATCAACTACACGGTGATCCTGAGAAAGGCTCAAATTCATCATCTCGCGGATGACAATCTCACCCGAGCGGACAACAGGCCTTTGCACGATCTTGTGCACTCCCAGGATGGCAACTTCCGGAAAATTGATAATGGGGGTCGCCATGATCCCTCCCATGGCTCCCAGGCTGGTGATCGTAAAGGTTCCACCCTGGAGGTCCTCTAACTGTATCTGACCCTTTTGAGCCGCCTCGGAGAGTCTGGCAATCTCTAGGGCGAGTTCCTGAATATTCCTGCCATCAACGTTCTTCACAACCGGCACCAGCAGTCCATCAGGTGTCTGGGCCGCAATCCCGATGTTGCAATCCTGCTTGAACTCGATCACCTCGGCTTCCTGGTTCAAAGTCGAATTGAGCAAGGGATACTCTTTGAAGCCGATGACCAGTGCCTTCATGATGAAGGGTAGATAGGTCAAGCGTACGCCTTCGAAGTCTGACGACTTTCGGCATTGCTCACGGAGCTGCACCAGCTCCGTGACATCGATCTCTTCGACATAGGTAAAATGCGGCGCCGTGATGACGGACTGCACCATCCGTTCTCCAATACGCCTGCGAATCCCGCGGTAAGGAAGCATCCCCTCGTCTTCCCGTTCCGAAACCGGTTCCTTCTGAAATCGCTCTAGATCTTCTCGACTGACTCGCCCCCCAGGACCCGTACCGCTTACCTGGGACAAGTCCACCTCCATCTCTCGCGCCAATCGACGTATGGCCGGAGTGGCCAGCACCGGGTCTCCTGAGCGCGGAGGGGCGGGTTCAGTCGGCACAGGGGGGACTATTACCGAAGCGGAGTCGTCGGGGGAAACCGGGGCCTCCTCCGCAGGAGCTACTTCTCCACCGGTGTCGATAACCACCAGAGTACCTCCCACCTTGACCATGTCGCCCGCATCACCGAAGCAGTGGGAGACGGCGCCGGCCACCGGCGAACTGATTTCCACGGTGGCCTTGTCGGTCATGATCTCAACCATGGGTTGATCTTCGTCGAGCTTCTCCCCCGCCTTGACCAGCCAGCGGACAATTTCCCCTTCGACGATCCCCTCACCGATGTCTGGGAGCTTGAATTCGAATGCCATTCCTTCCTCAATCAATCAAAAATTGACACTGTCCCGCAAAGCCCTATGAACACGCTTCAGATCGGGGAGATAAAACTCCTCCAAAGCGTAGGGAAAGGGAGTATCGAAACCCGTCACACGAAGAATCGGAGACTGCAGATGCAGGAAGCTTCGCTCGCTGATGGCGGCGGATAGTTCCGCTCCGAATCCACAGGTTCTGGGAGCCTCATGAACAATGACCACTCTGCCCGTCTTCTTCACGGAGGCCAGGATCGTCTCTATATCGTAGGGCATCAGGGTGCGCAGGTCGATTACCTCGGAGGAGATCCCGTCTTCCGTCTCCGCTGCCTCTGAAGCTTCCAGGACTGGATAAACCATCGCCCCATAGGTCAGGATCGTCACATCGGAACCCTCTTTGATCACTTTTGCGCGACCCAGTTCAACGCTGTACTCTCCCTCGGGCACCTCACCTCGAGCAGCCCGGTAGACTCTCTTGGGTTCCATGAAAATCACCGGATTTTCATCTCGGACAGCAGCGATGAGCAGGCCCTTCGCATCGTACGGGTTGGAAGGAATGACCACCTTGAGTCCTGGCGTGTGCACGAAATACGCCTCCGGGCTCTGAGAATGGTAATGGCCGCCACGGATGCCTCCTCCATAGGGCGTGCGGATTACCACGGGACAGGTGAACTGTCCTCCGGAGCGGTAGCGCATCTTCGCCAACTCGTTCACGATCTGATCGAAGGCGGGATAGATAAAATCGGCGAACTGAATCTCGGGAACTGGGCGAAAGCCATAAAGAGCCATGCCGATAGCGGTTCCGATGATTCCAGCCTCGGCGAGTGGAGTGTCGAAGACCCGCTGCGACCCGAACTCGTCCAGGAGTCCTCGAGTGGCGCGAAAGACCCCCCCAAACCTGGCCACGTCTTCGCCCAGCACAACGACCCTGGGATCACGGCGCATCTCCGTGCGTAGGGCGGCATTGACTGCCTGGATGATATTGATTGTCGGCATCTGGACTCTTGGTCAGATCTTCTCGTGAACTTTTGCCGACCGTTCGGCGGTCCTCAGGGACTCAAGCTGCTCCCGAAGGTGCCAGGGAACCGTATCCAAGACATCTTCGAAGACCGTTTCCAACGCTGGGGGACCAATAGCCTCTGCCTTCGCCAGATTTTCCTGGATGTCCTGCTTGATCTCAGCTTCGAACTGGGCGTCCCCGTCCTCGGTCAAGTAGCCCTGGCTCATCAGATATGATCTGAGTCGAAGAATAGGGTCCTTGTCCTTCCACTCCTGCACCTCACTATCGTCCCGATAGGCTCGAGGATCGTCAGATGTGGAGTGACCGCCCTGCCGGTAAGTCACGGCCTCAATCAGAGTCGGCCCACCACCCTTTCGAGCTTTTTGGGTGGCTTGCCGAGTGACGGAGTAGACGCCAAAGACGTCGTTGCCGTCTACCTGGACCCCCTCAAAGCCATAGGCCTTGGCCTTGACGGCGAAGTTCTCAGACATTGTCTGAGATCGGGCGGGAACCGAAATAGCCCACTGATTGTTGCGACAGAAGAATATTGTCGGGGCCTTGTAGACCGCGGCGAAGTTAGCCGCCACATGGAAGTCTCCCTCGGACGTTGCTCCCTCGCCGAAGTAGACCAGAACGGCTTCCTCTTTTCCCGACAGCCGTGCAGCGACCCCCAAACCGGTGGCGTGCGGAATCTGACTTCCAACCGGGCTTGAGATCGATGTGATACGCAAGGCCGGACTGCCGTAGTGATTGGGCATCTGCCGACCCTTGTTTTGATCGCGTGCGTTTCCTACAAACTGGCAAAACAGGTCGAAAAGCGGGAAGTTCCTGACCAGAGCGGCTCCCAATTCCCGATAGCAGGGAAGGATCCAGTCCTTTGCCTGAAGCGCGAAGGCACTACCTACGATGGCTGCTTCCTCTCCCACCGAGCCGACGTAGAATCCCAATCTACCCTGGCGCTGCAAACGAATCATGCGTTCGTCTATGCGGCGATTCAGCAGCATCAGTCGGTATAGACGAGTCTGCTCATCCGAGGAGAGGGACGGAAGCCGTGCACCTTCTGCCACCCTTCCACTTGGGAGAAGGATTCTGGTCATCGTCTTCGGCATGCGTCAGGGATTATAACTTTCCGGTGAGGATGCGACAAGACACACGAGGTCGGCCCGGGTCGGCGATCGGCAGCGCTTCCGTAAGAACCACAAGTCGATCTGGCGGATCGGTGAAACCGAAATATGTCGGCACTTTGGTGGTCGACTTCAGGGGAGCAATTCAGGGTCGATGATCGGCCTTCGAGCGCTGGTCCCCGGATCGGGTGAAAATGCTTGTTTGTCATCTCTGCCTGTGTTACGAATAGCGAAACCCATGAGGGTCGTGATCGAAGCTTTCATCAATGCATGAGGGTCGTGATCTAAGCTTTCATCAATGGAGGAGAGTACCAATGGAAGACAATCAGCCCACTGCCCCCCCGGATCCACCAGCTTCAACACCGCCAGCTTCGACACCTCCACCTTCAGCGCCGCCTCCTGCCTCTTCCAGCTCGAATAAGACTTTGATGCTAGTGCTCAGTTACTTTGGCATTCTCGCTCTCATTCCGTTGCTGGTGGAAAAGGACGATTCCGACGTTCAGTGGCATGCCAAGCATGGAGTTATTCTAGTGCTGACCTGGGTCGCCCTGAGCATAGCCCTGACGATGCTTATTGGTGTTCCGCTAATCGGCCCGATCCTCAGCTGCACCGTTGGCCCCTTGCTCTGGCTGGCGATTTTAGTGATTCACGTAATCTGCATCATGAAGGCAGTGAAAGGCGAGCAGTTCAGGCTTCCCGTGGTTTCTGATTTCGCTGACCAGTGGAAGTAAGCAGAACGCGCAAACGGGTAGTGGCCGTTGCCTTGGCGGCTGTGGCGATAGGACTTTCTACCACTACGTTCCCTTTAAGGGCGGAGTTGGCAACAATCGAACTTTACACTCGGTTCGGATCTCCGGTGGTGGGCCTCATCGCCAATTGCCGTTTTCGGCCGACCTGTTCCCGATTTGCGCTGCAGTCCCTAAGGAGCGAAGGTTTTCTCGAGGGGAATCTTCTCATCGCCAAGCGTCTCCTCAGCTGCTCACCCATAGGAGCAATCCGGGACGCGCTTTCAACCCAGAGCAGTCACCCGGTTCAAAGTGCCCAGTAGTGATGAGCCGACAGTTGTAGCTTTGGGCTCCAAGCCAAAGTACTCTTCCCGCGAGCCTTGGGCTCGCCATACGGCAGCCTGGAGCCCACCGCTACTCCCCATGTGCACCTGGAGAGATTACTTTTGCTCGTGAGACTTGGAGCTTGTCTCCACGTAGTTCTGGAATTGACGTTCCATTTCTTGCAGCGTCAACTTGCCCGAGTGCACTAGAATTCGATAGCGAAAATTGGCCGATCGGCCCGGCTCCAGAGAAAAATTCAAAGGCACGCTACCCTTTTCGAAATCCTTGCGTCCAAACGGATTCGCGGAGAACAAGCCGTAGCCCCGGGCGTGCCAGTAGGTGGGATAGCCCGCACTCTCGGGGTGATTGATCAAGGCCACGGTAACTCCCTCTCCATTGATGGTGCCTCGAAGCGCGACCCAGGCAGATCGTTTCCCCCACACTCCCGCCTCTGCCTCTTTACCGGCCGCATTCAGGTAGCGGCCACTTTTGTCCTCGCGGAGCTGTGAGGCCAGGCGCAGGGCCATCATTCCCTCTTTGGTGTCTCGAAACGTCACCTTCTCTTTCTGGGCCGTAAGCACGAAGCTCAGATCAATCGCCTGCCAGTCGCTTTCCGCGCGGAAGGTGAAGTCCGCCTCCTGTCGCAAGACGACCTTACCAACGGGCGTAATCCAGTCAGCCGTGGAAGTCAGGCGGCCAACCTCGCCGCTTTCTATTCTGGTGAAGCCGGTATGGCGAATTTTGCCCGAACCTGGGTTGTCTCCCCTAGGGCCATATTTGGCCCAGAAGTCTATGCCGTCGACATCGCCGTAGGTGAACGACACACCTTCATGGTGCCAGTGATCGGTATGCTCACCGGGAATACCGAACTCCATGGGGAAACCACGGGTAACGGACTTGCCATTGGGGGCCTTGAGGGGATGAAAAATCGGCTTATGGAGACCGAGGCCGAAGTGATAGGAGGTAAGCAGCTTGGACCCCACCAACACATCCACGCTTGCATCCTGGGTTCGAATCAATTGAATTTTTGAGTCCGAGGCGTGAATCATCACGGTCACCTGAAACATGCAAGCAATACACAAGATCAATGAAAGATCCCAAAGTCGGGAAGGACAACGGGTGGAATCAGCTGATTTCATAGCAGTCTCCTCTGTCGGACGTCCTGAAACCCTGTCCGGCCAGAATCCGCGTCGCTCCAGGAAAGAACAACTGATCGGCCTCTTATCCGGTCAGGCGACGAACCAACGGATTTCGCCTGGACAGCCACTTGTCGACGTCAAGTCCAGGTGGAAAGAATGGATTGAATCGGAAAGAGAAATGGAGAGCGGCTCGCTGTTTGCCCGAATCTCCGGAGTGCCGGCGATGGTAGCCGCACGTATTGGCTATGACGAGGGTGTTTGCGCGACACGAGTACACCTCTTCGGAGTTCCCATGCTCGGCTAGCTCGTCGACAAGAATTCGACGCGAGCGCTGGTTGTTTCCCAGACTCTCTAGATAGGTACGACGCAGGCGACTTAGACGAAGCTGGTGAGATCCAGGGACGTAGACAAAGGGACTATTCTCAAGCTGCACGTTGTCCAAGTAGAGCCATCCTTTGTGAGTGTTGAAAAAGGTGCCCACATGAAGGTCGGCCTCCCGATCAGCATCCGCTTGCTGCTTTTTCAAGCGCTCCAGGGTGATGTGAGCTTTGAGGAAGTTGACGTTGCGCTTTTCGGCCGAGGAAATGAGTGCCTTCAATTTGGGATGGGCGAGCAAGGCGAAGATCTCCGGATAGTCCCCCCTCCTACCCAGTTCAAGAAGATTGATCTGTTCCAGCATGGCTCCTCCGTGATCGTGAACTACCCGGGGTGCAGCCTCTGAATCGAGCAGCCGAGAACATTCCTCTCGAAGCAATGAAAACCGATCCTCCTGCAGGAAATCTCGAATGACGACAATACATTCTTGCCTCAGGACTCGCGCCTGCTCGCGCAGCTCACTTGGAACAGGAGATCTGCGCATGTTATAGATCGCATGTTATAGATGGTTAGGCTAAGAAGGGTGCGGATGACCTGGACTCCCACGGCGTTGAGGAGCCTGCTGTCTACTACATTTGACGCAGACATGATGCGACCAGTCTCAACCAGGAGTTTCAGCATCTTTCAGTTCCCCAGCGTAACTTTCCGGTTATTGTAGTTGATGGTCTGAAGTGAGAGCAACTATGTCGGACATGCCTCGCCCCAGCGGAATCCGTCGAGATTTGGGAGGCCATGCGGGGGATGGTAATCTCTCTGCGGTTCTCGATTCGATTCTTGAACACCGAGATTGATTTGGACCACAATTAGGTTGCTGTTTTTCGAGTTTGGTCTCCATCAACGCCCCGGGCCTCATTGTGAATGGGTATGCGAAAGGGATTCAGTCCACTGAAGATGAGCAGCCCAATCGAGGGTGCGGCCGAGGTTTCGGTCGCCGTGCTGAACTCGATTCCTGATACCGAAGGCTATTTCGCTCAGGCTCTGGATGTCCTGAAGCTCTGTCTAGCTAGCATCCGCCATCACGCCGACCGCGAGTTCGATCTCCTGATAGTCGACAATGGATCCTGCCGGCCGGTTGTGGAGTACCTACAAGCCGAGTTGACGGCCGGCCGTATCGACCATCTCATCCTGAATCGTCGCAATATCGGGGCCGGCAACGGTCTAATGCAGCTTCTCAGAAGCGCGCCGGGACGCTATGTCTTCTACTCCGAATGGAGATATGTATTACCGCCCCGGGTGGATGGAGACACATCTGCGGATTATGAAGACCTTTCCCAAGGTAGGTGTGGTTGGGGGCGTTCCAGTGAAAGGAATAAGCGATAAGAATACTCGCTCAACAGTTCAATGGGCTGCACAGACTCGAGATGTAACTTCACAAGAGGGGGACCTGATCCCCCGGGAGGTGCTCGACGAATTTTGGCGCAGCGTGGGCCTTTCCGGCCGCAGGGCCATGAGCAGGCAGCGGCTCTTCGTCGCGCTCGAGAGCTTCTTCCGGACTACCTTTTATGCTTTCAGAATGTCTCGGCCTACGTTGGTGCATCCCATATGCAGTACCTGGTTTCGCGCTCGGCGATCGACGCCCTTCCAATGGCCTGGACTGACAAGCTGATGATGAGCAAGGGCGAGATCGTCGATCGACCACTGGACGAAGCAGGATTCTTGCGCCTGAGTACACCCGAGGCCTGCGTCTACCACATTGGGAACATGATCACCGAGGACTGGCTGCGCCAGGAATCTCAGAGACTCGTCTCCGGCGCTGAACCCAGTGGGCGGGATCGGAGGAGTACGTCTTCCTGGTTCTGGCAGCAGCGTCTGGTCCGCCGCGCTCTGAGAAGAATCTACTCCTGGTCTTTTAATCGATTCGTGGGCAACTCCAGCGACGCCCGCTAGACACCCAGCCGGCACCCTTCCGGATTTGACTGATTCGATCAAATAAGTTAACTATAGATAGCACGAAGGCCCTTGGCAGTCTCTTCTTTGGCAGGGAGTTCCAGGGGCTTTTTCGACGGAGGAAACTTCGATGACTAGCTGGAAAGAAAAGCTTAGCGACAAGATGGATCCCGAGATCGGACGAGAAGCAGACATCTACGAGACCCAGATGGAGCTGCGCAAACAGGGTCGGCTGGACGAGAAGATTTTCGCCGAGACGCGTCTTCGACGAGGTGTCTATGGCCAGCGCTACGACAACGGACAACGCCATGATGGCATTCGTTCCCAGGAACTGGAATTTCCCTCCGACGGAGTAACCAAGGGTCCGGAAACGGTCTGGGATGCTCCCGGAATGCAGCGGATCAAGATCCCCTACGGCGGTGTCACGCCGGAACAGATGGAGGCACTTGCCGACCTGGCCGAGGAGTACTCGGACGGAATTCTTCACGTCACGACCCGACAAGACTTTCAGCTGCACTTCGTTCACATTGACGACACACCGGAATTAATGAGAAGGCTGGCAGCAGTTGGCATTACGACCCGTGAGGCATGCGGCAACTCAGTCCGAAACGTGACCGCCTGCCCCTTGGCTGGAGTCTGTCGCGACGAGGTCTTTGACGTCACACCCTATGCCAAGTCCTGCAGCCAGTTTCTGCTGGGGCACCCGGACGTTCAGGATTTCGGAAGGAAATTCAAGATCGCTTTCTCCGGCTGCAAGGAGCACCCTTGTGGCCTGATCACCATGCACGATATGGGCGGGATTGCCGTCAAGCGCATCGAGGATGGGCAAGAGAAACGGGGCTTCGAGCTCTACGTGGGCGGCGGTCTGGGAGCGGTTCCGCACCAGGCCAAGCTCTTCGATCCATTCCTCCCAGAAGAGGATCTACTCCCCACGGCTCAAGCCATGTCACGGGTTTTTGCGCGCCTCGGAGAAAAGACGAATCGTGCCCGAGCCCGTATCAAATTCCTGGTGGCCAAGCTCGGCGTCGAGGAGTTTCGGAGACTGGTCCTGGAGGAGCGAGATAAGCTAAAGGAAGACTCCCGCTGGAAGGATTACCTGGAGGAAGCACCTCTGTATCAGGAGACTCCGGTAAAGGAAGCCGCCCCTCTCAACGGGCAACAGCGCCCGGAAGGCTTCGAAGAGTGGTACGACACCAACGTGTACCGCCAGCGGCAACCCGGTTACGCCGCCGCTTCGGTCACTCTTCCCCTGGGAGACCTTTCGGCATGGCAGATGCGCGAGCTGGCCGACATCACGCGCCAGTTTGCCGGGGAGAATATACGCACGACTGTCGAGCAGAACATGATGTTGCGATGGGTGAGCGAGGCCGATCTCCCGGATCTCTATCAGGAGCTGAAGAGAGTCGGTCTGAGCGACCCGGGAGCCGGCTCGATCGTCGACGTCACAGCCTGCCCCGGCACCGACACCTGCAAGTTGGGGATTTCTTCCTCCAGAGGCCTTGCAAACGAAATCCGCAAAAGCCTGGCCACAAAGTTCGTCGAGATCGATGAGGCGGTAAAGGGCCTCCGCATCAAGATCAGCGGTTGTTTCAATTCCTGCGGACAGCACCACATCGCCGATATTGGCTTCTACGGCACAAGCCGCACCATCAACAGCCACAAGGTTCCTCATTTCCAGGTTGTTCTAGGTGGCCAATGGACGGAGAATGCTGCCGCCTACGGCCTGGCCATGGGGTCGGTTCCGGCCAAGAGCATTCCCAAGGTCCTGGACCGTCTCACCGAGCGCTTTGTCCAGTTTCGTCAGAACGGCGAGAGTTTCCAGACCTTCGTGAGCACGGTGGGGAAAAGGGAGATGAGGTCCATGTTCGAGGATCTGATGAAGGTTCCCTCTTACGAACAGGCCCCCTCATTCTATGCCGACTGGGGAGATCCTCGAGAATTCTCAATTGGGGACATGGGCACCGGAGAGTGCGCGGGAGAGGTGGTCTCACTGATTGAGTTCGACATGGCAGCCGCAGAGCGGATCGTTTTCGAAGCCCAACTCAAATTGGAAGATGAGGACTATCCTGGCGCCGACAAGCTCGGCTACGAGGCCATGCTTGAGGCCGCCGCCGCTCTGATCAAGACCGAATTTCTGGACGTTCCCAACAATCCCGAAACGATCGTAACGGAGTTCAGACGTCGCTTCTACGATACCAAGCTATTCTACGACAAGTACGCTGGAGGGAAGTTCGCTAACTATCTGTTTCGGAGATACGAGTCTCCTCCCACGGAACATAGTCGAGACACTTCGCACCGCCTGGTCGAGGAGGCACAGTTGTTTATCGAGGCGGCCCACGCCTGTCGAGAACGGATTGCCGAAGCCATGGTCCCGCTGCAAGCCTGAGATCAACCCATAGCACGCCATGGAACTGCAGCGACTCGGCTTCAAACTCTTCGTCGATGACCCAGCGAAAGTAGCACTCGAAAACTTCGTGCCGATCTTTCACTCCTGGATTCAGAAGCAGATCATCGAAGAACATCTTCTAATCGATGTGCATAACTACGGCCACGTCCGTCAAGGACCAGGGGTCCTACTGGTTGCTCACCAGGGCAACTTCAGCATGGACCTGGGTGGAGACCGTCTGGGCCTGTTCTACTATCGTAAGCGAGATATCGATGGTTCCTCATTGGAGAGGTTGACGACGATTCTGAAGACAACGCTTCGAGCATGCACACTGCTTGAAGCAGCCCCGGAACTCGCGGGCAAGCTTCGCTTCAAAACGGATGAGATCCTGATCGTGGCCAACGACAGGCTCCATACACCTAACGAGTCAGCAACCTACCAGGCATTCAAGCCCCTGCTCTCGCAGCTGTTCGCAGAGCTCTTCGGCGAAGGCACCTTCACCACCGAGTGGCGAGAAGATGACAGGGAGCGCTTCGCCGTCACCGTTTCCGCCAACCAATCTGTCGAAGTCGGCCAGCTCATAGAACGCCTCTCCTAGTCCCACTGATTGCGCCATGCCCCATCCAGGAGGACGCTTCAGCGTGCTCAGCTCCAGCACCAAATGCCAAGACGATCGACTATCATCCCCAACCACTGGCGATATAACAGAGCCGCGAACGACTTGACCCGTTAGCAACATGAGGCCAACTGCCGAGGAGAGAGCTGGACAACTCTTCCCCACGCAGTGACGCGCAATCTTCCTCATCCGCAACCTAAAGTTTCCTTCTGAATGATCCAGCGCAGCCGGGGGGGACCGACCTGAAACTTCATTCGGTTGCAGGTTGCAGTTTTTACAGCCAACGCAGACGACCCGCGCTGTGGCACGGCCTTCCAGGCCGTGATTGTCGAGCCAAGGGCTCGACGGATCTCTCATCACGGGCAGGGATGCCCGTGCCACTCAGGTTACTGGAGTTTCCTTCTCGAATGGAGCCAGCGCCAGCTGGGGGCTTTGCTGACGACTGTCTCGGCAAACATCGTGCTCTCGGTGCGATTGTGGTAATAAAGGGCCCTACGAAACAGACAAATGGAGGAACTGATGACAGTGTCAAGAAATGAGCTCAGCTGGCACCGAAGGAGCTTCCTCAAGACCGCTTCCCTCGCTGGTCTACTCGGCATTCCCTTTTCTAGCAGCCAGGCAACTGTAACCCCGATGAAATCGTTGGAGGGAAAGGCTCCTGACTGGGTACGCACCGTTCGGCACCAGATCCCTGCCACCGGGCAATCACTGTATTTTCAACACGGTGGGATCGGACCCTCTCCGAAACCGGTGATAGAAGAAGTCAAACGTCTCCTCGACTTCCAGAATGAGGGGCCGGCGGACCCGAGGTACGTAGGAGCTCTGGGTAAGGCCGAGGACTCCTGTCGACCGCTGGTGGCCGGGGCACTGGGATGCCAGAAGGAAGAGGTAGCTCTCACCCACAACACCACCGAGGCTCTCAATATCGTGATCTGGTCGATCGACTGGAAAAAGGGCGACGAGATCCTGACCAGCAGCCACGAGCATCCGGCCCTTAGGATGCCCTCTTATAACCTGCGTGATCGCCTCGGAGTCACCCACCGCCTGGCTCCAATCGACATCGGCGAGGACGTAGTCGACAACGTGCTCAGCCTTCTCTCTCCTCGCACGCGACTAGTGGCGATGAGCCACGTTTCGCGGCGGAATGGTCGCGTGATGCCGGCGCAGCGTCTGGCGCAGGCCCTCCGAAAGAAAAATGTCCGTCTGCTGCTGGACGGAGCGCAGGGTGCGGGTAATGTCCCGGTGGAATTCAACAAGATGGGGTGTGACTACTACGCCTTTTGCGGACACAAATGGCTTTTAGGACCCAAGGGAACGGGTGGACTGATGATCAGAAAGGAGATTCTGGAGGCGACTCCCGTCTCCTGGACAGGCGCCCATTCATATCTGTCACTCGACGACGAGGGGCAATATGAATGGCATCCCAATGGCCGCCGCTACGAATTCGGAACCCGATCGCAGGCGGTCTTCGGGGGCTTCGCCGAGGCCCTGCGCTGGCTCGACCACATTGGCTGGGACAAGATCTACCAACGGATCTCGGACTTATCTGGCCAGGCGGCGCAGATAGTCAAGGAATCCAAGAAGTTCGAGCTGGTCTCTCCTCCCGATAAAGAGAGTAGAAGCGGAGTGTGCGTACTCAAACTGCCGGAGGGATCCTCAGGCCTCGAAGTCTACAACAAGCTGGCGGAAGTTGATCGGATCCTGGTTTCCCCCTTGGACAAACCTCGCGACCTGCGGGTTTGTCTCCATTTCTTCAATACCATGGAGGAGTTCGAAACTCTCATGGCCCGCCTCGATCAGTATTGCTGAGAAAAGCGAATAGCTAGCCCAATGGGAATAAACTCCTCACCTGAGCCGACAGATGGCTTTCTGCTGCGCCTCCTGCGCCTGGCGGGAGAAAGTCGGCGATTACTTCTGGGATCGATCCTCTGCGGTCTTGCCTTCTCAGCCGCCGACCTGATCCCACCGTTGATCCTGCGGCGCCTGGTCCAGCTCTTGGATGACGGGACCCTTACCGGCACTGCAGTGCTGTATATGGCGTTGGCGCTTGGGGGACTCAGTATCATCCGCGGAGTCTTCCGCTATGGCTACGGGGTCCTCTCCCACATCGCGGCCTACCGGACCCTTCACCAGCTGCTTTCCAGAACCTACAACCACATCCAGAGGCTCAAGCCAGAGGTCTTCACCCGGAGCCGAAGTGGAGCCCTGATGTCGCAGGCAGTCAATGACGTCGAGGTGATCGAGGACTTTATCGCTCACGGCATCCCAGAATCAGTCCTGGCCCTCGTCATCCCCATCGCGATGATGGGAGTTCTCTTTTCCATCAATAGCGAACTGGCTATCATCGTCATCCTGCCTCTGCCCCTCTTGGGTTGGGGAGTCTACCTACTTGCCTCTCGAACCAATCAGGTATGGAGAGAGGTGCGAGGTCGACGGGCGGACCTGGTGGCCGAAATCCTGGATAGGATGGCAGGCTATCAGGTGGTGAAGTCCTTCGTCGGGGAAGAGGAACAGGCCCGACAGATCCGAGCCCACAGCAGTCGCTATCGGGACAGCATCGTCCGAGCCAATCTCTGGTCGCTTCTTCCTGCGGGTTTTGTAGAGCTCAGCAGCGGCTTGGCCTACGTCATGGTCGCTGGAGCAGGCGGGTACCTCGCCTTGGGAAATAGGCTGGAGCTGGCAGATCTGGTGCTTTTCGTTCTCTATATGAGCCGTATCTTCATCCCGTTGCTGAGAGTGGCCAACCTCAACGAGACCCTCCAAAAAGCCATGGCCTCGGCAGCCAGGGTGTTCCAACTGCTCGACACACCGGGGGAGGCGGAGAAGGCTTCCGCCTTCAAACCCCCAGCTGGGATGAACTGGAGCGTCCAGCTGGACCGAGTGAGCTTCGCCTACGATCCCGACGTGCCAGTCCTGGACGACGTAAGTTTCCAGATCGGGGAGGGAGAGGTCGTGGCCCTGGTGGGACCTACTGGAGCTGGGAAGACGAGCTGCTGCAACCTGATCCCCCGCTTCTACGAGGTTCAAGAGGGTGCCGTCCGAATCGGAGGGCAAGACGTGCGCCAGCTTCCCCTGAAGTTCCTTCGCTCCAACGTCGCGCACGTGATGCAGGACGTCTTCTTGTTTCACAGCTCGATTCGCCACAATATCCTTTTCGGACGACCGGACGCGTCTGAGGAAGAGCTGCACCAAGCAGCCAGAAACGCCAATGCGGAAGGGTTCATTCTGGGCCTGCCGGAGGGATACGACACCATCGTAGGCGAGCGAGGAACCCGACTGTCGGGAGGCGAG